>NZ_JBEXDG010000019.1:0-164256 GCF_040605635.1 Dactylosporangium sp. NPDC005555
CGACAGCATGTGTAACGGGAGCTTCGTTGCTGCGCAAGCCGCCACGCGGCATCGACAACCCTCGACGCAAATCCTTAACTCACCGGCATTGCGCTATGACGACACAAAGCCTTCCGGATCATGGAAAATAGGCCAGTGTCGATGCATGGACCGAGGAGTACCACAGTCCGGGCGACCGGGGGCGGTGGTTGCTCTGCCCCAGGCCCGCCCCACCGGTTGGACCCGGCCCGGAGATCGCGACCGGGCCGTCGTGGTCAGCGGCTCAGGTTGGTGGCCAGGGACCTGGCGACGCCGACCAGGCCCGTGTCCGCCGAGGCGGGGAGCTCGCCGCCGCCCAGGTTGGCCACCGACAGCACGACGATCAGGTTGCTGACCCGCATCGTGATGATCTGCGGCTGGCCGATCGCGCGGACCCGCTGGCGGATCGCCTGGTCGCCGACGCCGTCGAGGCGTTCGGTGTCGGTGCCGCCGACCACGTCCAGGTAGCGGGACGCGAGCTCCGGACCACCGACGGTGCCCTTCTTCTGCACGACCGTGAAGCCGACGTTGAGCTGTGTCTGCCCGTCGCCGGCCGTGCAGTTGCCGCCGTCGGATTCGACCTTCGCCGCTGGCACCACAGCAGCGACCGACGACGCGTCGAGCACGGCGCAGTCAGGGGCGGCCTGGAAACGGCCCGCTTCGGTGAAGACACCGAGCGAGTAGGCCACGCCGAGCCCTGTCGCGCCGATCGCGGCCACCACCGCGAGGACGATCAGGGCGATTCGCCAGAACCGCTGCATCGCGCCATTCTAGGGGCGCGCCTTCCAGGTGCACGCCTGCCACATGCACGTGCGAGCATCTTGTGCGCAGGTTGAAGTCCGGCTTAAGCCCATGGCCGTTGGCCAGCGGCTTCTGATACGACCAATGGCAGTGGAACCACATGAGACAAGATCAACCATGACCGTCCCCCGGCAACAGCGTCAGGCGGGCAGCCTGGCGGCCCCCGCGGCACGCCCCGTCGAGCACAACAGTGCCGGACGGTTCCTGCTGCGCACCCTGTTCTGGGGCGGGCTCGCGCTCGCGCTGCTGCCGTGGTGGCTCGGGACGAAGCCGGGCTCGATCGACACCACCGCCGAGCTCTTCCAGTCGGCGGGCCGGGTCACCGGCCTGATCGCCGGCTACCTGCTGCTGGTGCAGGTGATCCTGATGAGCCGGCTGGTGATGCTCGAGCGCTGGATCGGCGCCCGGCACCTCGGCCTGTGGCACCGCGAGCTCGGCGGGTCGGTGCTGGTCATGATCCTCGCGCACGCGTCGCTGATCACTGTCGGCTACGCCTACGCGGACCGGGTCGGCTTCGTCAGCGAGCTCGGCACGATCCTGACCGAGTACGAGGACATGGTCACCGCCTTCCTCGCGGCCGGCATGCTGGTGTGCATCGGCCTGCTGAGCATCCGCGGGCTGCGGCGGGCCCTGCCCTACGAGCTGTGGTACTTCCTGCACCTGACCGCCTACCTGGCGCTGCTGCTCGGCTTCGCCCACCAGTTCTCCAACGGGCAGGAGCTCTTCAGGCCGGGTCTCGGGCGGACGCTGTGGATGGTCTTCTACGGCGTCATGATCGTCGCGGTGGTCTGGGGCCGGATCGTGGCGCCGCTGACGCTGAACCTGCGGCACCGGCTGGAGGTGGCGGACGTCGTCGCCGAGGGCCCCGACATGGTGTCGATCTACATCACCGGCAACCGGCTGCACGATCTGGACGCGCAGGCCGGGCAGTTCTTCAGGTGGCGTTTCCTGTCGCGGGGGCTGTGGTGGCAGGCGCATCCCTTCTCGCTGTCCGCCGCGCCGAACGGGCGCTGGCTGCGGCTCACCGTGAAGACCGTCGGCAGCCACACGATGGCGATGCGCGACCTGCGCCCGGGTGTGCGGATCTTCGTCGAGGGCCCGTGGGGCGACTTCACGGCGAGCCGGCGGGTCAAGTCGCGGACGGTGCTCATCGCGGCCGGCAGCGGCATCGGGCCGATCCGGGCGCTGCTGGAGGAGCTGCCGCCGGGCGCCATCGTGATCTACCGGGCGTCGGCCGTGCACGACCTGCACCTGCGCGACGAGCTGGAACACATCGCCGACCTGCGGCACGCCACGCTGTGGTTCGTCGTCGGCGACCGGCGCGACCCCGGCCCGCGGCGCCTCTTCACCCCGCCGGGCATGCGTGAGCTGGTGCCCGACATCACCGAACGCGACATCTACCTGTGCGGCCCGGACGGTCTCGTCACGCAGTCGCTGCAGGTGCTGCGGCGGCTTCGGGTGCCGCGGCGGCAGATCCACCTCGACCCCTTCGAGTTCTGACAGCTGTGCTCCCCTGTTCATGAGAGTTGGTCCTTCGTGAGACGCGCGATGATCGCCCTGATGGGCACCGCGGCGGGCACCGTCCTGCTGGTGGGTGCCAAGGCCGGCTTCAGCAGCCCCACCGACCGCCCTCTGAACCCGCAGGCAGCCGGCGCGACCGGGCCCGTGCCGAGCGGCTCTGTGCCACCACCTTCGGGCGGTGCCGCTCCCCCGGCGTCGATGCCGCCCGGCAACGGCGGGGCGACCACCACGACCACCACCGCGGCCGCACCGCCCGCCGGCGGTGGCACGAAGACGACGACCGCGCCGAAGCCGACCACGGCCGCGCCGAAGCCGCCGCGCACGACGATGAAGGACGGCACCTTCGGCGGCAACAGCATCTATGTCGAATACGGCTCGGTCGAGCTGTCGATCGTCGTCTCCGGCGGCAAGATCACCGACATCAAGGTGCTGGACTCGCCGAGCGACCACTCCCGGTCGGTGCAGATCAACAACAGCGCCCTGCCGAAGCTCAGGTCGCAGGCCCTGTCGTCGCAGAGCGCGAACATCGACACGGTCTCCGGCGCCACCTACACCAGCTCGGGCTACAAGCTGTCGCTGCAGTCGGCGATCGACCGCGCGTTTCAGGCGTGACCCGTGCTGGTGCGCGTCGAGCACGTGATGGGCATGGCCGTCAGCCTCGACCTCGCCGATGCGCTGCCGGTGCCGGAGCTCGAACGCCTCGCCGACGAGGTCTTCGCCTGGCTGCGGCAGGTCGACACGATCTTCAGCACCTACAAGACCGACAGTGAGATCAGCCGGCTCGGCCGCGGCGAACTGCGGCGGGAGGACTGCTCGCCGCTCGTCGGCGAGGTCCTCGACCGGTGCGCGCAGCTCTGGGACGAGACGCGGGGCTACTTCGACATCATGGCCGGCGGCCGGCTCGACCCGTCGGGCTACGTCAAGGGGTGGGCGGTGCAGCGCGCCTGCGACCGGCTGCGGTTGCTCGGCTCCTCCCACCACTGCCTGAACGCCGGCGGTGACATCTTCGTCCGCGGCGCGGCGCCCGGACGCTCGGCGTGGCGGGTCGGCGTGCGCCATCCGTGGGAGGCGCTGTCGCTGGCGTGGGTCCTGGAGGTGACCGACATGGCGGTGGCGACGTCTGGCACCTATGAGCGTGGTCTGCACGTCTTCGATCCCTTCACCGGTGAGCCCGCGTCCGCCCTGCGCTCGGTGACCGTCGTCGGGCCGGAGCTCGGCACGGCGGACGCCTACGCCACGGCGGCCCTGGCGATGGGCGAGGCGGGCATCGACTGGCTGGCCCAGCTGCCCGGCCATGAGTGCGCGGTCGTCACCGAGGACGGCCGTGCGATGCGGTCCGACGGTCTGCCGGTGGCGCTCGGCTAGGGAATCGCCAGGTCCAGATACTCGACCAGGTGCTCGTGGGTCGGCTCGGGCATGCCCGGCGCGAAGTGCAGATAGCGCAGCCGCTTGCCGGTGCCGCGCAGCAGGCCGTGCGGGTCGGGCAGGTCCGCGCCGTGCTCGAAGCCGACCGACACCGAATCGGCGCCGGGGAAGATCGCGGCGACGTGGCCGCGCTCGGGATGGTGGAAGCTCAGCCCGTGCCAGCCCTTGTAGAGACGCTCGGTCAACTCGGGCCGGGCGCCGACGATGACGTCCCGCAGCTGGCGGGCGAGTGCGGCGATGTCCGCCCGGTGATCGGTGAGAAGTTGGTCGAGGCCCGGGGGCTCGGTGGCTATCATGCCGACACCCCACCACATGGGTACGACAGTTCCAGCGGCTTTTCCTACCAGTCGAACGCGATCCCGCTGACCTCTCCCCCGGGCAGGATCGCCCGGCTCGTGTAGACCCATTTCTGCACTACGACGTAGCGGTGACCGCGCGACGGGGTGACCTCGAACGGGCCGCACTCGTGCTCCGGGGCGAAGTCGCTGAACATCAGCTCCTTGCACGTGTGCGGGCCGTCGACGACCCGTTTGGTGTCGGCGTCCTGGAGCGAGATCGAGATGTCGACCTGGATCGCCGGGAGCGCCTGCGTGTGCCCGGTCATGCGGATGGCGACGGAGCTGGTCTGATGGCACGGCTGCGCCAGGACCGGATGGCCGAGGTCCCAGGTGTATGCGTCGGCGCACTGCCAGCCGCTCCACACGATCGCCTCGACAGGACCGGCCGAACGCGTCGCCGCACCCGCTCCGAGTCTCGCGCCGCCCGGTGTACGACTACCGCTCGGCCCCGGCGACACGGTGCCCGGTTGCGGCTGCGCGGCCTGTCCGCCGGCGCTCGCCGGTGGCGTGACCGGCCGCTGGACCGCGGTCCCGGTGGCCGGCCGCCGCACGAGCCTCCACGCGGGGACCGCGGCGACTGCCGTCAACGCGAGCACGACGGCGAGAAGTGTCATACGTGAGCGCGATGATGTCGGCGGTCGGGGCTTCGGCACCGGCGGGTCGAAGGAGGGCAGCTCATGGAGCACGGGTTGAGGCGGCAGCGGCGGGTCGCCCTCGGTGCGCTTCGCCACCACGCGCAGCGTGTGCGCCAGTTCCTTCGCCGTCGGGCGGCGGCCCGGTCGCTTCTCCATGCAGGCCTCCACGACCCGCCAGACGGCCTCAGGCATCCCGTCCACCGGCTGCGGCGACTCGTCGACGTGCCGGCGCAGGATCGCCCACGCCGGGCCGCCCGCGTAGGGCGGCCGTCCGGTGACGAGCTCGAAGAGCACCACGCCGAGGGCGTAGACGTCGGCGGAGGGTGCGGGCCGCCCGCCGTAGACGGCCTCCGGCGCGATGTAGTTGGCGGTGCCGACGAGCGCGCCCGGCGTCGTCATGCTCGGCGTGTCCAGCACACGCGCGATCCCGAAGTCGGTGAGCCGGGTGTGCGGCTCGTCGCCCTCACAGTCGAGCAGGATGTTGTCGGGCTTCAGGTCGCGGTGCACGATGCCGCGCCGGTGCGCCGCCGACAGGGCGTCGGCGACCTGGGCGAGCAGCGTCGCGGCCGCGGCGGGCGCCAGGGTGCCGTGCTCGTGCAGGTGGTCGCGGAGGCTGCCGCCGGCGACGAGGTCCATGACGAGGCCGAGCGACGTGCCGACGGTGACCAGGTCACGGACCCGCACGATGTGCGGGTGGCGCAGCATGAGCAGGATCGCGCGTTCCTGCACGAAGCGGTTGACCGCCTTCGGCTCCGCCATGAGGTCTTCGCGCAGCAGTTTGACGGCGACCTCGTCGTCGCCCTGCAGCGCACGGGCACGCCACACGGTGCCGGTGCCACCGCCGCCGATCGGTTCGATCAGCTGATAGGCGTCACCGATGCGGTAGCCGGTGAGATCCTCGCTGAGCGATCGGAGGCCGTCGTCGGTGTCGTCGCGCGCTTCGGGGGGAGTACGCATCGGGGTATTCGTACAGAACGCAGGATGAAGGTCACAACCGTTACCAGGCATTACTCCCCATGTGGGGGACCTTTTCGGCGTCGTAGACCGTTACAGCTGCCGATACATGATATGGAAGTCGACCAACCCGTGCTTCGTGCTGCGGAAGCCGTCCGGGATCGTGCCGACGATGATGAAGCCGAGCGAGCGCCACAGCCGCAGGGCGACCGTGTTGGTCGAGACGACCGCGTTGAACTGCATCGCGGTGTAGCCGAGCTCACGGGCCCGGTCCAGGCAGTGCTCGCCGAGGGTGCGGCCCAGGCCACGGCCGCGCGCACGGGACGACACCATGAAGCTGGCGTTCGCCACGTGGTCGCCGAGGCGCCCCTTGTTGGGGCCGACCTTGTAGGTGCCGAGCACGTCGCCGTCCTCGGCCGCCACCCAGACCTCGAAGGGCGGCGGGAGCAGCCAGTGCGCGCGGGCGTCCTGCTCGGTGGAGGCCGGGTCGTTGTCATAGCTCTCACCGGCGGTGACGACCTCGTGCCAGGTGTCCCACAGCCCCGCCTGCTCGCCGTGCCAGTCGGTGTCGACAAAGCGCCTGATCTCCACGCTGTTCATTCAACACGTCAGGTGGCAGGCTCTGCATTCGTGTTCGATGTGTGGAGCGACGCATTCAGCCGGTTGCCCGCGCCCCCGCGCGAGGTCGTCATCGCCACCGCCGTCGTGGCGCTGCTGGCCGTCCTGTTGCGGCCCGCCTGGCGGGTCATGCGCAACTTCGTCACCATCGCGCACGAGGGCGGGCACGCCCTGGCCGCGGTCCTGAGCGGGCGGCGGCTCTCGGGCATCCGCCTGCACTCCGACACGTCGGGGCTGACGCTGTCGAAGGGCCGGCCCAAGGGCATCGGCATGGTGGTGACCGGTCTCGCCGGGTACATCACGCCGTCGCTGCTCGGGCTCGGCGCCGCGGCGATCCTCGGCGCGGGCCGCATCACGGTCCTGCTCTGGCTGCTGCTGATCCTGCTCGCCGCGATGCTCATCATGATCCGCAATGTCTACGGCGTGGTCTCTGTCGTCGTCGCCGGCGCCATCATCTTCGGCGTCTCATGGTTCGGCTCGCCCCAGGTGCAGGGCGCGTTCGCCTACGCGTTCTCGTGGTTCATGCTGCTCGGCGGGGTCAGGGCCGTGTTCGAGCTGCAGCAGTCCCGCTTCCGCCGCCAGGCGGCCAACTCCGACGCCGACCAGATCGGCCGGCTGACGCGCGTGCCGGCGATCGTCTTCGTCGCGTTCTTCGTCATCGTCTCGCTGGCGTCCCTCGCCTTCGGCACGCGGCTCATGCTGGGCCCGGTCTCGGACCTGATCGGCTGACCCCCCACCGCCCAGCCACCGTCGAGCGCCTGGACCGTGACGACGGCAGGAGGCGGCGGCCGCGTAGATCTGCGCGGCGGCCGGCGCCGGGGCGTCACCGTCGCGGACCTGGTCGTTCCGGTCTCGCCCGCGCTCGGGACATGGACGACTCGAGGACCAGCGGCAGCGCCGACGGTCTGTGTCGCGGCGCGGCGCGGCGCGGCGCGGCGTCAGGCTGCCGGCTCGTTCGGCGGATGGGTCAGGTCAGGGCCGGGGTCAGATCCGAGCTCTTGCCGAGGAGGGCGGCGCCGACGCGGTGGGCCTCCTCGAGGTGGGGCCAGCCGGAGAGGATGAACTCGTCGACGCCCTCGTATTCGGCGAGGCGTTGCCGGATCTCCTCGGGGCTGCCGACCAGCGCGGTGCCGGCGCCCTCGCGGACCAGGCCGACGCCTGCCCAGAGGTTGGGGGCGATGACCAGGCCGTCGGGTGTGCCGGCGTTGAGGGCCGTCATCCTCGCCTGGCCGACGGAGTCCATCCTGGCGAACCGCGCCTGCGCCGCCGTGATCCTGGCCGGGTCCATGCCACGCAGCAGACGGTCGGCCTCCGCCCAGGCCTGGTCGGCGTCGTCGCGGACGATGACGTGGACGCGCAGCCCGAAGCGGAGCGTCCGGCCGTGTGCCGCGGCCTTGGCGCGCATCCGCGCGACCCGCTCGGCGATCGCGGTCGGCGGCTCGCCCCACATGAGGTAGACGTCGGCGTGCTGGGCGGCCACTGCTTCGGCCGCTGGTGACGCACCGCCGAAGTAGATCGGTGGGACGTCGGCGAGTGGCGTACCGAGGCCGCCGCATTCGATGTGGTAGTAGTCGCCGTGGAAGTCGAACCGCTCACCCTTCCACGTGTTGCGGAGCACCTGGAGATATTCGGCGGTGCGGGCGTAGCGGCCGTCGTGGTCGACGAAGTCACCGTAGGCGCGCTGCTCCTGCTGGTCACCCCCCGTGACGACGTTGAGGGCGAGACGGCCGCCGGAGATCCACTGGAAGGCCTCCACCTGCTGGGCGAGGAGCGTCGGCAGGGTGAACCCGGCCCGGAACGCGACGAGCATCCGCAGCGTCGTCGTGTGCTGGGCGATCGCCGTGCACATGACGAGCGGGTCAAGGCATCCGGCGCCGACCGGTGTCAGTACCGACGCGAACCCCGCCTCCTCGGCGGCGCGGGCGACCTCCGACAGATAGGCGACGGTGGGCGTCCGGACATGTGCGGCCGCTCCGGCGGAGACGGTGGCCGCGCCGACCTGATCGCCGTCGCCGGTCGTCGGGAGGAACCAGTGGTACGTCGTCATGCGGTCACCTTACCTACTTAACTGGTGTGTTTCACAGACAGTCTCCCGAGACTGGGAAATGTGGCGCCGATCGATTAGAATGTGTGTACGAAAGCTACTCTTGAGCTGGGGTTCTTGGGCAACTTTCGTTGGCTGGGAGGAGAGCGCAAGTGACCGTGTCCACCGTCACCCCGGGGTCCGTTCCGTACGCGACCCTGTTGAGTTTCACGCGCTATGTCGGCCGCACCGGCCCGCGCAAGGCGAGCTTCGTGGGCGGCCTGCGCCGCCAGCGTGAGTCGGGCTCCGGCTTCAACCCGCACGGTCAGCTCGTCAAGGCGCTGAAGGCCGACATCCGCTTCCGGACCGGCGGCACCTATCTCAACGCGGTCGTCGATCAGGTCAACGCGCGGTGGCGCCCGCTGTATGAGTCGGTCGTCCCCGGCGCGCTGCGGTACATCGAGTCGATCGGCGACCTGTCGCAGGTGGAGGTCACCCCGGCCCGCGACACCCTCGGCATGCTGGGCAACCTTCCGGTGAAGATCAACCCGCACTTCGGCCTGCGGTATGCGGACGGTCACGGCGAGGCGGTCCGGCTGCACTTCGACGAGGACCCGCCGCAGGACGAGGCGGCGGTCGCCACCCTGCACCTCATGACCCGCCACATGGACCTCGTCCTGCCCAACGCCACACCGATCCTCGTCGACCTCCGCCGCGGCGACGTCCTGCGCCCCGACCCGGCCGTCAAGCCGGGCGAGGTCGAGCGCTGGCTGGCCGGCGAGGCGGCCGCGTTCGCCGCGATGTGGGGCGCGACCGCCTGACACAACCTGGCCAGCGGCAGCGGACTGGAGAGCGTGCCTTCCCCTCAGGCGCCCCAGGCCGCTGCCGCGGTGCGGGTGCAGAGAGGGGCGATCTCGTCCGCGGGGAGCGGGCGGGCGAAGTGGAAGCCCTGGGCCAGGTGGTAGCCGAGTTCGAGCAGCCGCGCCGCCTGGGCGGCGGTCTCGACGCCCTCGGCGACCGCTTCGAGGCGCAGGGCCTGGGCGATCTCGCTGATCGAGGTGGCGATGGCCTCCTGTTCGACGGTGCCGGTGACGCCGTCGACGAAGGACTTGTCGACCTTGAGGACGTCGACGGGGCAGGTGCGGAGCAGGCCGAGGGAGGAGTGGCCGGTGCCGAAGTCGTCGAGGGCGATCTTCACGCCGAGGGCGTGCAGGGCGCGGACGGTGTCCAGGGCGCGGCCGCCGCCGAAGACGGCGGTTTCGGTGATTTCGATGGTGAGGCGGGCGGGGTCGAGGCCGGTGTCGGCGAGGGTGGCGGCGACGGTGGCGACGAAGGCGGGTTCGAGCAGCTGGCGGGCGGAGGCGTTGACGCTGATCTTCCAGGGGGCGCGGTCGCCCAGCGAGGCGGCCCAGAGGGCGCCCTGGGCGCAGGCCTGGCGCAGGACCCAGGCGCCGATGGGGACGATGAGGCCGGTGCGTTCGGCGACCGGGATGAAGGTGACGGGTGAGACGAGGCCGCGGGTCGGGTGGCGCCAGCGGACGAGGGCCTCGACGCCGCGGACGTCGCCGTCGGGGAGGCCGACGATGGGCTGGTAGAGGACGTACAGCTCGTCGCGGTCGAGGGCCTGGCTGAGCTCGGCGGCGATCTGGGCGTGTTCGACGGCGTGGGCGTCCAGTTCCGGGCGGTATTCGACCCAGCGGCTCTTTCCCAGCTCCTTCGCGGCGTACATGGCCATGTCGGCGCGGCGCAGGAGGTCCGACGCGTCACAGTCGGCGGTGTGCCGGGCGACGCCGATGCTGGCCTGGATGAGCAGTTCGTAGCCGGCCGCGCGGACGGGGGCGGCGAGCGCGTCGATGAAGGTCTCCGCGATGCGGGCGCTCTCGGCGGCGGTGCTGGAGGGCAGGAGGATGGCGAACTCGTCGCCGCCGAGGCGGGCGACGAGGTCGCCGGGGCGGACGCTGGCGCGGAGGCGCTCGCTGACCTCGACGAGGAGCGCGTCGCCGACGGCGTGGCCGAGGCGGTCGTTGATGGCCTTGAAGTCGTCGAGGTCGACCAGTGCGAGGGCGAGGCCGGCACCGTGACCGACCAGAGCGGCGCGGACGGCCTCGACGGTGCCGGTGTGGAAGAGGGCGCGGTTGGCGAGGCCGGTGAGCGCGTCGTGGGACGCCTGGTAGGCGAGCTGGTCCTGATACCGGCGGCTCTCGGTGATGTCCCTGGCGTTGCTGACGATGCCGCGGACGCTCGGGTCGTGCAGGAGGTTGGTGGTGACCACCTCGAACCAGCGCCAGCTGCCGTCGGCGTGCCGCATGCGCAGCTGGGCGGTGCGGGCGGTGCCGGGGACGGCGGGCTGCCGGCGCAGGGAGGCTAGGTCGTCCGGGTGGATCCGGTCGCTGACGGTGCTGCCGATGAACTGGTCGGCGGGCACGCCGTAGAAGCGGGTGAGGCTCGGGCTGGCGTACGTGACACGGCCGCCGGCGTCGGTGACGGCGAAGATGTCGCTGGAGTTCTGCACGAGGGAGCGGAAGCGGCGCTCGTGCCGGCGCAGTTCCAGCATGCTGGCGTCGACGCGGGCGAGCAGGCTGGAGTTCTCGTAGAAGGAGACGAGCTGCCGGGCGACGACGAGGAGGGTGAGCAGGACGGAGCCGCCGACGAGGACGCGGGTGTTGGTCCGGTCGGGGCCGATCCCGGCGAGGACGAAACCGTCGGCGACGATGACCGCGAGGTACGGCAGCAGGCTGAACGGCCTGGGCGGCTTGCGTGGGGCGGCCGGCGACGCCGGGGTGGCGTGCCGCTGGACGAGGGCGGCGAGGACGATCCCGGCGGCGCAGACCGGAATGGACAGCTGGCAGTCGTTGAGGTACGGCCGGGACTCCAGCAGGGGCGCGATCGCGCCGAGGCCGGCGCCGGTGAGGACGGTGCCGCCGAGGACCCACAGCGCGGTGCGGTCGATGCCGCCGGTGCCGGCGAGGGCGACCTTGGCGACGGCGAGCAGGCCCGCGAACAGCATGAGCAGGATGCCGAAGATGGTCCAGGCGGTTCCGGTGACCCTGGTCAGCTCCATGGAGCGCTGGATGACGTAGAACCAGCTCATGAGGCTGGCGGCGCAGACCACGACGGCGAGGTCGAGGCCGAAGGTGATCATGCGGCGGCGGACCGGCAGGCGGATCAGGGCCCAGACGAGGACCAGGACGGCGCCGAGGTACAGCACCATCGTGACCCTGCCGGAGCGCTGGGTCGGCGCGCCGGGCCCGGCGAGGCTGTCCACGGCGCTGCTGACGACGCCGGCGAGCAGGATCAGCATGATGACGCCGAGGTGGCGCCAGAAGCGGCCGGCGGGGTCGGCGAGGCGTGCGGTGCGGAAGCACACGGCCGCGGCGACCCCCGCGCTGAGCGGCACGGGGATCCAGCCGATCGCGGGGTGCACGAGCACGTGCGGCCACTGCGCGGCGAGCCAGCCGGTGCTCAGGACCGCGAGGATCACGGCACCGCGCAGTGCGGGATGCGACCGCACCGACCGCGCATCGACCGACATCGACAGGAGCCCCCACAGGCGAAAGCACGGACAGCCGTCCGAGAACGTGCTGGACATTCGGCCAGGTGGCGCCAGATCTGAGAGATTCAAGTAAATTGTCGTAATTGCGCGATCCTCAGATGATGCGAAGCACCCTTGATCAATGGGTAGCCACACGGTCACACATCGACGGTTCCCGGTGCTAGGTTGACCGCAGCGTGCATCCTCATCTTTGCGCTGCGTAGCGGCCTCGCCGACGAGAAGGGAACTCGATGACCGAGGGCCGGCACCACAGACGTCGAGTCGACGACCACACGGAGGACGGGATCTACTTCCCGCCGCCGCGTGAGGTGCCACGCTCACGGACAACGCCGCAGGTCAGGCCGGTCACCCCCTCCCCCTGGGCACCGACCGCACCGGACCGGCCGGCACCGGAGATCCCGCCGGCCCCTCCGCCGGCGGCGCCGACGCCCGCCCGCCAGTCACCACCCCGGCCGCCGGGCGGCGACGCGCACCCCGCGGAGGCGCCGGCCTACTACGCCCGCGCGTCCAGCTGGACCGTCCGCCCCTCCCCCTGGGCGACGGCCGAGGACGACGAGCTCACGGACGAGGACACGTTCGCACCGGCGGAGGCCGAGCCCCCACCTCCGCCGGCGCGAAAGACTCAGGAAACACGAAAGCCGGCACAGGGCGAGCAGGACGAGCGGGACGAGGACGAGCGGGACGAGCAGGCGCCGCGGCGCACGGCACAGCCCCAGCCGGCCGTCCCGGCGCGCCTGCCGGCCGAACCCGCGCCGAGCAGCGCGACGGCGTGGTGGATCGCCGCGGGCGTCATCGTCGTCGCGCTCGCGGTCGCCGCCGGCATCCTGGTCGGACTCAACCTCGGCAGGCGCGGCAGCGTCAGCGGCGCCGCGCCGGCACCGCCCACCGGGCAGATCGCCACCGCGCCCACACACGTCCTGAGCTGACGTCACCGGGCTGAAATCACCAGGTGCATTTGCCGCAAAGAGGGTAGAGACGCCGCGTTGCCATCTGGACGCGATTTGGGGGAAGAGTCCATGAGTGGACCGATCGTGGGCAAGCGTCGCCTTCGAGCCGAGTTGCGACGGCTCCGGCGGGAGCGTGAACTGACCCAGGACCTGGTGGCCGCCGAAATGGAGTGGTCACTGTCGAAGCTGATCCGGATCGAGAACGGCACCGTCGCCATCTCGGTCAGCGACCTGCGCAGCCTCCTGGCCTACTACCGGCTGCACGACACCCAGCTGGTCGACGACCTGCTGGAGCTGGCCAGGGCGGCGAAACGGCGGATGTGGTGGGACGAGTACCGCGCGACCCTGCCCGGCCCTCTGCTCACCTACGTGGGCTTCGAGGCCGAGGCGGTGTTCGTCGGCGCGTTCGAGCCGATGCAGTTCCCGGAGCTGATGCAGACCCGGCGGTACGCGACCGCGACGACCGACGAGCAGAAGGCCGGCGATCACGAGCAGCGCGTCGAGTTCCGGCTGCGCCGGCAGAGCGAGCTGTTCGAGCGCGAGGAGCCGTCGAAGTTCCAGGCGCTGATCGACGAGTCGGTGCTGCGCCGGCTGCCGCTGCACGACGACGAGGCGATCCTCGTCGACCAGATCGAGCACGCCGTCGAGTTCGCGCAGCGGTCGTACACCGACGTCCGCATCGTGCCGTTCAACGCCGGTCACCACATCGGGTGGGAGGGCGCCTTCACGGTGCTCGAGTTCGGCGCGGACGACGGGATGCTGCACAAGGGCGGCCAGCTGCTCGAGGAGCCGGAGCTGATCGCCCAGCACGCGGAGGGCCTGCGCAGGCTGGCGGCGAAGGCCCTGCCGCATGAGGCCTCGGTGGACCTCATGCGGCACGTGGCCGCCGAGCTGAAACGCGGGTAGCCGAAAAAGCTAGGCCGGCGGGTGGAACAGGATCCCGTTGCCGCTGACCAGCACCGGCTGGTTGTTGGAGTACTGGTAGGCAACGGTCCCGGCGGCGTTCTCGATCCCGACGGTGGCGTTGCTGCCCTGCTCGAACGCGTTGTCGAGGTCCTTGTACGCGAACGCGATGTCGCCGCTCTCGTAGAAGACCGCCTCGAAGGTGAGGCGCCGCGACGTGTTGCCGTAGAGGAACACGTTGCGCCACTCGATGACGTACGCCCGGTTCGGCGCCGCACCGGTCGTCGCGGTGCGGACGCTGGACTGGCCGTCCACGACGAGGTCGGACCAGAACGGGTAGACCGTGGCGTTCGGCGCCACGGTCGTGGGCAGGGTCGTGTGGTCGGCGCTGGCCGCGCCAGGGTTCACGAAGCTCGCCTTGCCGTTCGTGTCGACCCAGACCGAGGTGTACGAGGTGCCGTACAGCTTGACGGGGAACGGCGTGGTCAGCTGCACGATCGCGTCGTCACCGGTGAGCGCCAGTGGCGTGTCGCCGTCGATGAACGTCCGGGGCCCGTCCGCGCAGGTGTAGCCGAACGCGTCGGCGCCCTGCGTCAGGGCCAGGTTGACGGTGGAGGTGCCGGCGGCGACGGTCACCGGGGCCGAGGCCCCACCACCGCCGCACTGCCCGCCGGACCCGGCGGAGGCGTTCACGGTGTACGAGCCGGCCGGCACGCTCGTGAACGTGTAGGTGCCGTTCGCGGCGGTGGTCTTCGTCGCCCCGCCCGGGGTGAGCGTCACCGTCGCGCCGGCCACCGGCGTGCCGCTGCCCTGGTTGGTGACAGTGCCGGTGACGGTCCCGGTGACCGGCGGCGGGTCGGCGGGGCCACCCGGCGACTTGAACAGCACACCCATGCCGTTCTGCAGCGCCGAGGTGTTGTTGGAGAACTGGATGCCGACGGTGCCGGCGGCGTTCTCGATGCCGACCGTGGAGGACGCGCCGGCCTCGGCGGTGTTGTCGATGCCGGAGTAGTTGGTGACGACGTCGCCGTTCTCGAACAGGATCGCCTCGGCGTTGATCCGCCGGGACGTGAAGCCGTACTGGTAGGCGTTGCGCCACTCGACCACGAACTGCCGGTTGGGCGCGGAGCCGCTCACCGCGGTCCTGACGCTGGCCGAGCCGTCCACGACGAGGTCGGTCCAGTAGGCGTAGATGGACGAGTTCGGCGTCGCGGTCGACGGGATCGGGCCGTGCGCCGTGGTCGAGGAGCCCTGGTTGGCGAAGCTCATCCGGCCGTTGGTGTCGATCCACGCCGAGTTGTACGTCGTGCCGTAGAACTTGAAGCCGAACGGCAGTGGGATCTGGCTCATGTTGTCGTCGCCGGTCAGCGGCAGGACGGTCCCGTCGGCGGGGACGAACGCCCGCGGCGCGACCGAGCAGACGTAGCCGAAGGTGTCCTTGCACGAGGACACGTAGCCGGCGGTGTACGTGGCGGCGGTCGCCGGGGCGGTGATGACGTGGGTCTGCGCCCCGCCGTCGGACCACGTACCGAAGGCGTGCGGCACGTTGTTGTACAGCTGCGGCGTCGGCGCGCTGACCGTGTTGGTCGAGCCCTGGATGACGGTGCGGGTGAACGGTGCCTGCTGACTCGTCGCGCCGACCGTCAGGTTGAGCCCGGCGGGGTTGCTCACGAACGTCAGGTCGACCGTCTTCGGCTGCACGTTGACGGTGGTGGTGCTGGTGAGCCCGCCCGCGTCGGTCGCCGTCATCCGGAACTCCAGATACGACGGGTACTCGTGGTCGGGCGCGCTGAGCGTCCCGCCGGCGACGCCGGTGAGCGTCTGCATCGGGTGCTCGTGGCACACGCCGGGCGAGGAGCAGTGGTGCAGCACGATCGCCCAGTTGAGCGCCGACGCGGGCAGGGTGCCCTGCTGCGGGTCGGTCGCGTGGCCGGTGAAGCTGATCTGGTTGCCGACCGCCCAGGTGAGCGAGGACGCGGGCGTGTCGATGATCGCGGTCGGCGCGTCGTTGCCGGCGGTGATCGTCACCGTCTTGTCGTTGGTGGCGCCGAGGGTGTCCGTGACCCGCAGCCTCGCCGTGTAGGTCCCCGGCGTGGTGTACGTGTAACTGGCGGTGACGCTGGCCGGTTGGTCCGGCGTGTCGTAGACGCCGTCGTCGGTGAAGTCCCACTTGTACTTCAGCAGGCCCTGGTCGGCGGGGTCGGCGTCCGACGACGTCGAGCCGTCGAAGGTCACGGCGAGGGGCGTGCCGCCGGAGGTCCGGTTCGTGGTGATCGACGCGACGGGCGGCTTGTTGCCGTTGTAGTGCCGGATCCGGCGCACCGTGCCGCCGTTGAGATCGACGTAGTACAGCTCGTTGCCGGGGCCGATGGCGAGGTCGACGGGGTTCGCGGCGCCGGCGGCGAACGTGATGATGTTCGACGTCGACGGCAGCCCACCGGCGGTGGCGGGCATCATGGCCCAGATGCAGTCGCGGCTGTAGTCGGAGAAGAACAGCGCGCCGCGGTAGGCGGCCGGGTAGGGGCCGCTGTCCGGGTAGAACGCCACACCGGAGGACGACGAGCCGCCGCTGGGGCAGGACTCGCCGGCGACGACCCTCGAGCTGTGGTTCCAGGCGTAGTACGGCTGGACGTTCGGCACGGCCGGGTTCGCGCCGTACATCGGCTCGCAGAGGTTGAGGTTGGCGCCGTCGTAGCCGCCCTGCGGGTTCGGGCCCTCGATGCACGGCCAGCCGTAGTTGCCGATCGTGCTGGCGACCGGGTTCGCGATCCGGTTGATCTCCTCGTACGTGTTCCAGCCGACCTCGCCGCTCCACACCTCGTTGGTGCCGGGCTTCATGGTGAAGCGGAACGGGTTGCGCATGCCGTAGGCGACGATCCGCCGGGCGTTGGCGTCGGCGGAGCCGAAGTTGGGGTTCGTCGGCAGCGCCGCGCCGGTCACCGGGTCGATCCGGATGACGGTGCCGTTGAGCCCGGTCGGGTCGGCGGTGGTGCGGATGTCCTGGGAGCGCAGCGCGCCGCCCTCGGCGGTGGGCGTGCTCAGCGCCGTGCCGGCCGCCGACGGCGGGTCGCCGCACGGGTTGGCGGGGTTGCCGAACTGGCCGTAGTCGGTGGCGCTGAAGCTGGCGCCGTCACCGGAGGAGGCGTACAGCGCGCCGTCGGCGCCGAAGTGCAGGTCGCCGATGGAGTGGCTGGGGTACTGCTGGCACCAGTCGGTGATCAGCACCTGCTCGGTGCCGGTCATGTGGTTGCCGCTGGCCTGCAGCTTCGACAGCCGGCCGGTGACGACGCAGTTGCCGTCGTTGGCATTGGGGCAGACGTCGTTCCACTTCGGCGCGGAGCCGCCCGGCAACGCGTCGTAGGTGTACAGGACGTAGACCCACGGGTTCGTCGGGAAGCCGGGCGCGAGCGCGAGGCCCAGCAGGCCGCGGTCCCACTGGTCGTGGACGTTGGTGCGCAGGTCGGCGAAGACGTCCGGGGTGGGGTCCGACAGGCTGTCGTAGACCTTGATCACACCGCTCTTCTCGGCGACGAACACCCGGCCGTCGGGCGAGAACTCGATGTTCGTCGGGTTGGTCAGGCCGCTGAAGACGGTCTGCTCCTGGAAGTCGGGCGGGAGCATCGCGGCGGTCGCCGACGGCGGACCGCTCAGGGGCACGACCACGCCGGCCGTAAGGATGGCGGCGAGCAGAGCGCGCACGGTACGTCGACGCATCGACATGAACCGTCCTCTCATTGGGCGGTGCAGAGAGGCGGGAGTCCCGCATGAAATTGCGCCAGCCTAACCAGGGGGAATGACGTGAGGAACTGTCGCGTTGCCGACGAACACCGCCGGAACTCACCGTAAAACAGTCCGGAAGGGACGAAGTAATACGAAAAACGACCCGTTCGGCCGAGCCGGCCGAACGGGTCGTCGTCGTGCCTAGAGCTTCTCGTAGCAGGGCTTGTCGAGCTTGTAGTCCTTGGCGACGGAGCCGGTGAAGTAGTCCTTCTCCAGCTTGATCTCGTTGGGGCCGCCCGCGCCGACGGTCGGGTTGTAGATGAGCGACTGGCGGAAGATGCCGTCCGCGCCGCCGGCGTAGTTGCCGGCGCCGTCGGGCAGCATGCCCTCGTAGTCGACCTTGGCGAGCGACTTGGCGGCCTTGAGCAGGCCGGCCCGCGTCAGGTCACCGTCGGCCTGGGCCTTCTTCAGCGCGGCGAGCATCGGGTACGACCAGACCCAGCCGGACGTGTAGCCGTCGTTCGGCGTGACACCCGGCAGCGCCTCGCGCATCGCCTTGTGCCCGGGGGTGTCCGACGCCCACGACTTCCACGGCGAGGACTGCAGGTAGAGCGCCTTCAGCGCGGGTGCCGCGGCGGTGGCGAGCAGGCCCTGGTTCCAGGACGGGCTGGTGCCGATGAACTTGCCGGTGAAGCCGCGCTGGGCGGCGCCGCCGACGATCGCGGCCGCGTCCGCCGGGCCGGTGGTCAGGATGACCAGGTCGGGCTTCTGTGTGACGATCGCGGTGACCGCGCCGGCCTGCTTGTCGGTGCCGGAGTCGGTCTTCACGTTGATGAACGTCATGCCGAGCTTCTCCGCGGCGATCTTCGCCCCGGCCGCGGCGTCGTCGCCGTAGTCGCCGGCGAGGTGCACCGCCATGACGGTCTTCGGCGCGAACTTCTCCTTGGCGTAGTCGACGGCGTTCATCGACTCGATGCAGTAGTTGGCGCCGGACTCGAGGATGTTGTCCTCGAACGCGTAGGCCGACGTCCACGCCGCGGGGGCGGCGATGATGTTGTTGGCCTTCATGTCGGGCAGGATCGCCGCCGTGGTCGGCGAGCCGAGGCTCTGCGCCAGGGCCAGGACCTTGCCCTTCATCTCCTGGTAGGCCTCGTTGTGCGTCTGCGGGTTGTACTTGTTGTCGCGGACGTAGGTCTCCGCGTCGACGTCGTAGCCGCCGATGCCGCCCTGCGCGTTGACCCGCTTCCAGAACGCCTTCTGCGCGTCGGTGATCGGCACGGCGAGGACGTGGAAGGGCCCGACGGTCAGGTCGGAGATGATGCCGAGGTAGATGCAGCCCCGGTCCTTGTGCTCGGACTTCGGACAGGGCTCCTTGGTGATCCCGACGTCCGACTTGGCGCCCGACGAACCCTTGTCCTGCGTGCTGTCCGCGCCGCGACATCCGGCGAGTGAGCCGACGGTCATCACCGCGGCGAGGGCAAACATGCCCAACCTCTTCATTGAGGAGCTCCTTACGACGAAGGTCAGTACGAGAACGGCCAGGCTTTCCAGTAGTTGCGGAGCCGGATCCAGATGCCGAACAGCCCGCGCGGCTCGAAGATCAGGAACACGATGATCAACACGCCGTACAGGACGGTTTCGAGCTGGTAGGCGTTGGGTGACTCCGCGGGCGAGTTGCTGATGAACGGCAGGAACGACGGGACCTCACGGATCAGCCGTGGCAGCAGCGTGATGAGGAAGGCGCCCAGGATCGCGCCACTGACCGTGCCGGCACCGCCGATGAGGACCATGGCGATGTACTGCACCGACAGCAGCAGGTTGAAGGTCGTCGGGTCGAAGTAGCCGACGCCGACGTAGAGCAGCGCACCGGCGCAGCCGGCGTAGAACGACGACACCCCGAAGGCGATCGTCTTGTATCTGGCCAGGTTCACGCCCATCACGCCGGCCGCGATGTCGCGGTCCCGGATGGCGGTGAAGGCCCGGCCCACCCGCGAGCGCGCCAGGTTGCGCGCCGCGAGAGCCGCGAGGACGAGCAGCACGAGCATCAGCAGGTACAGCTTCTGATCTCTCGTGAGGAAGGCGTCGCCGGTGTTGAGGTCGTAGCCGAGCAGGGTCGGCGCCGGGGGCTGTCGGCCGATGCCGGGCCCGCCGGTCAGCGACGACCACTCGTTGATGACGTGGCCGCCGATGAAGACCAGCCCGAGCGTGACGATCGCCAGGTACAGGCCGCGCAGGCGGGTGGCGAGCGGGGCCACCAGTACACCGGCGACCGCTGCGACGAGACCGGCGGCCGGCAGCCAGATCAGGATCTCCTGGACCCCGAAGCCGATGGTCCGCGCGTCGGGGTCGCCGGCGATGGCCGCCGCCGTGTAAGCGCCGATCGCCAGGAAGAACGCGTGCCCGAGCGACACCTGGCCGGCGTAGCCGGTGACGATGTTGAGCCCGATCGCGCCGATCGCGGTGACGCAGGCGAGGCCGAGGAGCTGCAGCAGCTGGTCCTCGACCAGCCACGGCAGCGCCGCACCGACCGCGAGGAGGATCCCGGCGGCCACCTTCTTCGAGGTGGTGTCGAGCAGCGCCAGCTCCTGGTTGTAGGAGGTGCGCAGCAGTGGACGGTTTCTCATACCCTTTCGACCTCCCGGGTGCCGAACAGGCCGTAGGGGCGCACGAGCAGGACCAGGAACATCACCACGTAGGGCGTGACGACGGAGATGTTGCCGCCGAGCCACGGCACCGAGCCCTGGTAGGTGGCGGTGAGCTCCTGGACGGTGCCGACGGCGAGCCCCCCGATGACGGCGCCGGGCAGCGAGTCGAGGCCGCCGAGGATGATCACCGGCAGGGCGGTCAGCGCGATCAGCCACAGCGACTCGCTGACGCTGCCGCCGACCGCGGCGAACGTGCCGGCGACCGCGGCGAGGGCACCGGCGAGGGCCCATGACAGCGCGAAGACCGATCCGACGCTGACGCCCTGGGCGAGCGCGGCCTCCTGGTCGTAGGAGGCGGCCCGCATGGCCAGTCCGGTCCGGGTGTACCGGAAGAAGAGGAACAGCAGGGCGATGAGGACGGCGGTGGTCAGGACCATCGCCACGTGCCGCTGCTCGACCTGGACGCCGCCGGGCAGCTTCCACACCTTCAGGCCCCACGGGTCGCCGACCTGCCGCACGTCCAGGCCGATGGCGCCGTTGACGACGACCCGGACGGCGATGTCGATGCCGAGCGTGATGATCGCGACGGTGAAGACCGGGCGGCCGATCATCGGCCGGACCGCGAGCCGCTCGACGCCCAGCGCGATGCCGCCGGTGAGCACGGCGGCCGCGGCCAGGGCGAGGAAGAAGCCGAGCGGCCCCACCAGGTAGGTCACCAGGACGGCACCGGCCAGCATGAACGCCGGCTGGGCGAAGGAGATGACCCGGGTGGCCTTGTAGATGATCACGAACCCGAGGCCGAGCAGCGCGTAGACGCTGCCGGTGCCAATGCCACGCAGGACGCTCTCGAGGAAGTCCTTCACACTGATCCCCCCACTCGGCTCCCGTACATGTCTTCGACGAGCGCGGAGAAGGTCGTGGCGACGGCGCCGCGGCGGACCTTCTGCGTCGCGGTGAGCTCACCGTCTTCGTGGTCGAGCTCCTTGGGCAGCATCCGGAACGTCTTGACCTGCTCGACCGGGTTGTGGCCGGCGTTGACCGCGTCGAGCACGCCCTGGACGAGGGCGAGGACCTCGGGCTTGGCGGACAGGTCGCGGTAGGTGGTGTAGCCGATGCCACGGCGCTGCGCCCATTCCCCGACGGTGTCGAGCTCGATGCCGATGAGCGCGGTCAGGAACGCCCGCCGGTCGCCGATGACGACCGCCTCCTTGACGAACGGCGACGCCTTCAACGCGTTCTCGATCTCGCTCGGCGCGACGTTCTTGCCACCGGCGGTGATGATGATGTCCTTCGACCGGTCGGTGATCTTCAGGTGGGTACCGTCGAGCAGCACGCCGACGTCGCCGGTGCGCAGCCAGCCGTCCGGGGTCATCGCCTCGTCCGTCGCCGCCTGGTTGCGGAAGTAGCCGGCGAACGTGCCCGGGTGCCGGGTCTGGATCTCGCCGTCGTCGGCGATGCGGATCTCGACGCCGGAGTGCGCCTCGCCGACCGTGCCGAGCCTGACCCGGCCGGGACGGTTGGCGGTGCTGATCGCGGTGTTCTCGGTCATGCCGTACACCTCGTACATCGGCACCCCGATGCCCATGAAGAACCGCAGCACGTCGGGGGCGATGGGGGCGGCGCCGCTGGCGGCGTAGCGGACCCGGCGGACCCCGATGCGCTCCTTCAGCGCCCGGTAGCACAGCAGCCAGCCGATCGCGTAGCGCAGGCGGCTGCCCGCGGTGTGCCGGCCGCCGTTGGCCTCCAGGGTGGCGCCGATCCGGTCGGCGACCCGCAGCCACAGCCGCGCGTTGGTCCGCTTGATCAGCGACGCGCCGGCCAGCCGGACCGTGACGCCGGCCATCATCTTCTCCCAGATGCGGGGCACCCCGAACAGGATCGTCGGCTGCACCTCGCGCAGGTCGGCCTGCACCGTCGCGATCGACTCACCGAAGTGGACGGTGACGCCGGCCGCGGCGTTGAACCAGACCGTGAAGACCCGCTCCGCGACGTGGCACAGCGGCAGGTACGACAGGGTCAGGTCACGCGGCCCGGGTGGCGGGTCGGAGAACCCACCGCCCTCGACGAGGACCCGGATCGCGAAGTCGACGTTGGCGACGGTGAGCATCGCGCCCTTGGGCCGCCCGGTGGTGCCGGACGTGTAGATCAGCGTGGCGACGTCGTCGCTCTCCGATCGCAGGTCGACCGGCTCGCCGTCCTCGTGGGACGCGAGGAGGTCGCTCCACGCGATGAGCTTCGGGTTCGTGTACCGGCCGCGGATGCCCCGGGGTTCCAGGTACACGATCCATTCGAGGTCGGGGCAGTCGTCGAGCACGGCGAGGGCCTTGTCGACCTGTTCCTGGTCCTCGGCGAAGAGGATCCGCGCGCCGGAGTCGGCGAGCATGTGACGCACCTCATCGGGTGGGTTCGTCGGGTACAGCCCGACGGTCGCCGCCCGGACCGCGACGGTGGCGACGTCGACGAAGAGCCACTCGGAGCGGTTCTCCGACTGGATCGCGACGCGGTCGCCGGGCTGGACGCCGAGCGACCTGAGCGCCCGGGCGACGGTCTCCGCGGTCTTCCAGTAGTCGCGCCAGGTGATCTCGCGCCAGATACCGCGGTGCTTCTCCCGCAGCGCGACGGCGTCGGGCGTCCGCTCCGCGTGCTGTTTCACGAGTTCGGCGATGGTCATGCCGCCACCTCCGCTGCGCTCCGGCGTCGGCCTGACCTGACACCGCGCCCACGATGCCCAGGCGCTCCGCTTCGCTCCGGCCTGGTCATGCCGCCTCCACCTCGCCCAGATAGGCGCGCAGGACGTCGGGGTTGTTCTGCACCTCGGCGGGGGTGCCGGTGGCGACGGGCACGCCGAAGTCGACGACCATGACCCGGTCGGCGAGGTCCATGACGAGGCCCATGTCGTGCTCGACGAGGATCATCGGGATGCCGAGCTCCTCACGGACGTCGAGGATGAAGCGGGCCATGTCCTCGGTCTCCTCCAGGTTCATCCCGGCGACCGGCTCGTCCAGCAGCAGCAGCTTCGGCTCCATCGCGAGTGCCCGGCCGAGCTCGACGCGCTTCTGCACGCCGTACGGCAGCAGCCCCACCGGCAGGCGGCGCCACTGGGCGAGCTCGAGGAAGTCGACGATGTCCTCGACCACGGCCCGGTTGGCGATCTCCTCGCGCCGGGCGCGGCCGAGCCACGCGATGGCGGCGAGGGTGCCGTAGCGGATGTGGTGGTGCCGGCCGAGCATGAGGTTCTCCAGCACGGTCAGGTGCTGGAACAGCTCGACGTTCTGGAAAGTGCGGGCCACCCCCAGCTTGGCGACCTTGTCGGGGCGCAGGCCGGTGAGCTCGACGTCGTCGAGCAGCACCCTGCCCTGCTGCGGCCGGTACACCCCGGAGATCACATTGAAGATCGACGTCTTCCCGGCCCCGTTGGGCCCGATGACGGCGAAGAGCTCGTCCTTGGCGACGGTGAACGAAACACCGTCGATGGCTTTGACGCCGGCGAAGCTGAGCCGGACGTCTTCGAAACGCAGCACGGCGACTCCTTTTGTTGCTACGACAGCCAGCGTTTACGGCGCTTGTAGTGCTTCACGTCGCGGAAGGACCGTTCGGCCCGTCCCAGGTAGAACTCGCGGATGTCGTCGTCGGCGAGCAGTTCGGCGGCGGGCTTGTCGAGCACGACCTTGCCGGTCTCCAGCACGTATCCGTGCTCGGCGATGGACAGCGCCATGGTCGCGTTCTGCTCGACCAGCAGCACGCCGGTGCCGGCCCGGTTGATCTGCACGATCAGGTCGCGGACCTGCTCCACCAGGCGCGGCGCGAGGCCGAGGCTGGGTTCGTCGAGCAGCAGGTACGTCGGGTCCGACATGAGCGCCCGCCCCATCGCCAGCATCTGCTGCTCGCCGCCGGAGAGGTATCCGGCGATGCTGCCGCGGCGCTGCGCGAGGACGGGGAAGAGGTCGTACATGCGGTCCATGGCCTCGGCCCGGCCCTTCGGGCGGGTGTGGGCGCCGAGCCGCAGGTTCTCCTCGACGGTGAGCTCGGCGAAGGTCCTGCGCCCTTCCATCACCTGCGAGACGCCGCGGCGGACCACGGCGGCCGGCCGCAGCCTGTGGACGGGCTTCTCGTCGAGCGTGATGGCGCCCTTGGTGATGGCGCCGTCGTGGACGCCGAGCAGGCCTGACAGGGCCCGCAGCAGCGTGGTCTTGCCCGCACCGTTCGCGCCGAGCAGCGCGACGATGCGTCCTGGTGGGACCTGCAGGCTGACGCCCCGCAGGACCAGCATCACGTCGTCGTAGACGACCTCGAGGTTCTGGACACGCAACATCCGGTGACGCTCCTCCGGGGGTGTTCGGAGTGGGCGAACTATGTGCATCGACGGTGAATAAAGTTACGTGTATTTAACCGGGTTCCAGAGCAGAATCAAGCCCCAATTGTGTGTCCGTCAACACCGTCTTCAGTGGTGCATCACCGTCCGATGTGGAGCGACAACTCGTGGTGATACGGACTTTCAGTACAATAGATATTGAACGACTCGCACGGGTTTCGCTTCGCTGGTGATCACGTTAAGTTAGGTCCCGGCCTGCCCGGCAGTCCGTCGCCCAGCCCGGGCGGCGCCGGCAAGCGCCGCCGAATCGAGCGCCGTCACGGCGCTGTGCGAGCCGGGGACCCAGGTTCCTTGGGGTGAATCCGCGAAGCCGCGGTAGGGCGCACTCTCTTCCCGCCCGAACCCGTCAGCTAACCCGGTAGGCGGTCGGTGAAGAAGGGTCATCCCTTGTCCGTCGGACACCGCGCCAGACGATCCCTGCTGCGCACCCTGATCATCGGGGCCGTGTCGCTGGTCATCGTGGCGCCCGCGAGTGTCGCCAAGGCCGACCCCACGCTCGCCGAGATCGAAGCCCAGCTCGACAAGGTGGGCGACGAGTTCGAGGCGACGGTCGAGGCCTACAACAAGGTCAACGAAGAGCTCGCCAACGCCCAGGCGGCCAACGCCGAGCTGCAGAAGAAGCTGCAGCCGTTCGAGGCCAGCGCGGCCGCCGCCACCGCCAACGTCGACGTGCTCGCGGTCGCCGCGTTCAAGACCTCGGGCAACTTCGCCACGCTGTCGGTCATCCTCGGGTCGCAGTCCTCCGACTCGCTGATCGACCAGCTCTCCACCCTGCAGCAGATCAACAAGCACCAGCAGTCGGAGATCGGCGCTCTGAAGGTCGCCAAGGCACAACTGGCCGACGAGCAGAAGAAGATCGACGACACGATCGCCGCGGAGAACGCGAAGAAGGCCGACCTCGAGGTCCAGAAGAAGAAGATCGAGGGCGACGTCAAGAAGCTCGAGGACCTCAAGCGCCGGGCCTCCGCGGCCGGCAGCACCAAGACCGCTGCGGCGACCAAGCCGGCCGGTCCGCCGCCCGCGGTGTCGGGCGTCGCCGGCAAGGCCGTCACCTTCGCGTGGAACCAGATCGGCAAGCCCTACAAGTGGGGCGCCGCCGGTCCGGGCAGCTACGACTGCTCCGGTCTCACGTTGGCGTCGTGGAAGGCCGCCGGCACGGGCATCCCCCGGATCGCCCAGGACCAGTACAAGGGCACCGCCCGTGTCTCGCAGGCCGACGCCGCTCCGGGTGACCTGGTCTTCTTCGGCTCCTCCACCGACAAAATCACCCACGTTGGGCTCTACATCGGCGGCGGGGAGATGATCCACGCGCCGACGACCGGCAAGACCGTGCAGAAGTCCTCGATCAACCGCAGCAACCTGCGGGGCTTCGGCCGCGTCAAGGTCGTCGCCTAGTCCCGTCCTTCCCAAGAGGCCATGCCCGGCAAGATTGGGGCATGGCCTCTTGGGATCCCGATCAGTACAGCCGCTTCGCCGAGGAGCGGGCGCGGCCCTTCCACGAGTTGGTCGCGCGCATCACGACCACCGCGCCGGTCGCGGTCGTCGACCTCGGCTGCGGGCCCGGCACGCTGACCGCGACCCTGGCAACGCGGTATCCGGACGCGGCGGTGCTCGGCATCGACTCCTCCCCCGAGATGCTCGCCGAGGCCGCCCCGCTCGCCACGCCGCAGCTGTCGTTCCAGCTCGGCGACATCGCCGGATGGCGGCCCCAGCGCGGCTCGGTGGACGTCATCGTCGCCAACGCCTCACTCCAGTGGGTCGACGACCACGCCGCGCTCATGCCCGTCCTCGCCGCGGCGCTGGACGACGGGGGCACCCTGGCCTTCCAGGTCCCGACCGGCGGCCCGGTCCTGGACTTCCTGGATCCGGGCGTCGCCGGCCCGCGCGGCGCGTCGCCGGTCCAGGAGCCGGCCTGGTACGTGCGGACCCTGTCGGCGCTGGGCCTCACCGTGGACGCGTGGGAGACGACCTACCTCCACGTGCTGCCGGGCGAGGACCCGGTGCTGGAGTGGTTCAGCGGCACGGGGCTGCGCCCGTATTTCGCCGCGCTGTCCGGTGCGGAGCTCGACGACTTCCGCGCCCGGGTCGCGGCGCACCTGCGCGAGCGGTACCCTCGCGAACCGTTCGGGACGATCCTGCCGTTTCCGCGTCTGTTCGTGGTGGCGCGGCGAACCTAAGATCTCGCCCGTGGAGCAATCGCGCAGCCGCCGCAGTTCGGCGAAGATCGTGCTGACCGTCATCGCCGTCCTGGCCGTCCTGTGCTGCTGCGGCGGTGGCGCGGGCGCGTTCTTCTTCTTCAACGGCGCCACGAAGGCCGCCGGCGAGGCGACCTCGGCGTTCCTGACCGACCTGCAGGCCGGGAACCTGACGGCGGCCTACGACCGGCTGTGCGACGCGACGAGGTCCCGCTACGAGCAGCCGTCCTTCGCCGAGGTGGTCAACCGGCGCAAGCCGGTCTCGCACGACGTGCACTGGGGCGGCGGGTACGACAACAGCAACGGCCGCGAGACCGCCTCGATCACGGCGGACATCTCCTACGCCGGCGGCGGGCGGGACGCGCACACCTTCCAGCTGACGAAGGACGCCGGCACCTGGGAGATCTGCGGCGACCCGTACTGACGCAGCGTCACCGACCTGGGAGCGCCCGGGGCGTCCGGCCGCGCTCACCGCGCTCGGCACCTTGCGTGACGATCAGTGACCTAAACGAGACCTAAGCGTCCCACGATGTGGAAGCAGCCCCCGACCGGTCCGGTCAGGGGCTGCGCGGTTTCGGTAGCGGCGTCGTTGTCGGCTAGGCGGCCTGGAGGCCTTCGGCACGGGCCAGCTCGCGGAGCCGGCCGAGGGCCTGGATCTCCAGCTGACGGATGCGCTCGCGGGACAGCGAGAACCGGCCCGCGACCTCGGTCAGCGAGTGCTCGCGACCGTCCTCCAGACCGTAGCGGGCGCGCATGATGCCCGCGGACCGGTCGTCGAGGTGGTTGAGCAGGCCCTCGATGCGCTGGCGCTCCAGGGCGGCGAGGACCACGTCCTCCGGCGACGGCGCGTCGGAGTCGGAGACCAGGTCGCCGAGGCTGGTGTCGCCGTCGTCGCCGACAGGGGTGTCGAGCGAGACGGTGTCCTGGGACCAGCGCTTGAGCTCGTGGACACGCTCGACGGGGACGCCGAGTGCGGCCGCGAGCTGCTCGGGCTCGGGATCGTTGCCGAGCTCACGGGTGAGCTGACGCGCGACGTTGCGCATCCGGTTGACGTCCTCGACGAGGTGGACGGGCAGCCTGACCGTGCGCTCCTGCTGCGCGATCGCCCGGCTGATCGCCTGGCGGATCCACCACGTCGCATATGTCGAGAACTTGTAGCCACGCACGTAGTCGAACTTCTCCACGGCGCGGACCAGGCCGGTGTTGCCCTCCTGGATCAGGTCGAGCATCGGCATGCCCGACCGCACATAACGCCGCGCGATCGACACCACGAGGCGCAGGTTGGCCCGGATGAACCGGTCCTTGGCCCGCTCGCCCTCGTCGACGAGGCGCTGCAGCTCGGCGGCGCTCACGCCGTCGGGCAGCTCGTCCTCGTCCAGCAGGTGCTCCGCATACAGACCAGCCTCGACCGCCTTGGAAAGCTCGACCTCAGAAGCGGCGTCGAGCAGCGGCGTGCGGGAGATCTCATGCAGGTAGACACCAACCAGGTCACGCTCTTCGGCACCTGAATCGGGTCGCATCTCCACTTTCACGTTCTCCACCTTCGGGCCCTCCCCGTCCATCCTTCGCCTTCCCCGTTTCACCCTGCTAAAACGGGTGCCCCCCGGGTATGCCCCCTACACAACAGTCACGTGGCCTGCCGAATTCCACCCTCGCGGGCGATTCGGTGACGACCCGTGAGAGTTGCACCACTTACCTAGACGACGCGGGAGCTACTCCGGTTCGCTTCGGTTGCAACAAGTGATACGTGGTATTCCTGCCCGTCAGACGCCTAAACTCGCTGTGAGTTCCCTGGGAACGACGCTCGATGGGACCGGGGTCACCGCTGTTCATCGGCAAGAGTCGGCGGCATGACAGGCAAATGCGTATGAATCCGCAGGAATCGACGCGGGCCGCCGCCTGTCGAAATGCTGACGAGCGCGTCACACTCCCGCCTACTGAGCGTGCCATTCCCGCAACAGCTCGACTTCCTCCTCTTCCGTGATACCAGTAATGTGGCGAGTGTCACCGAATGCGGCGAGTGTGTCCGCCGCCGTTTCGGGAAGCGCCCGGGTCCGCAGCCCCGCGGCGAGCGACCGGGTGATGTTCCGGGTGAGAAACCCCCCGTATTCCGGCAACGGCAGCCACAACGGCAGGGACCGGGGCCCGGACCAGGGCTCGACCGCGTGGGCGGTGAGGAAGTCCTGCGTCACCCAGGTCAGCGACCCGGTCCCGCCGAAGCCCGCGTGGAACTCCCGGCGGGTCATCGGGGCGCCGATGCCGTCATACGTGCCGGTGAGGCCCTCCTCCGCGGCGCGCACGATCCAGTCGGCCAGGTCGCGGACGTCCACGAACTGCAGGCGCTCGTCCGGGTCGCCGGGGGCGAGGATCTCGCCGCCGCGGGCGTGCCGGGCCACCCAGTAGTCGAAGCGGCCGGTGGGGTCCTCCGGGCCGACGATCAGCCCGGCCCGGTTGACGAACGTGTCGGCGAAACCCTCGCGGACGAGCTGCTCGCAGGTGACCTTGCACCGGCCGTAGGACTCGGCGCTCGCGGACGGGTCCTCGTCGCCCGGGTCCGCCGGCGGAAGCGTCGGCGCGGTGTCGACGGTCTGGTCCGGGGTCGCGGCGTCGGCGTAGGCGGAGCAGCTGGACACGAAGGTGCAGTGCCCGACCCGGCCGGCGAGCGCGGTGACCATGTGCCGGACGTGACTGGGCCGGCGGGCGACGTCCACGACCGCGTCGAAGGTGCCCTCGACGGCGCGCAGGCCGTCGGGGTCGTCGCGGTCGACGGTGACGAACATGGCGCCGTCGACGGGGTCGCCGGACGTGCCGCGGGCCGCGCAGGTGACGTCATGGCCGGCGGCGAGGGCCTGCCGGGCGACCGCCCGGCCGAGGAACACGGTGCCACCGAGGACGAGGATTCTCATCGGACGATCCTTCGCCGCGGTGCCGGGAACCCGCCGCCCTGTTCGCTGTGAGCGTGCCGTGTTCGCTCAGAGCGTGCCGCTTCGGTCAGGCTCGATGCGACGGCGGTGGGCGGTGCGGTTTCGTCTTGTGCACCACCAGGACGAACAGGGCGGCCGCCGCCATCACCGTCGCCACGACCGCCAGCCACAGCGACCACCGGTGCCCGCCGGGCGATCCGGTCAGCGCGTTGGGCACCGTCGAGGGCGGCACGGCCACCGCCGGCAGCGAGGACGCCGGCGCGAACGCATACACCCGCAGGAAGTCGACCTGGAACTCGGCGGGCAGCGTCGTGGACGTGCCGGGCGGGCCGGACCCGCTCGTGGTCACCGCGAAGCCGAACCAGCGCTGCGCCGCCGACACCCCCGGGTCGGCGTAGCGCTCCTTGCCGTCGACGAAGACCTTGAAGCCCGCCGGCGACCATTCGATGGCATACGAATGCCAGTCGCTGAACGGCCCCGGCAGGCTCCGCACGGAGGTGTCGGCGCCGGAGCCGTTGCGCACCAGGGCCGTCTCGTCGCCCGGCCGGGCGGTGATCTCCAGCTGCGACGCGTTCTGGGCGGCGGTCTGCGGGTCGACGGGGCGCAGCATCGCGATCGAGGAGATGCCCGCGCCGACCGGCACCCGCGCCCTGAACTCGTAGCGCCCATACTGCTGAGCGGCGCCGAGGCAGCGCAGCTCACCGGTGACGAACGGCTTGCCGCCATACGCGCGCCGATGCAGGGCGAGGTGCAGCTTGCCGCCGGAGACCGTGACCGCCTCCGGCCGGAAATACGTCGCCTCGGCGCCCTCGGACGAGCCGTCGTAGGCGGCGCAGCCCGGCGGCAGCGTGCCCGGGTCGTCGAAGGAGTCGGAGAAGACCGGCGTCCAGTCCGCCGGATCCACGGCGAGGACCGGCGCGGGGACCACCCAGATCGCGGACGCGACGACGACCAGGATGGTCGCGGCTCGCCTCAGCATGGTGTCAGCCCCCTCGCCGGAAAACCTACCGGATACCTTCCGTTCGCACAGCATCGCTGAACGTCGACGATCGTGCGCACCTGGCGGCCCGATCGTTTGGCGACCCTCGCATTCACCCGCATGCAATGAACACGTCTCCTGTGGACGCTCGTGCCGGATCGACGGCTACGGAAGGATGTCCGTCGACGCATGTCTTCCAAAAGGAGAGACCATGACCCAGCCCCGCGCCCGCGTGCGGCGGATCGCCCGGCACCTGATGGTGCCGGCGCTCGCCGTCGCGGTTGTCGCCTTGCTGCCCTTAGCCAAGTCCGGCGCTCCCGAGAAGGCCGACAGCTGGTCGCCGCTCACGCCGGCCAACGTGTCGTTCGCCCAGAAGACCGGGCCGACGACCTCCGCGCAGCTGCTCGGGTTCAACGACTTCCACGGCAACATCGACCCCCCGCTCGGCAGTGGCGGGCTCATCAACGGCACCCCGGCAGGCGGCGCCGAGTATCTCAGCACCTGGCTGACCAAGCTGCGCGACGCGGCGAAGGCCGACGGCGTGCGCAACAGCGAGACGGTCGTCGCCGGTGACAGCATCGGGGCCACCCCGCTGGTCAGCGCCGCGTTCCACGACGAGCCGGCGATCGAGGTCCTCAACACGATGGGCGTCGACATCTCCTCCGTCGGCAACCACGAGTTCGACGAGGGCGTCGACGAGCTCAAGCGCATCCAGTTCGGCGGCTGCCACCCCGTCGACGGCTGCCAGGACGGCGACGGCTTCTCCGGCGCGAAGTTCCCCTACCTCGCGGCGAACGTGACCAACAAGTCCAACAAGCTGCCGATCCTGCTGCCGTTCACGATCAAGTTCTACGACGGCGTCCCGGTCGCCTACGTCGGCATGACCCTCGAGGCCACGCCCGGCATCGTCAACCCGGCCGGCATCAAGACCGTCGACTTCCGCGACGAGGTGCAGACCGCCAACCAGTACGCGACGCTGCTGGGATGGCTCGGCATCAGGTCGATGGTGCTGCTGATCCACGAGGGTGGCCTGCAGAGCAGCCCGCCCGCGCCGCTGGACCCGTCCGGCTGCGCCAACTTCGCCGGCCCGATCACCGACATCGTCAAGGGCCTCAACCCGGCCTACGGCGTCGTCGTGTCCGGCCACACGCACCGCTTCTACACCTGCGAGCTGCCGAACTCCTCCGGCGCCAACTCGCTGGTCACGAGCGCCGGCACGGCGGGCACCCTGGTCACCGACATCCGGGTGACGCTGGACAAGAAGTCGCGCAAGTTCGTCGACGCGGCGGGCACCAACGTCATCGTCGAGAACGGCGTGAAGAACGCCGACGGGACCTGGCAGAAGGACGCGGCGGGCAACTTCGTCCGCAACCCCGCACTGGTCGACCCGAAGATCAAGGTCATCGCCGACAAGTACCGCACGGCGGTCGCGCCGCTGGCGAACAAGGTCCTCGGCAGCATCACCGCCGACATCACCAACACCGCGCTGGCCAACGGCGAGTCGGCACTCGGTGACGTGATCGCCGACGCCCAGCTCAAGTACACCACCTCGGCGGGCGCGCAGATCGCGCTCATGAACCCGGGCGGCATCCGCGCGTCGCTGATCTACGCGAACTCCCCCGGCGGCGAGGCGCCCGGCCAGGTCACCTACGGCGAGGCCTTCACGGTCCAGCCGTTCAACAACCTGGTCGTCACGCAGTCGTTCACCGGCGCGCAGATCAAGAACGTGCTGGAGCAGCAGTTCGTCGGCTTCGGCGGGCAGACCGTCCAGCGGATCCTGCAGCCGTCGGCGAGCCTGACCTACACGTACAGCGCGTCGGCCGCGGCCGGCTCGAAGGTCAGCAACATCGCGGTCAACGGCACGCCGATCGACCCGGCGGCGAGCTACCTGGTGACCACGAACGACTTCCTGGCCAACGGCGGCGACGGGTTCTCCAACCTGGCGCTCGGCACCGGCCGGGTCTACGCGCCGGGCTTCGACGTCGACGCCCTCACCGCCTACCTCACGCCCGGTCCGATCGCCCCGGGCCCGGGCACCCGGATCACGAAGATCGCCTGATCGCACCTGATCAACGGCCGTGTGGGCGGGCGGCGGGTTTTGCTCCCGCCCGCCCACACGTATGCTCGCAGGCGCCTGAACACAATTGCACCGAGGTCGAAAGGTGTTGATCGGTGGAGCGACCGAGCTGGGCACCCGCGGACGTGGACCTCGACCGGCCGAGCGTGGCCCGCGTCTATGACTACTACCTCGGCGGCTCGCACAACTTCGCCGCCGACCGGGCGTTCGCCGAGCAGATCCTCAAGGTCATGCCCGCCGTCGCGGCATTGACCCGCAGCAATCGCGCCTTCCTGCGCCGCGCCGTGAGCGTGCTCGCCGCGCAGGGCGTGCGCCAGTTCATCGACCTCGGCTCGGGCATCCCGACGGTGGGCAACGTGCACGAGCTCGTGCCCGGCGGCAAGGTCGTCTACGTCGACCACGACCCGGTCGCGGTCGCGCACAGCCGCGCCATCCTCGCCGACGTGCCGGGCACCGCCGTCGTCGCCGCCGACCTGCGCGCCCCCGCCGACGTGCTGGCCACCCCGCAGGTGCAGGAGCTGCTCGACTTCAGCGAGCCGATCGCGTTCGTGCTCGCCGCGGTGCTGCACTTCGTGCCCGACGAGGAGCGCCCGGCCGACATCGTCGGCGGCTATGCCGCGGCGGGCGCGCCCGGCAGCTATGTCGTGCTCTCCCACGCCGGTCTCGACCGGCCGCTGACCCCCGCCGAGGACGAGGCCTGGGAGATCTACCGTAAGTCCCCGACGCCGCTGATCCTGCGCAGCCGCGACGAGGTCGCGAGGCTGCTGGGTGACCTCACCGTGCTGGAGCCGGGCGTCGTCGCCACCCACGAGTGGCGGCCGGTCCCCGACGACGAGACCCCACCCGACGGCAACGCGATCGGCTCCGCCGCCGTCGCCCGCAAGGACTAGTGCGCCCACTGATCATGACCGCCCTCAGCCCCACACCGACGTCGTGGGACCGCCCGCGTGACCGAGCCGCCGAGCGGCTCGCCCGCAGCTGGTCGCTGGCCATCGCCGGCACCAGTTACGTGTCGATGAGCGGCCTGGAGGTGCAGGACTTCCTCACCGCCCTGTCGTCGCGGCTCATCCACGCGCTGACGGCCGAGACGTGCGACCTCGACGACGTGCGCGAGGTCGGCTCCACGCTCGTCGCCGCGCACTTCACCGAGCCGACCACGCTGGAGCGCACGGTCGCGGTGATCAGCGAGCAGTTCGCGAAGGCGCCGACCCGGCGGGTCGCGGAGATCCAGGGCGCGCTCGCCGCCGGCTACGCGCAGGCGCTGCGCGACCGGGTCCTCGACGAGCAGGAGGAGATCCGCACCGCGGCGCTGTGGGCCCGGGCCCGCGCCGAGGAGAGCCGCCGGGTCAGCGAGGCCCGCTTCCAGGCGATCTTCGCCGGCGCCGCGATCGGGATGAGCGTCAGCACCGTCGACGGCGTCGTCATCGAGGTCAACCAGGCGCTGTGCGACATGCTCGGCTACACCGCCGAAGAGCTGCGGGCGATGACGTTCGAGGACTTCGTGCACCCGCAGGACCCGGCGGTCGCCGCCGGGATGTTCGAGGAGGTCCTGTCCGGCGGCCGCGACCAGTTCCGCATCGAGAAGCCCTACATCCACCGGGACGGCCACCAGGTGTGGACCGACCTCGTCGCCTCGATCATCCGCGACGAGGACGGCCAGCCGAAGTGGCTGGTCGCGATGTTCGAGGACATCACCGAGCGCTACCTGCTCCAGCTGCGCCTGCGCCACCAGGCCCTGCACGACCCGCTGACGCAGCTGCCCAACCGGACGATGTTCTTCGACCGGCTCGCCGAGCTGCTGGCCGGCGCTGACGACGCGCCCGAGGCCGACGAGCGGGTCGGCGTGTGCTACCTCGACGTCGACGGCTTCAAGGTCATCAACGACACCCTCGGCCACGACGTCGGCGACCAGCTGCTGCAGACCGTCGCCCGGCGGCTGGCCCGCTCGATCTCCGGCGACGGCCAGCTGGTCGCCCGCATGGGCGGCGACGAGTTCGTGGTCCTCATCGAGCGGGTGTCCGGCACCGACGACGTCGTCACCGTCGCCGAGCGGGCGCTGGACACGGTCCGGGCGCCGGTCCACGTCGGCGGGCACGAGATCAGCATCTCGGCCAGCATCGGCGTGGTCGAGCAGCCGCTGCGCGGTACGAGCACCGGCGAGCTGATGAAGGCCGCCGACACGACCCTCTACTGGGCGAAGGCCGACGGGCGCAACCGGCTCGCGCTCTTCGACGCCGAGCGGCACGCCCGCGAGGTGACCCGTTACGAGCTGTCGGCCAGCATGCCCGCCGCCCTGGAGCGGCGCGAGTTCTTCGTCGAGTACCAGCCGCTGGTCCGGCTCGGCGACGCCGTCACGATCGGCGTCGAGGCGCTCGTACGGTGGCGGCATCCGCGATTCGGGGTGCTCGGACCCGACGCGTTCATCGGCATGGCCGAGGAGACGGGCCTGATCGTGCCGCTCGGCCGGTGGGTGCTGCACGAGGCGTGCAAGCAGGCCGCGCGCTGGCACCGCGAGCACGGCGACAAGGCGCCGCTGATGAGCGTCAACCTGGCGGTCCGGCAGATGCGCGACCGCACCATCGTCCGGGACGTGCAGGCGATCCTGGAGCAGACCGGGCTGGCCCCTGGCCGCCTGCAGCTCGAGCTGACCGAGAGCGCGGTCATGGGCAGCGGCGGCGAGCCGACGGAGGCGCTCAACGCGCTCGCCGCGCTCGGGCCGCGGATCGCGATCGACGACTTCGGCACCGGCTACAGCAACTTCGCCTACCTGCGGCACCTGCCCGTGCACAGCCTGAAGCTGGCCGGCTCGTTCGTCGCCGGGCTGCGGCCGCCGGAGGGCGCCGATCCGGTCGACCAGAAGATCATCGCGGCGGTGATCGGGCTCGCCCACGCGCTGAACCTGAGCGTCACAGCCGAGGGCGTCGAGACGGCCGAGCAGGCCGAACGCCTGCTGGCCCTCGGCTGTGACACCGCGCAAGGGTGGTACTACGCGAGCGCCGGACCGGCGTCCGCGATCAAGCTCTAACCCAGCGCGTAGGGGTTGACGTCCTCGTTCATGTCGACCATCAGCTGCGACCACAGGTCCGCCTCGTGCCGGTCCGCGCCGACGAGGTCGTAGGACCCGTCGGTGAAGCCCGGATCGAACTGGAACTCGGGCAGGTCGGTCTCGTCGACGTACTGCGGGTCGTCGCTCACGTCGCCGAAGCTCGGCTGCTCGTCGTGGTAGTCGCCGAGCGCGTCGGTGCCGTGGGTGCCGTGGGTGCCGTGGGTGCCGTCGGCGTCCCCGCCGTCGTGGCCCTCTGCGCCCTGCGTGCCGAACGCGTCGTGGTGCTCGGCGAACTGGTGGTCCGAGGAGAGCAGGTCAGCGCCACCGTCTGTGTCGACGTGGAGGCCGTCCTCCATCTCCCAGTCGATGTCATAGTCGCTCATGGCCCGCTCCCGGCTCGTCTGGTTACCTCAGAAACGGTAGGCCGGTCCGCCGTTCGGCTGATCCCCGAAACGTGCCATGACGCCTCTTCGGCCGTGCGGCGCTACGGCTGCAGCCACCACGGGCTGGTGTACGCGAGGCCGAAGTCGTTGCACGGGTGACCGTTGGGGCCGGGGCTCGGGTTGGGCCGCGTGGGGTCGGACACGCGCAGGACGACCCAGTTGCCCATCGCCACGTCCAGCGGCACAGTGAAGCGCACGACCTGGTTGGCGACGGTGTCGATCACGTCGGCGACGGTCGGGGCGAGGACGCCCGGGCGCAGCACCTGGATGCGGACCGGTTTGCCGCTCCAGTCCGGGCCGCGGTCGAGGTCCAGCGCGAAGCGCACGTCGCCCCTGGCGATCGGCAGCACGCCACCCATCCGCACGTCGTCGGCGGTGGCGTCAACGCGCAGGCCGGAGACCCGGGTGGCGAAGAACCGGCGGGCCCGCATCGCCTCCAGGACGCCGGCGCGGGTGTTCTGCGTCACCCACAGCCCGGTGCGGTGATCGCGGAGGCACGGGCGGCCCCGGTCAGCACGGCCGGCCCGGCGCCCACGGTCGCCGCGGTGCCGGTCTCGGCGCGGGTGGTCCGGCTCTGCGCGTGCGCGACGCCGGGCGTGGCGAGGACGAGCAGACCACCGGCGCCCGCGGCAAGCAGGCCCCGGCGGTCGATGCCCGCATGGCTGTGGTGGTGATGGGGGTGGTCGTGTTCGCTCATGGCCCACAGCGAACGCCACCCGGCGCAACGCGTCGATACATGTTGATGTCTGCCAGGCGAAATCCGTTCACATTTCAGCGGGTGCGGCGGTCCAGCCAGCCGTCGCCGTTGACGTCCTCGTACCGCTGATCCATCACACCGTCGTGGTTGGTGTCGATCTCGGAGGAGTTGATCAGGCCGTCGCGGTCGGTGTCGTGCCCGACGAACTCGGGCCGCCCGTCGCCGTCGGTGTCCACCACGATGTCGACGCCGCCATCGGCGCGGTTGACGTAGGTGTGCTGGTCCCAGCGGCCGTCGCCGTCCCAGTCGACCCGGGTGTGGTAGCCGTCGGTGGGCGCCTGGCCGGCGCCGTCGGGGATGCCGTCGCGCAGGGCCCCGCCGATGCCGGCCCGGTGGCCGCCCTCGTGACCCGTGTCCGCCGAATGCTGCTCCGAGATGCCGTCCAGGCCAGCCGCGATGCCGTGCCGGCCCTGGCCGGCGCCGTCGGCCGGCGCTTCGCCGAGGTTCGCGGAACTGGAGGTGTACACGGTGCTGGAGCGGTAGACGGTGCCCTCGCTGCTGGAGTGCACCTCGGTGAGGCCGCCGCCGGCGCCGTGCCCGCCGTAAGGGGTCGCCTCGGCGAGACCCGCGCCGCCCTGCGGATCCTGCGGATCCGGTGCTTCGGCGAGGCCGGCGCTGTCCTGGCCGCCGCCGTAGCCCGCCGACGCGTAGGTGCGGGGGGTGTCGGTCGCCTCGGACAGACCGCCGTGGTCCGCCGACGCGTAGGTGCGGGGGGCCTCGGACGCCTCGGCGAGGCCGCCGTGGCCCTGCGTGGTGTCGGGCGCTTCGCTCAGCCCCTCGTAGCCGCCGCCCTGGGCGTCACCCGCCTGGGCGGTGACGCCACCGGCCGAGGCGTACGCGCCGCCGGGACCAGCGTGCGCCTCGGCACCCCCGGCCGACGCGTGGGCGCCGTGGTCGACGGCGTCCTGCAGGTGCGCGGCCAGGCCGCCCGGGCCGCCCGGGCCGGGCTCGACGGCGGCGTGCCGCCCGCCGGACTGCTCCAGCGCGCCGAGACCACGGGCCGCGCTCTGCCCCGCGCCCGACCCCTGCGCGCTGTCGGCCAGGCCGTGACCCCCGCCGTGACCACCGCCGTGACCGTGGACGACGTCGCCGATGCCCGAGCCGATCGAGGAGAACAGGCCGAACATGCTGGCCTTGCTCGTGCGCTGCTCGACCCGGGACTGGCCCGCGTCAGCGCCGCCGACCTGTGCCTGGAGCAGCTCCAGTTCGTCGGCGGTCAGCCGGTACCCCGCGAGCGCGCCGGCCGGGTCGGCGGCCAGGCGGTCCTGGAAGCCGGGGTCGGTCAACAGCCGCTCGAGTACGTCGTCGAAGTCGCTCATCGGAACAGTCCCCCAGGTGTTTTACGGTCAGTCGAGCTCTGGCATCGGTACCGGCTGCGGACGCGGACGACAGGTGCCGCACTGCACGGCGTCCTCGACGACGAGACCCTCGGCGCGTCCGCGACTCTGCGAACGGTGCACCTCCAGCAGGTACGGGCCGAACTTCGCGTGGTCCTCGCACAGCCCACGCGCGCAGAACCGGCACGACCCCCGCGCCGCCTTGGCGCAGAACCAACAAAGCACGTTCGAGCTCCCTCAGCCGACGATGCAGATCGAGTAGTAGTGGACGGAGATGGTGGCGGTCCTGCTGTTGCCGGCCGGGTCGACCACCCGCGCGGAGACCACGATGTCGGCGTCGGCGGTGCCGGTCACCCCACCGAAGGTAGCCGTGAAGGTCTTGCCGTCGCCGGAGTACTTCGCCGAACCGCTGCCGACCCTGGCGCTGATCGTCACCTTCAGCGTCGAGGTGGGGTCGACCGCGTCGACGGCGTACACCGTGAGGGGCACGGTGGACGGGCCACCGTAGCGGCAGCCGGGCGGGTAGACGTAGGTCTGCTGGGTCGCGAACGTCAGCCGCACCGTCGGCACGGTGGTGTCGCGCGGCGGCGGTGGCGAGGTGGTCGGCGGCGGCGCGGTCGTCGTGGTGCCACGTGTCGGGGTCGGGGTCTTCGTCTTCGTCGGGGTGGTGCCGGGCGTCGGGGACGTCGAGGCGCTCTCCGACACCGACTCCGACGGGGACGGTGACGGGGACTCCGACGGGGTGTCCGACGGGGTCGGCGCCACGGTCGGGGTCCCGCCGGGCTTCGGCAGGGCGACGCCGTCGCCGCAGGTCAGCTCGGCGGACGTGTCGACGGTGACGGCCGAGCCGCCCTGGGTGACGACGCCCGAGCCGACGACCGGCGAGGAGCCGCCCGCGGTCAGGGCGAACCTGGCCCGACCGTCGTTGCCGACCGGGTCGCCGGCGCCGGTGACGGTGAGCTTCAGCGGGTCGAAGGCCGTCGTGGTGCTCGTCGTGTCGACGAGGACGCGACCGGAGCGCAGCGTGAACGCGCCGGTCGGCTGGATCGGGCGGCGGTCGACGGAGCTGATCAGCTCACCGACGTCGAGCCGCGACCCGGCGCACAGGACCGTGACGCTGCCGCCGCGGAAGGTCATCGTGGCCGTCGACCGGTCGGCGACGGTCACCGTGTCGCCGCGTTCGACGTACGCCTTGGCATCGCGACGCAGGACGCGGTCCTCGCCGTTGATGGTGACCGTCGTCTGCCCCCGCGTGACGGTGACGAGGGCCCGGTCGGTCGGCATCTCGGCCCACACGGGCGCGGAGAAGAGGTTGCTGCCGGTCAGGAAGAGCGCGAACAGCAGCAGCAGGATCAGCAGCCACCACAGCTTCTTCTCGAAGCGCTTGTCGACCGAGTCGTCGGACGTGCCGTAGACGCCGGGCGGGGCGGCGAGCGGCGGGTACACCGACGGCGGGTGGGCGCCCGACGACGGCGCGCGGCCGCCGGCGGCGGATCCGCCGGGCGTGGGGCCGCCGATGAGCAGCGGCAGGCCCGCGACGGCGGGCAGCACCCAGACCCGGGCGGCGGAGCGGGCGGTGGCGACCTCGCCGGGGGTGGTGTCGCCGTACGGGCCGATCATCGCGCCCCTGCCGAGCTGCCCGCCGTCGGGCAGGGCGAGGGTGCCGGAGGCGACCACGATCGCGTCGCTGCCGCTGCTCAGCAGCACCGGCTGGCCGGGCATCAGCTGCGCGGGCTGGGCGCGGGTCATGAGCCCGAGCCGGTCCTCCGGCCCGAGCCCGGCGAGGGCCGGCGCCTCGGCGAGGAGCCCCTCCAGCTCGGCCCACTCGACCGGCGGCGGGCCGGGCAGCGGGCCGACGGCGGCGGCGACCGTCGACGGCGGGATCGCGAGCAGGGTCGTGCCGGCGGTCAGCCAGCCGAGCGCCGCGGGCGCGCCGGTGATCGCGTTGGCGAGGCCGACGACGCCGCCCTTGCCGACCCGCTCCCGGACGGTGCCGGTCGGGTCGCCGGGGCGGCGCGCCTCCAGGGCGCCGTCGACGACGACGTACACCGACTGCTGCGCGGCACCGGCGAAGACGAGCTGCTCGCCGGTCCGCGGATGCACCCACCGGGCCTGCTCGGCGAGCTTGGCGAGGGCGGCCGGCGGCAGGTCGGCGAGCTTCGAGCCGCGCAGGGCGGCGAGCCGGCGGGGCTCGTCACGGGACAGCTTGCGCTCGCCGAGCCGGTCCCGGACCCGGCGGGCCCGGCGGCGCAGCCAGGAGAACAGCAGGTACACCAGCGGCGCCAGGAGGCCCGCGACGATGACGGCGAGCAGGGCGCGGGCCGCCCAGCCGGCGTTCCACAGGCCGGTGACGACGCCGGCGACCCGGTCGGTGTAGATGCGGTACATGAGGTTGACGGCGATCGCGAGCCAGACGACGGCGAGCATGCCGTACAGGGCCACGAGGCGCCCCTCGCGGTCGAGCTCGCCGAAGCGGGGCGGGCGCCGGCGCAGGCGGGCGATGACCCAGGCCAGGCCGCGGGCCCGCAGGTTGGGCACCTCCAGCCAGTCCATGAGCAGGTAGTAGCCGTCGAGCGCCATGAACGGGTTCAGGTTGAACAGCGCGTTGAGGTACCACGCGAACGCCAGCTTGAACGTCCACGGCTGGAGCTCCGGATACAGCAGGCCGACGATCTGGCAGGCGCCGGCGAGGACCAGGCCGGTCGCCGGTCCCGCGATCGTGGTGACGATCCTGGCGCGCCGGCCGGCCATCCACACGTCGGTGGTGTCGACGAAGACGGACGGGATGCCGAAGTACACCAGGAAACCCGCGACAGGAACCTTCCGGCCCGCGTGTTTCGCCCCGAGCGCGTGCCCGAGCTCGTGACAGGCGAGCGCCACGACGTTGAGCCCGAGCAGGACGAGCGCGCCGGTGAAGTACGAGTCCTGGGTGAGGAACACCGACTGGTCGGCGCGGAACCAGTTGAAGACGAAGACGCCGAGCCCGGCCAGCGCGATCAGGCCCGCGAGCACGGCGACGATCCGGGTGAAGAACAGCCGGCCGCCGGCCTTGTAGAGGAACGTGACGACCGGGTCGACGCGGGCGATGACGACCCGGCGGCCCTGGGCGGTCGCGACGATCGCCTTGCCGAGCCGGATCGGCCACGGGCGGCGGTGGACGCGCTGCAGCCGGTGGAACGCGTCGACGGGCAGCTCGTCGAGCATGCGGTTGCCGGCGAGGTCGGCGACGATCCTGGTGACCTGGTCGGGGGCGAGCCGGCCGGAGATGCGGGCGAAGTCGGCGACGAGCCGGGCGACGGTCCGCGTGCCGTCCATGAGCTGCGCCAGGCTCCACTCGTCCGGCGTGAGCCGCAGGTAGCAGGCCTCGCCGCGGTCGGGCGAGCGCACCATCACGTAGTCGGCACCACGGGCGGACGTCAGCGTGACCGCTTCGACCGATTTGCGGAGCGCCGGCCGGGCCCGTGCAGGGTTGAGCCGGTCCGTGACCGCCTGCCACAGACCGTGGTCTGCGGGGGCCAGCGGGACCCCTGGGGCGCGCCCGGCGAGGGCCTCCCAGACACTGATGCGCGTCTCGATGACGGCCACGATCGCTCCTGATAGGGCCACTGTTCCGGCAGGCAGCGTAAGGCCCAGCCGCAACCACGGGAAGGTTCCGTCCCGAACGTGACAACTCTTCGGCGAAGATGGCAGCGTGTACATCCTCGCCATCGACCAGGGCACGACCTCCACCCGCGCGATCGTGTTCGACGCCGACGGCGCCATCGTGGCGCTCGACCAGCGCGAACACCGCCAGAACTACCCCCGCCCAGGCTGGGTCGAGCACGACCCCGTCGAGATCTGGCACCAGGTCCAGGCCGTGTCGACCCGCGCCCTGGACCAGGCGGGCCTCTCCCGCGCCGACGTCGCCGCGATCGGCATCACCAACCAGCGCGAGACCACGATCCTGTGGGACGCCGCCACCGGCGAGCCGGTCCACCCGGCCATCGTCTGGCAGGACACCCGCACCGACGCCCTCATCCGCTCGCTCGCCGGCGACGCGGGCCCCGACCGTTTCCGCGAGCGCTGCGGGCTGCCCCTCGCGACGTACTTCGCCGCGCCGAAGGTGGTCTGGCTGCTCGACAACGTGCCCGGGCTGCGCGCCCGCGCCGAGGCCGGGGAGATCCACTTCGGCACCGTCGACACCTGGCTCATCGAGAAACTCACCGGCCGGCACGTCACCGACGTCACCAACGCCAGCCGGACGATGCTGATGAACCTCACCACGCTGGACTGGGACGACGAGTTGCTGTCCGCGTTCGGCATCCCCCGGGTCATGCTGCCGCAGATCGGCCCCTCCTCGCACGTCTACGGCGAGGCGAAGACGATGCTGCACGGCGTCCCGGTGGCCAGCGCCCTCGGCGACCAGCAGGCGGCGCTGTTCGGCCAGGCCTGCTTCTCGCCCGGCGAGGCGAAGTGCACCTACGGCACCGGCTCGTTCCTGCTGCTCAACACCGGCGACCAGCCCGTGCCGAGCACGCGGGGGCTGCTGACGACCGTCGGGTACCGCATCGGCGACGCCCCCGCCGTGTACGCCCTCGAAGGCTCCATCGCGATCACCGGCTCGCTCGTGCAGTGGCTCCGCGACAACCTGGGCCTGATCGGCTCGGCACCCGAGATCAACGACCTGGCCGCCACCGTCACCGACAACGGCGGCTGCTACATCGTGCCCGCGTTCTCCGGCCTGTTCGCCCCGCACTGGCGCCCCGACGCGCGCGGCGTCATCACCGGGCTCACCGGGTACGTCACCAAGGGCCACATCGCGCGGGCCGCGCTGGAGGCCACCGCCTGGCAGGTCAAGGACGTCGTCGACGCGATGATGGCCGAGTCCGCCGTGCCGCTGGAGACGCTGAAGGTCGACGGCGGGATGACCGCGAGCGACCTGCTGATGGCGTTCCAGGCCGATGTACTGGATGTGCCCGTGGTCCGCCCGACGGTGTCGGAGACGACGGCGTTGGGAGCGGCGTACGCGGCCGGTCTGGCCGTCGGCTTCTGGCCCGACACCGAGACGCTGCGCTCGAAGTGGCAGGCCGACCGGCAGTGGTCACCCGCCATGTCCGCCGACGCCCGCGACCGCGGGCACGCCTCGTGGTTGAAGGCGGTCGAGCGGTCGTTCGGCTGGGCCTAGTCCTCCGTATCGCAGAGATCCGGTGGGCGCCCCGCCAGGCGCACCACCGGATCTCTGTTTTCCGGAGGGAAACCGGTCTGTGACGGTCAGCTCAGCAGCCGCTGGGCGACGGTCTTGGCGGTGTTGCTGCTGATGGCGAAGCCGACGCCGATGTTGCCGGCGGTGTTGCCCGAGGTCGCGATCGCGGTGTTGATCCCGACCAGCTGACCCGCGGTGTTGACCAGGGCGCCGCCGGAGTTGCCGGGGTTGATCGCGGCGTCGGTCTGGATCGCGCCGGTGATCTTCGCGGCCGCGGACTGGCCGTCCTGACCCTCGTCGATCGTACGGTTGACGGCGCTCACGATGCCCGCGGTGACGGACCCGTCGAGGCCGAGCGGGCTGCCCACGGCGAGGACCGTGTCACCGACCTTCACGGACGAGCTGTCACCGAATGCGAGCGGCGTGTACGTGCCACCACCCACGATCTTGACCACGGCGAGGTCGCTGCTCGGCTCGGTGCCGACGATCTTCGCCTGCGCGGTCTGGCCGTTGGAGAACGTCACCTGCACCGTCGTGCCACGAGCGGTCGCCACCACGTGGTTGTTGGTGAGGATCGCCCCGTCGTCGGTGATGACGACGCCCGAGCCGACCGCGTTGCCGGTGCTGATCGACACGACGCTGGGCAGCACCTGCGCCGCGACGTCGGGAAGGGTCGTGGTCGCTTGCGTGCCGGAGCCCGAGGAGTTGGTCGCGCTCACCACCGTGTCGGAGGTCCCGGGCCGCAGCTCCAGGGCCGCGAGCCCGCCACCGAACGCCGACACCGCCGACAGCCCGACCGCCGCGACGATCCCCGCCACGGCCAGCCCGACCCTGCTCCGCCTGCGCACCGCCGGCGCCACGAACACCGACCCCGGCTGCGGCTGCTGCGCCCACTGCGGGGGCCGCTGCATGTGCGGCACGTGCGGCGGCAACTGCGCCGTCGGCAGGTGCGGCTGCTCCTGCCCCGCACTCATCCCGGCGCCGCTCATTGCGGCCGCCCAGCCCCGCGGGGGCTGTGCTGCGCCGGGCTGCTGCACCGTGGGCCAGGTCTGGATCGGGCCGTCCACGAAGGGCCGGTGACCCTGTGCGGGAGCGTCGGGGTTGCCGACGTGCGGAGCCTGCCCTACGGCGTGGAGGCCGCCGGGCTGCTGTGACGTGGGCCAGGTCTGGATGGGTCCTCCGACGGCGGGCCCGCTGCCCTGCCCGGCGACCCGGAAGTCCCGCGGCGGCTGCGCGTGCTGCGCGTGCTGCGCATGCTGCGCATGCTGTGTCGGCTGCGCGTGCTGTGTCGGCTGCGCGTGCTGTGTCGGCTGCGCGTGCTGCGCCGGCTGCGCGTGCTGCGCCGGCCGGAAGTCGTGAGCGGCGGGCGGCGCGGTCGGCCAGGTGCGGGTCGTGTCCTGGACGTTGCCGGCGGCGATGGCGGGGGCGGCCGGGCTGATCGGGTCGGCCGGGTTCATCGGCCAGGCGTGCACACCGTCGGCGCGCACAGGGTGGTCGTGCGCCACGGCGGCAGGCGAGCCAGCCGGCATGCCCGGCAGATCCCCCTGCGTGCCCCGCGGGCCGTCCTCCCCGGAGCCGAGCGGCGCGGCGCTCAACGGCATGGACCCGGCAGCGGCGTCGGCGGCCGGCGAGCCCGGCAGGGCGGCCGGCGCGTCGACCGGCGCGGAGCCGAGCGGGGCGGTAGGCGCGGCGGACGAGGCCCACACGTCGGTGGGGGCGGTGGCCGGCGGGGTGCTCGCCGGCGGGGTGCTGGTTGGCTGGGCGGCCGGGCTCGACGCCCGACCCTGCTCGTCGGCTGGGTCCGGCGCCCATCCCTGCTGCTGTTCGCTCATGACTTGAGCTTGGCTACGGCAGCTTGCAAACCACTGACCGCGGCCTGGGAACCGCCTGTGAGAGGCAGGCGGACCTGGAAGGTGGCGCCGCCGCCGGGGGTGACGAAGACGGAGACGGTGCCGGAGTGCACGGCGACGAGGGCGGCGACGATCGCCAGGCCCAGGCCGCTGCCGCTGTGCGAGCCGCTGGCCTTGCTGCGGGTGCGGGCCTTGTCGACGCGGTAGAAGCGCTCGAAAACGCGGGCGGCCTGCTCGTCGGTGAGGCCCGGGCCGTGGTCGGCGACCTCGATGAGGGCGTCGGTGCCGTCGCGGCGCAGGCGCAGCGAGACGGGGGTGCCGGCCGGGGTGTGGGTGAGCGCGTTGGTCATGAGGTTGCCGACGACCTGGCGCAGGCGGGACTCGTCGCCGTGGACCTCGATGGGCTCGTCGCGCTCGATCTCCAGGTGGACGTCGCGGTCGGGGGCGACGGCGCGGGCGGCGGCGACCGCGTCGCTGGCGATGACGCGCAGGTCCATGTCGGCCAGGGCCAGGGGGCGCTCCTGGTCGAGGCGGGCGAGCATGAGGAGGTCCTCGACGAGCAGGCCCATGCGCGCCGCCTCGTCCTCGATGCGCCGCAGCAGCGCCCCGGTCTCCTCCGGCTGGCGGGCGGCGCCCTGGCGGTACAGCTCGGCGAACCCCCGGATCGTGGTCAGCGGGGTCCGCAGCTCGTGGGAGGCGTCGGCGATGAACTGCCGCATGCGGTCCTCGGACGCCTCACGCAGCCTGAAGGCGCCCTCGATCTGGGCGAGCATGGCATTCAGCGCGGCGGCGAGGTGGCCCATCTCCGTCTCCGGCGGGCTCTCCGGCACGCGCCGGGTGAGGTCGCCCGCGGCGATGGCGGCGGCGGTGCGCTCGATCTCGCGCAGCGGCTGGAGGCTGGCCCGGACGATGGCGACGCCGACGGCGGCGAGGACGACGAGGACGCCGGCGCCGACGAACAGCTCCGCGGCGACGAGCTCGTCGACTGCGCTGTCGACCATCGACAGGCTTTCGGCGACGAGCAGCAGTGTCTCCCCGCGATCGATGATCAGGATCCGCCAGCGCTCGTGGGTCTTCGCGGTCGTCGCCGTGTAGGGCACGCCCAGCCGCGACTCGAGCATCTCGACGGTGTCCGGGATCGGTGGCGCGTCGGCCTGCTCACGGGTGCCGACGACGCCGGTCACGAGTTTGCCGGAGCCCAGCTGGGTGACCCAGGCGATGTAGTAGTTGCTCTGCAGGATCGAGTCGGTGCTGCTGGTGGTGGTGGCGAGCCGGCTGAGGTCGACGGTCTCGGCCATGGTGCGCAGCTGCTGGTCGACCTTGTCGAACATGCTGCTCTTCATGACCAGGGCGCTGGCGACGCCGATGACCAGCAGCGCCATGGTGACGAGCGTGAGGACGGCCGCGATCAGCTTGACCCGCAGCGGCACGTCGGCGATGAACCGCACCATCGGCGGGCCTCAGACGGGCAGGCGCAGGACGTAGCCCACGCCGCGCAGGGTGTGGATCAGGCGCGGCTCGGCGATGTCCACCTTGCGCCGCAGATAGGAGATGTACGACTCCACGATGCTGTCGTCGCCGCGGAAGTCGTAGTTCCACACGAAGTCGAGGATCTGCGCCTTGGACAGCACGCGCCCCGCGTTGAGCATGAGATACCGCAGCAGCTTGAACTCGGTCGGCGACAGGGCGATCGTCTGCCCGGCGCGGGACACCTCGTGGGTCTCCTCGTCGAGCTCCAGGTCCTGGAAGACCAGCCGGTTCGGCCCCGGGTCGCCGGCGGTGCGGCGCAGCACGGCGCGGATGCGCGCGGTGAGCTCCTCCAGGCTGAACGGCTTGGTGACATAGTCGTCGCCGCCGAGGGTGAGCCCGCGGACCTTGTCCTCGGTGCCGTCGCGGGCCGTGAGGAACACGACCGGCAGCCGGACGCCGCCCTCGCGGAGCCGCCGGATGACCTCGAAGCCGTCGAGGTCGGGCAGCATCACGTCGAGGACGACCAGGTCGGGCTTGGCTTCGCGGGCAGCGGTGACCGCCTCGGCACCGGTGGTCACCGCTTCAACCGCAAAGCCGGCGAAACGCAGGCTGGCCGAAAGGAGCTCGCGGATATTTGGATCGTCCTCCACCACGAGCAGTTTCGCCTCAGCCTGCGCCACGCCTGGCGACGGAGCACCCCCGGATTGTGCGACGCCGCCTCGTACCCCCATGCGCATATCTTTCCGCCTCCTGCTGGAGTGGGGCTGATGGTTGCCTGGGAAGTTCCTGAGCAACCCGTCCCGTCACCCCAAAGCTAGCGCAGAAGGCGCCGCACCTGGTCCAGTGCGCCGTCGAGGACGACCAGAGTGGCACGCATCGTCTCCTGGCCGGCGCGGCCGGCGCGGGCCAGCCTGCGCACCTCGGCGAGCAGCTGGGCGGCCTTCTCCTCCAGCTCGGCCGCGGCGTCGCCGGGCGCGGGCGCGGGCCGGGACGGTCCGGTGGCGCCGGGGCGCGGCGGGTAGCCCCAGCCCCAGGCGGGCGCGCTGCGGGCCTGCTTGCCGGCCTCCTTCAGCTCCCGCTTCAGGTCGCGCACGGAGCCGTGCACCCCCTGCTCGACCTCGTCGGCGAGGGTCGACAGGTCGGCGAGGGAGGCGTTGATGTCGGTCTCGAGGGTCTCCAGCTCGGCGGCGCGCTGCGTCAGCTCGGCCCGTCCGGCCTCGGTGATGTCGTACACCTTCCGGCCGCCGGACGCGGTGTGGCTGACGAGCCCGTCGGCCTCCATGCGCTGCAGGCGCGGGTAGATGGTGCCGGCCGACGGCGCGTAGAGACCGTGGAAGCGGTTCTCCAGCAGCCGGATCAGCTCATACCCGTGCCGGGGCCCCTCGTTGAGCAGCTTCAGCAGGTACAGGCGCAGACGGCCGTGGCTGAACACCGCACTCATGAGGATTCCTCGTCCAGGTCGACCGGCCTGCGCAACAGGGTGATCGTGCCAGACGTCGCGTTGGCGGCGATGCGGCCGGTGCCCGCGCCGAGCTGTCCGACGACCGTGTTGCGGCCGACCCGCTCCAGGCCGGGGAAGGCGCTGACCACCCGCCCGGAGACGGCGTTGAGGTGGACGCGCAGGTCGCTGTCCTCGCGGACCCGGGCGGTGATCTCGCCGGAGACGGTGTCGAGCCGCACGTCGGTGCCGACCGGCGGGTTGTCCAGGTCGCAGGTGATCGAGCCGGAGACCGCGCGGGCGTGGACCTTGTGGGCGGTCGAGTCGGCCACGACGATCTCACCGGAGACCGTCTCGAGGTCGACCTCGCCGTCGAGGGTGAGCGCCTCGATTGAGCCGGAGATCACCTTGGCCGAGACGCGGCCGTCGAGGCCGAGCAGGGTGACGCGGGCGCTGGTCGTGTCGACCCGGACGCCGTCGCGCAGCGAGGAGACGATGACGGAGCCGGACACGACGCGCAGCGAGGCCGGGGTCTGCGACGGCACCATGACCGAGACGTCGACCTTGAACCGGCTGTGGAAGAGCCACCAGAAGAAGCCGGGCCATCGTGGGATGTTCCCGTGCGAGACGCGCAGCACGCCGGCGTCGTCGAGGGTGACCGTGATCGGGCGCTCACCGATCGCGGAGACCTCGACGCGAGGGGGGCCGTCGGCGCCGACGACGTTGACCCGCCCGCCGACCAGCCGCACCTGGAGATCCTTGACCTCCCCTTTCAGGTCGAGCCGCGTCGGCTCGGCGATGTTCCACGTCGTCATGCCACCGAAGGTAGCAGACAAACGCGATACATCGCGACTGTCGCGTCTACAGCACCACCGACGTCGCCGCCCGGGCGAGGAGCCTGCGCGAGGAGGACGGTTCGGGATACAGCTTCGAGTGCGCCCGCAGCTCGATCGACAGCCCCCTGGCCGCGACGACCCGCTTCAGCGAGGTCACCAGCGTCTCGTCGCCGATGAACGCGGCGACCGTCGACGGCGTCCCGCCCTGGGCGAAGTTCAGCCGGACCGGCACGACCGGGGCGGACGCGTCGACCGCGGCCTGGAACATCGCCGGCCGGAACGTGCCGCCCATCCGGCCGCACCAGGTGGTGCCCTCCGGGAAGACCGCCACGACGCCACCGGCGGCGAGCTCGGCCCGGATCCGCCCGACGGTCGCCGGGAGGGTCTTGGGCCGGGACCGGTCGACGAAGACCGTGCCGAGCGTGGCCGCGAGCCGGCCGATCAGCGGCCACGCACGGACCTCACGCTTGGCGAGCAGCTTGGCCGGCGCGTGCGCCAGGATCACGACGACGTCGAGCCACGAGACGTGGTTGGCCACGAGCAGCGCGCCGCCCTGCGGGATCCGGCCGATCGCGCGGTGGGAGATGCCGAGCCCGGCGAGGATCGCGCGGGCCAGGTAGCGCTGGACGACGATGAGCGCGCGCTGCGGCAGCAGCGCCAGGATCGGCACCGCGAGGACCCCGAGGAGCAGGACCGACCCGGTCACGACGACCCGCTTGAGGATCGTCGCGACCGGGACGTGCTCGTCGGAGCGAGCCGGCAGGCAGCTCACGTCGCAGGTCGAGCGCGGCAGCCAGAGGGAGTCGACGACCGTCACGGCGTCACCCCTGTCCGAGGTCCCGGCCGAGGGATTCGCCGAGGAAGTGCCGCATGTACCGCGGGTTGACGCGGTCCAGCGACAGCAGCACGTAGAAGTCGGCGCAGTCGAAGTCCGGGTCGTGCGCCGGCTCGCCGCCGATCCAGGCACCGAGCCGCAGGTATCCCTTGAGCAGCGCCGGAACGTCCACCTTCGCCGGCACGGGCCCCTGCAGCGCAAGGGGATTGCGCGGCCGGACCCGCCAGGCGGGCGGCACGAGGTGTTTGCGCCGCGCCAGGTCCCAGACCCCGGCCGCGGTGGCGCCGCCGTCGGCGAGCGGCACCGACGCGCAGCCGCCGAGCCAGCGGTGCCCGTGCAGGTGCATGTACCGCGCGATCCCGGCCCACATCAGGTTGATCACCGCACCGCTGCGGTGGTCGGGGTGCACGCAGGAGCGGCCGGTCTCGACCAGGTCGCCGCGCAGCGGGTGCAGTCCGGCGAGGTCGAACTCGGTGTCGGCGTAGAGCCCGCCGGCGGCGGCGGCGCGGTCCGGCGGCAGCATCCGGTAGGTGCCGACGACGTCGCCGGTGCGCTCCTCGCGGATGATGAGGTGGTCGCAGTACTCGTCGAAGGCGTCGACGTCGAGGCCAGGGGTGCCGGAGTGCAGTGCGGCGCCCAGCTCACCGGCGAACACGTCGTGGCGGAGCCGTTGTGCGGCCCGGACCTGGTCACCGTCCGTGGCCACCAGCAGGGTGTAGCGATCGGTTTCGTCGACCCCGACCGGGTCGGCGGCGACGGCGAGAATCGTCATGCTTTCGGTGTAAGGCTCGACCCCTGCGGCTGGCTGACGATGACTGGTTACCCGCATGGCGGGCGGGTGAACGATGACTACCGTGGTCAGGCATGGCGGGATATTCAGGGACTCCACTGCCCAAGAAGCTCGGCGTCAGCGCCGGGCACCGCGTGCTGCTCGACGGGGCTCCGGCCGGGTTCGAGCTGCGCGAGCTGCCGTCCGACGTGGTGCTGCACCGCCGCACCGCGCCCGGGCTCTACGACGTGATCGTCTGCTTCTGCCCTGATCAGGCCCGGTTGCGGCGGCGCTGGCCGGCGCTGCACCGGCTGACGCCACCGGCCGGCGCGCTGTGGGTCGCCTGGCCGAAGCGCGCCTCCGGCCTGGCGACCGACCTGGACGAGAACCACGTCCGCGACTTCGCCCTCGCGCACGGCCGGGTCGACGTCAAGGTCTGCGCGATCGACGACGTGTGGTCGGGGCTCAAGCACGTGATCCGGGTCGCCGACAGGGCGTGACGACCCGAAGCAGCCAGCCGGCGAGCAGCATGACCAGGCCGGCGATCGCGTGCGGCGCCGCCGCGCCGCCGGTGACGGGCAGATCGACGGAGCCGACCATCACCTCGACGGTGCCGGCCACGGACGTGGTGCCGTCGGTGACGGTGTAGCCGAAGGTGTCCGCGCCGGCGAAGCCCCGGTCCGGGGTGTAGGTGACGGTGCCGTCGGCGTTGAGCACGGCGGTGCCGTTGCCCGGCTGGGTCACGGCAAGGACCTTGAGCGGGTCACCGTCGGGGTCCTTGACGTTGTCCAGCGGCGTGATCGTCTGCGCCCCGCTGCCGCTCGGCGTGGTCACGGTCGGCGTGCTGACCACGACCGGCGCGCCACCGGCGGCAGGCACCGTCACGGTCACGGTCACGGTGCCGGTCGACACGAGGCCGGATCCGTCGCGCAGCGTGTAGGTGAAGGTGTCCGTCCCCCTGCGGCCCGCCGCCGGGGAGTAGGTGACGGTCCCGTCGGCGTTGAGCGTGGCGGTGCCGCCGGACGGCCGGGTCACGCCGGTGACCGTGAGCGGGTCGCCGTCGGGGTCGCTGTCGTTGCCCGTCACCGTCACGGTCACGGCGACGCCGGCGGTGGTGGTCGCGCTGTCCGCGCCGGTGACCGGTGCGCCGCCCCCGACCGTCAGGGTCACCGCGGCGGTGCCGGTCCCCCCGTTGCCGTCGCTCAGCGTGTACGTGAACGCGTCGGCGCCCTGGTAACCGGCCATCGGTGCGTAGCGGACGGTGCCGGCGACGATCTGCAGTGTCCCGTGCGCGGCGCCGGTGGCGGCGACGGCCCGCAGCGGGTCGGCGTTGGCGTCGGTGTCGTTGGTGAGCACCGGCACGACGACCGCGCTCCCGGTGGGGGCGCGCAGCGTGTCGGCGACGCCCACCGGGGCCTGGTTGAAGACGGTGACGATGACGGTCGCGGTGCCGAGCCCGCCCCGGCCGTCGGAGACGGCGTAGCCGAACGTGTCGACGCCGGAGAACCCGGCCTCCGGCGTGTAGACGACGGTGCCGTCCGCGCCCGCGGCGGCCTCCCCCGCCCCTGCCAGCACTGTCGCCGGGAAGAGCAGCAGCGCCACGACCGCGATCCTGAAAGCCACCTTTCGTGTATACGTGGATACGGTGCGCTATGGGCGAGTTTTCCTCGCCTTGATCCAGGGCCGGGGCGGGGCTCCGTCGGTTGCCGGGACGTGCCATATTGACGGCTTCACTCTCTTGGAGGGAGCGGCACGTTGTCCAACGGACAGATCGTGGTCTCCGACCTGACAAAGCGCTATAAGAACGTCACGGCCGTGGATCACCTGTCGTTCGTGGTCGAGCCGGGTCGGGTCACCGGGTTCCTCGGCCCCAACGGCGCCGGCAAGACCACCACGCTTCGCATGATCCTGAATCTGGTGACCCCGTCGTCGGGGTCCGCGACCATCAGCGGCCGGCGGTATTCCGACGTGGCCGAGCCGCTGCGGCTGGCCGGCGCGATCCTGGAGGCCTCGGCCGCGCACAAGGGCCGCACCGCGCGCAACCACCTGCGCATCGTCGCCGCCGCGGCGGGCATCCCCGACTCGCAGGTCGACAAGATGCTGGAGCTGGTCGGGCTGACCCCGGCCGCGAAGCGCAAGTTCCGCGGCTACTCGCTGGGCATGAAGCAGCGGCTCGGCATCGCCCAGGCGATGCTCGGCGAGCCGCAGGTGCTGATCCTCGACGAGCCCGCCAACGGCCTGGACCCGGAGGGCATCCGCTGGATGCGCGGGCTGCTGCAGGGCCTGGCCCAGCAGGGCCGCACCGTGCTGGTCTCCAGCCACCTGCTGTCGGAGATGGAGATCCTCGCCGACGACGTGGTCATCATCGCCGCGGGCAAGCTCGTCACCCAGGGCCCGGTCGAGCAGATCGTCGGCGGCGGCTCCAGCGCGCCGCGCACCCGGGTCCGCACCCCCGCCCTGCAGGAGCTGGTCACCGCGGTGCGCGAGGCCGGCGCCACGATCCAGCCCAACGGCAACGACAGCCACGTGATCACCGGACTCGACGCCCCGGCCGTCGGCCACCTGGCCCTCACCGCCGGGATCGAGCTGCACGAGCTGGTCAACGAACGGCCCGACCTGGAGCACGTCTTCCTCGAACTGACCCAGGGAAAGGCAACCATCCGATGAACGACCCGCAGCGAAGCGAGGAGTTGGTCATCATGGGCGCAGGCTTGGGGTCAGGCCGGCGCCGGAGCGCAGCGGAGGTGACGGCATGACCCGGTTGATCCGCAGCGAGCTGCTGAAGTTGCGCACCACGAACATGTGGTGGATCTTCCTGCTGACGTCGCTGGTCTTCACCGCCCTCGCCATCTGGATCAACATCGAGCAGACCAAGTCGGAGCTGACCAACCACTTCACCGCCTACTCGCAGGGCGACCCGCCGCCGAACCTGACCGAGGAGCAGCGCGCCGAGTTCGAGGCGAGCCAGCGGCAGTACGAGCAGGAGGAGGCGGCCCGGGTCGCCAAGGCGCACGCCGCCGGCCAGGTCGCCAAGTACGCCGCGAACATCTACACCTCGGGCCAGTTCTTCGGGTTGCTGCTGGTGATGCTCCTGGCGATCCTGGTGATCACCAACGAGTTCTACCACCAGACCGCGACCGCGACGTTCCTCGCGACGCCGAAGCGGACCAAGGTCATCACCGCGAAACTCATCACCGCGGGCCTCGCGGGCGTGCTGTTCTGGGTGATCACCACCGCGATCTCGGTCGTCGGCGGGGTGCTCTACTTCGGCGCCGAGGACCTCACCAACAGCCTCGGGCACTGGACGGCACAGCAGGCCATCCTGCTCAACCTGCTGGTGTATGTCCTGTGGGCGGTCTTCGGCATCGGCGTGGGCGTGCTGATCCGCAGCCAGATCGGTGCGACCATCACCGCCGCGGTCCTGTACACCGTCGGCACCTGGGCCGCGATCATCTTCCTCACCCTGATCCACGAGCTGGTGATCAAGAAGGACTGGGTCCTGGAGAGCGCCGTCTACATCCCGCCGCTGGCGTCCATGCACGTCGTCGGCGGCCTGGCCACGCAGCTCGGCGACACCGACCTGCCGCCGCGCTGGGCGGGTGCGCTCGTGCTCATCGTCTGGGCCGTCGTGCTCGGCACCGTCGGCACGCTGATCACCCGGAAGCGCGATATCGCCTAGTGCTCCTGAGGCAGATCTAGGACAGCTGTGGCCGCCGAATGGCGGCCACAGCTGTATGGGACGGACCCATACCGCCGTCGACATGGTCACTCCGGTGGCGTCGGCGACGAACGGGCGTTCGGCAGCGCGTAGCCTTGACGCGGATCCGTGACCCCAGCAACTCCGTTTGGAAGAGGCGATCAGCAGCCGTGTCGACCCAAGCGACCAACTCGCAGGAGAACCCCTTGGCGGGTTTCGGCCCGAACGAGTGGATCGTCGAGGACATGTATCAGAGGTACCTCGCCGACCCGGCCAGCGTGGACCCCGCGTGGCACGACTTCTTCGCCGACTACAAGCCCAGCGGCGACGAGGCGCCCGCCCAGGCTGAGCCGGCGGCCGTGACCGCTCCCGCTGCCCCGGCACCCAAGGCGGCGGCGTCGCCTCCGCCCGCTCCCGTCAAGACCGCGCCGGCCGCGGCTCCCGCCGCCGCGCCCGCTCCGGCCGCGGCCAAGCCGGTCGCCAGGCCGGCCGAGAAGCCCGCGCCGACGAAGCCGGCGGCCGCTCCGCGCAGTGGCGCCAAGCACACCCCGCTGCGGGGCATCGCGGCCCGCATCGTGCAGAACATGGACGCCTCGCTGGAGGTGCCGACCGCCACGAGCGTCCGCGCCGTCCCGGCGAAGCTGCTGTCCGACAACCGCGTCGTGATCAACAACCACCTGGCCCGCGGCCGGGGCGGCAAGGTCAGCTTCACGCACCTGATCGGCTTCGCGATGGTCCGGGCGCTCGCCGCGCACCCTGAGATGAACAACTCGTTCGCCGAGATCGACGGCAAGCCCAACCTGGTGCAGCCCGAGCACGTCAACCTCGGCATCGCGATCGACCTCACCAAGCCCGACGGCTCGCGCAACCTGGTGGTGCCGAGCATCAAGGCCGCCGACACCATGGACTTCCGGCAGTTCTGGTCGGCGTACGAGGACATCGTGCGCCGCGCCCGGCGCAACGAGCTGACCATGGAGGACCACAGCGGCGCCACGGTCTCGCTGACCAACCCCGGCGGCATCGGCACCGTGCACTCCATGCCGCGGCTCATGGCCGGGCAGGGCACGATCATCGGCGTCGGCGCGATGGAATACCCGGCGCCCTACGCCGGCATGTCCGACGAGACCCTGGCGGACCTCGGCATCAGCAAGATCCTGACGCTGACCAGCACGTATGACCACCGGATCATCCAGGGCGCGCAGTCCGGGGAGTTCCTGAAGGTCATGCACGAACTGCTGCTCGGCGAGCACGGCTTCTACGACCAGATCTTCACCGCCCTGCGGATCCCATACGAGCCGGTCCGCTGGGTGCGCGACGTCGCCCGCACCAGCGAAGGCCAGATCGACAAGGCGGCCCGGGTCGTCGAGCTGATCCACGCCTACCGGGTCCGCGGCCACCTGATGGCCGACACCGACCCCCTCGAATTCCGCATCCGCCGCCACCCCGACCTCGACGTGCTCGAGCACGGGCTGACGCTGTGGGACCTCGACCGGGTCTTCCCCGTCGGCGGCTTCGCCGGCAAGCAGAAGATGAAGCTGCGGGCCGTCCTCGGCGTCCTGCGTGACTCCTACTGCCGCCGCGTCGGCGTCGAGTACATGCACATCATGGACCCGGAGGAGCGCCGCTGGGTCGCCGAGCGGGTCGAGAAGCCGTACGAGAAGCCCGACACCGCCGAGCAGAAGCACATCCTCAACCGCCTCAACGCCGCCGAGGCCTTCGAGACGTTCCTGCAGACCAAGTACGTCGGGCAGCGCCGCTTCTCCCTGGAGGGTGGCGAGTCGCTGATCCCGCTGCTCGACGAGATCCTGCAGAACTCCGCCGAGGGCGGCCTCGACGAGGTCGTCATCGGCATGGCGCACCGCGGCCGCCTCAACGTGCTCGCGAACATCGTCGGCAAGCCCTACGAGAAGATCTTCTCGGAGTTCGAGGGGCACCTGGACCTCAAGTCCGCGCACGGGTCCGGCGACGTCAAGTACCACCTGGGCATGACCGGCAAGTTCACGCACCCCGACGGCGAGCACGCCACGACCGTCTCCGTGGTCGCGAACCCGTCGCACCTCGAGGCCGTGAACCCGGTCCTCGAAGGCATCGTGCGGGCCAAGCAGGACTCGATCGACCTCAAGCTCGAGGGCTACACGGTCCTGCCGCTGCTCATCCACGGCGACGCCGCGTTCGCCGGCCAGGGCGTGGTCGCCGAGACGCTCAACCTGTCGCAGCTGCGCGGCTACCGCACCGGCGGCACCGTGCACGTCGTGGTCAACAACCAGGTCGGCTTCACCACCGCGCCGGAGTACTCGCGCTCGTCGCTGTACTCCACCGACATCGCCCGCATGATCCAGGCGCCGATCTTCCACGTGAACGGCGACGACCCCGAGGCCGTGGTCCGCGTCGCGCGGCTCGCCTTCGAATACCGCCAGGCCTTCAACAAGGACGTCGTCATCGACCTCGTCTGCTACCGCCGGCGCGGGCACAACGAGGGCGACGACCCGTCGATGACCAACCCGCTGATGTACGCGATCATCGACCAGAAGCGCTCGGTGCGAAAGATCTACACCGAGGAGCTCATCGGCCGCGGCGACATCCCGATCACCGAGGCCGAGGCGCTGCTCAAGGACTACCACGAGCAACTGGAGACGGTGTTCAAGGCGACCCGCGACGCCTCCTCCAACCCGGCGTCCCGGCTCACCCGCCTCCGCGAGCCCGAGGCGGAGCCGGTGGTCGAGACCGCGATCGACCCCTCCGTCATGCAGGCGATCGGCGAGGCGCACGTCAAGCTCCCCGACGGCTTCACCCCGCACAAGCGCGTCCAGCAGCTGCTGGACCGCCGCGCGAAGATGGCCGCCGAGGGCGACATCGACTGGGGCTTCGCCGAGATCATCACGTTCGGCTCGCTGGTCGAGCAGGGCGTCACCGTCCGCCTCTCCGGTCAGGACTCGCGCCGCGGCACCTTCGTGCAGCGGCACGCCGGCATCGTCGACGCCGAGACCGGCGGCGACTACATGCCGATGTCCGCGCTGATCACGGGCAACGCGAAGCTTTTCATCTACGACTCCCTGCTGTCGGAGTTCGCGGCGATGGGCTTCGAGTACGGCTACTCGGTGGAGAACCCCGACGCGCTCGTCATGTGGGAGGCCCAGTTCGGCGACTTCGTCAACGGCGCCCAGTCGATCGTCGACGAGTTCATCTCCTCCGGCGAGGTCAAGTGGGGCCAGCGCACGGCCGTGACGCTGCTCCTGCCGCACTCGCACGAGGGCCAGGGCCCCGACCACACGTCGGGCCGCCTGGAGCGCTACCTGCAGCTGTGCGCCGAGGACAACATGCGGGTCGCGGTGCCGACCACCCCGGCGAACCACTTCCACCTGCTGCGCCGACAGGCGCTGTCGCCGAAGAAGAAGCCGCTCGTCGTCTTCACGCCCAAGTCGCTGCTGCGGCACCGGCTGTGCGTGTCCCCGGTCGAGGACTTCACCACCGGCACCTTCGCCACCGTCCTCGGCGACCCCGGCATCAAGGGCACGGCGCTGGACAACGCCGCCGTCAAGCGCGTCCTGCTCTGCTCCGGCAAGGTCTTCTACGACCTGCTGCAGGCCCGCACCGAGCGCGGCATCACCGACACCGCCATCATCCGGGTCGAGCAGCTCTACCCGATGCCGGTCGAGGAGCTGCGCGAGGCCCTGGCCCAGTTCCCCGACGCGGAGGACTTCGCCTGGGTCCAGGAGGAGCCGGCGAACCAGGGGGCGTGGTCGTTCATCGCCCTCAACCTCCTGGAGCACCTGCAGGGCGTCGGGCTGCGCCGCATCTCCCGGCCCGCGGCGGCCGCCCCGGCGGTCGGCTCGACGAAGCTGCACGACGCCGAGCAGCAGGCCCTGATCGAGGCCGCGCTGCCGAAGCGCTGATCCGTTCTTTCGTGGTATCCGTATCGGGGAGGGCTCGCGCCCTCCCCGGTTTCTTTGGGGGCGTCATGTACTTCACCGACCGCGGCATCGAGGAGCTCGCCACCCGCAGGGGCGAGGAGGAAGTCACGTTCGAGTGGCTGGCCGAGCGGCTGCGGGAGTTCGTCGACCAGAACCCCGAGTTCGAGGTCCCGATCGAGCGGCTCGCCGTCCACCTGGCCCGCCTGGACGACGACGAGGACTGACGGCGTTCCGGGACTTCGGAGTGACCGTCGTCACCGGCTGACTAGCGTGCCGGCGCCGGCGGTCCTTCGATCGTCGGCGCCGGTCATGTCCACCAAATGGGTCGTACAAGTACAAGCTGGCGTAGTCCGGCAAGCCAATCGATTGTCCCCAGACGGGTGATAACGCCTTAGCGCATCGGCCACCTACATTCTGTACGTGCCCCCGAGTCGCAACCGTTCTGCAACCGTGTCGCTCCTGGCCGCCGCCCTGCTCCTCCTGGGCGGCGCTTTTTCGGCCTCAGGGGCCGACACGCCCAGCGAGCCCCTCACCGCCGCGGCGGGAGCCCAGGCCGCCGGCGCGAGCAGCCATGCGATCGGCGTGCGGCACTTCGATCTTGCCCGGGGCAAGGACCGTCCGCTGCCCACCACCGTGTGGTATCCGACGCGCGGCTCGGCCCGCAGGACCAAGGGGCAGGCGCAGCGCGACGCCGCGCCGCTGCCGGGGAAGCTGCCGCTGATCGTGTGGAGCCACGGTTTCTACAGCAATCCGCAGATGCAGGAAGGCATGACCAAGTTCCTCGCTGAGTCGGGATACGTGGTCGTCGCCGCGGCGTACCCCTTCACGAAGAAGGACACGCCGAAGTTCAACAAGCTCGACGTACCGAACCAGTCGCTGGACGCGTCGTTCGTCATCACGCAGATGCTCCAGCCCGGCAACCCGCTGGCCGACAGCATCGACCCCGGCCGGATGGCGGCCGTGGGGCACTCCGGCGGCGGCACCACCACCGACGGCCTGTTCACCGTGCACCGCGACCCGCGCCTCAGGGCCGGCGTCATCTTCGCGGGCCGGCCCGCCGGGAAGTACCAGGGCAGCCCGGTGCCGCTGCTGTTCATCCACGGTGACAAGGACCCCGTCGTCGCCTACGAGCAGGGCCGCACGTCCTACGCCGCGAACCCTTGGCCGAAGGCGTTCCTGACGATCATCGGCGGCGAGCACGGCGCCGGCACCAACGACGCGGAGCGCGGCCACCACCAGGCGATGGCGACCCTGCTCGACTTCCTCACCTGGGCACTCGACGGTGACGACAGCGCCCGGCTCCGGCTGAGCAACGACGCCACGCTCGACGGTGTGACGCGCTTCGAATCGGTCGGGATCTACAGCACCAGCACGAGCACCACGACGACGACCACGACCGCGACGACGGCGGCGCCCACGATGAGGCCGAGCTTGGAGCCGGTCGCGGCGGGCTGAGGCGCCTGGTTGGTGTTGTTGTTGTCCACCCATGCCTGGAATGCCTGAGTGTTCTGACTTGGGTCAATGCGCTCATCGGGCATGGCCGACAGAATACCTATGACCTGACCTGGGAACAGTGGCCGAACGTGTCGGATTGTGGCACTCTCCGTCAATGGCCAGCTGGCGTGAGCGGTCGTGGTGGGGCTGGGGCTGGGCCGACGAGGCTCTCGACGACGACGCGTGCCGGCGCCTGGCGGAGACGTCGCTGCGGCCGTGGATGCCGATCGACGGGTCGGTGCTGCCGGTGCCGTACGACCCGGTCCTGCCCCCGCCGCGGCTGATCCCGCCGTCGATCATGCAGGAGGCGTTCGCCGCCGACGCGATGACGCGGGCGGCGCACACGTACGGCAAAGCCTTCCGCGACGTGGTCCGGGCCCTGCACGGCCGGCTCGACCACCCGCCCGACCTGGTCTGCTTCCCGCGCACCGCCCATGACGTCGTCGCCACGCTGGACTGGGCGGAGGCGGTCGGGGCGGCCGTCGTCCCGTACGGTGGCGGCACCTCCGTCGTGGGCGGCGTCGAATACCGCGGGGACGCGCCGTGGATCTCCCTCGACCTGGGCCGGCTCAACCGGATCGGCGACGGCGCTTCCGGTGATCAGGGCGTCTGGCGATCGTCGTTCCTGCGGGCGCCGTACACGCGCGACGCCCTCATCAGGCTCGGCCTCATCGTCGAGACGGTGGAGACGGCGTGCACCTGGACGCGGTTCGAGGCGCTGCACGCGGCCGTGACCGCCGCCGCGCAGGCCGCCGCGCCGGCCAGGGTCGCCGTGGTCACCTGCCGCATCACCCATGCCTATCCGGACGGGCCCGCGCCGTACTTCACCGTCATCACGCCGGCCCGGCGCGGCGCCGAGGTGACGATCTGGGACGAGATCAAGGCCGAGGTCAGCTCGGCCATCACCGCCGCCGGCGGCACGATCACGCACCATCACGCGGTCGGCCGGGACCACCTGCCGTGGCTGGCCCGGGACCCGCTCTTCACCGACGTGCTGCGGGCCGCGAAACGCACGCTAGACCCCCGCGGGATCCTCAACCCGGGTGCGCTGCTGCTGCCGCAGTAGCCTGCGCACGCCCGCGCCGAGCCCGATGAGCAGCAGCCCGAGCAGGAAGAACGCCACGGTGAAGCCGAGCGCCGAGATCGTCACGCCGCCGTACCCGAGCTCGCCCGCGTCCACGAACGGATACGGATACTCGTGCACGATCGCACCTCGTGCCAGCGCGAACGCCAGATATGCGAGGGGATAGCAGAGCCAGACCGCCGCGAACCACCAGCGGACCGGCTCGCGGTCGACGAAGAGCCAGGTGACCGCCGCGAGGATCGGCGTCACCGTGTGCAGCAGCAGGTTGTGCGGAGCGTGCGCCCCCGAGTCGACCACGTGGAACGGGCTGGACGGGTTGGCCAGCAGCGCGTGATACACCGTGCCGGTGATGCAGCTGTACAGCGTCGCCGCCCCGCGCACCCAGGCCGGCACCGTCCATATCGTCGCCGACGCCGACACCACGGCGATGATCACGCTGCTCTGCACGGTGAAGTAGACGAACACTCCCCCGTCACCGTGGGTGTAGTCGAGCAGCAGGATGATCCCGGCCAGCGCACTCACCGCGATGAGCGCCCGGAAGACGACGGACATGGCCGCAACCTAGCCGGAAATCGCCCTCCGGGCCAGCCTTCGCCGGGGCGGCGGCCTCGTACGGTTGGTGCCATGCGCCGGCTTTTGTGTGTGGCCCTGCTGCTGTCGTTGTCCGGTTGCACGGTCCGGCCGGCGCCCGCCCGGTGGGTGACGCCGTCCCCGCCACCCCCGACCATCGCTCCCCACCTCGCCCAGGTCACGCCGCTGTCGCCGCTGCCACTGCCGCGCGGCACGCTCGACGTCTCGCGGCAGGAGGTGACGTACAACCGGCAAGGGCGCGTCCTGCGCACCGTCATCTGGCAGCCGGCCACGACGGCCAAGGTCCCCGCGGTCGTGTTCAGCCACGGCCTGAACGGCACGCCCGAGTCGTTCGAGCCGCTGCTCACCGCCTGGGCCGCGGCGGGGTTCGCGGTGATCGCCCCGGCGTACCCCAACACGACCCGCAGCGCCCCGCGCCTCGACGTCTACGACGTGCTCAACCAGCCCGCCGACGCCTCCTTCGTGCTGCGCCAGGTCCTCGCCGGCCCGCTCGGCAACCGCATCGACGGCACCCGCCTCGCCGCCGCCGGCCACTCCGCGGGCGCCATCACCACCGTCGGCCTCTTCACCGCCGACCGCGACGCCCGCCTGCACGCCGGCATCATCCTGGCCGGCAGCGGCCTGGGCGTGGGCACCGCGTTCACCGGCACGCCGGCCTCCCTCCTCTTCGTCCACGGCGACGCCGACCCCATGGTCTCCTATGCCTCCGGCAAGGCCACGTACGACGTCGTCCCCTGGTCCAAGGCCATGCTGACCGTGCCCGGCGGCAACCACAACGACCCGTACCTCCGCCCGGACATGCGGTCCTTCACCGAGGTCCGCACCGTGACGCTCGCTTTCCTGCGCCTCTCGCTGTACGGCGACCTCTCCGCCCGCCGCCAGCTCCCCCACTCCTCCTCCTCCTTCGACGACCAGTTGTGAAGTCATCCGGTCACTCCGCGCGTGGGGGTGGGTTCGGGGAGCAGGCCGGCAAAGGACCGAGGGGCGTGCCCCGGAGGCAGCGGAAGGCTGGGCCGGGCACGCCCCTCGGGGACGGATGAGCAGCGGGTCAGGTGGTGTGGTCCAGGACGATCTTGCCGAAGACGTCGCCGGAGTGGAGTTTTTCGAAGGCGGTGCGGGCGGTGGAGAAGGGGATGACCGAGTCGATGAGGGGCCGTACGCCGGTCTTGGCGAGCAGGGTCATCAGGTCGGCGAGTTCCTCGGGGGTGCCCATGCTGGTGCCGAGGATCTCCAGCTGTGAGGCGAACAGCCGGCGCAGGTTCACCGCCGGCAGGTGGCCGCTGGTGGCGCCGGAGACGACGATGCGGGCGCCGGACTTGGCGCACTTCAGAGAGTGGTCGAAGGTGGCCTCGCCGACCGTTTCGATCACTACGTCGACGCGTTCCGGGAGGCGGGCGCCGGAGTCGAGGGCGGTGGCGCCCAGGGCGGCCACCCGGTCCCGTTTCGCGGCGTCGCGGGAGGTGGCGTACACGCGGGCGCCGAGGGCCCTGGCGAGCAGGACCGCGGCCGTGGCCACCCCGCCGCCGGCGCCCTGCACCAGGACGGCGCCGCCGGCTTCGATCCGGCCCTTCGTGGTGAGCATGCGGTATGCGGTCAGCCACGCCGTGGGCAGGCAGGCCGCCTCGGCGAAGGTGAGCTCCGGGGGCTTCGGCACCAGGTTGTACGCGGGGACGGTGACCTGCTCCGCGACGGTGCCCTGGTAGTGCTCCGACAGGATGGAGAAGTCTCCGCCGGGGGTGAAGACGACCGGATACACGACGACCTCGGCGCCGTCGGGGCCGATGCCGGCGGCGTCGCAGCCCAGGATCATCGGGAGCTGCTCGGGGCGCAGGCCGACGCCGCGCAGCGACCACAGGTCGTGGTGGTTGAGCGCGCTGGCGCGCACGTCCACCACGACCCAGCCGTCTTGCGGGGCCGGCGCTGGCGCGTCGCCGACGGTGAGGCCGGCGAGAGGGTCGGCGTCGTTGAAGCTGGACGCGAAAGCGGCACGCATAACGGTTATCTCAACACACCGTCGTGGCGGGCCGCAGCGCTGACCGCGGCGGCGACGGCCGGGGCGACGCGCGGGTCCAGGGCGCTGGGGACGATCGCGTCCGTGCTCAGCTCCTCGGCGGCCAGCACCGACGCGATGGCCGAGGCGGCGGCGACCTTCATGCCGTCGGTGATGCGGGTGGCGCCGACGTCCAGGGCGCCACGGAAGATGCCGGGGAACGCGAGCACGTTGTTGATCTGGTTGGGGAAGTCGCTGCGGCCGGTGGCGACGACCGCCGCGTAGCGCGACGCCACCGAAGGGTGCACCTCGGGCGTCGGGTTGGCGAGGGCGAAGATCGCTCCACCGGGTGACATGCCCGCGAGGGCGGATTCGCCGATGGTGCCGCCGGAGACACCGATCAGGACGTCGGCTCCGCGCAGGGCGTTGGCGATGTCCCCGGTGATCCCGCCCGCGTTGGTGAGGGCGGCGAGGGCGGCCTTCTCCGGGTTGAGGTCGGTGCGGCCGTTGTGCAGGCAGCCCCGAGAGTCGAGCACGACGATCTCGCCGGCGTCGGCGCCGCCGCTGATCAGCATCTTGGTGACCGCGACCCCGGCGGCGCCGGCCCCGCTGACGACGATGCGCAGGTCGCGCAGCTCGCGGCCGAGGACTCGGGCGGCGTTGCGCAGCGCGGCGAGCACGACGATCGCGGTGCCGTGCTGGTCGTCGTGGAAGACGGGGATCGGCAGGGTCGCTTCCAGCCGGCGCTCGATCTCGAAGCAGCGCGGCGCGGAGATGTCCTCGAGGTTGATCCCGCCGAACGACGGTGCGAGCGCGGTGACGATCGCGACGATCTCGTCCGGGTCCTGGGTGTCGAGGCAGATCGGCACCGCGTCCACCCCGCCGAACTGCTTGAAGAGGACGGCCTTGCCCTCCATGACCGGCATCGCGGCCCGCGGGCCGATGTTGCCCAGGCCGAGCACGGCGGATCCGTCGGTGACCACGGCGACGGCGCGGCCGACCCAGGTCAGCTCATGGACCAGTGACTCGTCGGCGGCGATGGCCTCGCAGACCTGGGCGACGCCCGGCGTGTACGCCAGAGCGAGATCTTCACGGGTCGCGAGCGGGACGCTGGACTGGACGGACATCTTGCCGCCCCGATGCAGGTCGAAAACGGGCCCTTCAAGGGCATGGGGGTCCTTCGCGAACGACCTGTCGATTTCGACGGTATGCGCCTCGAAGTGCTTGGTCACGGGTGCAGACACGGGGGCTCCTTTGCCACGTCTGACAATGCTGGTGTTTCCGCGAAGCGCTCGGGTGGTGAAAGCGCTCAAGATGCGATTCAGCGGGGGTGACCCGGTATCCGCATCACCTTACGCCGCGGTCCGCCGCAACCGCACCGGTTGTGGCCACCAGCGAAATGTCACACGTCCGATGACGTCGGCGACGCCGTACGACGCCGAATCATCGGATCCGAAGGAGTTGTCGCCGGTCAGCCACCATCCGCTGGCCTCGGCGCGGGCCACGCGCTTGACCACCAGAAGGCCGGGCCGGCTGCGGAAAGACCCGACGACGACGTCACCCGGGCGGGCCCCGCGCGTGCGGCGGACGAGGATCCGGTCGCCGTGGCGCAGCGTCGGCACCATCGACGGGCCGTTCACCAGTGCCGTGAACCACGGTAGCCGCATGAAATCCCCGGACTTGGATAGGAGTAGGGTCACCAACTGAGGATCATCGCAAATCACCCTGGAGGGTTCGATGCGACTGTCGCGGCTTTTCACCCCGCGCACCGTGGTGAGCGCCCACTGCGACCTGCCGTGTGGTGTCTACGACCCGGCGCAGGCCCGAATTGAGGCCGAGTCCGTCAAGGCAATCAGCGAGAAGTATCAGGCCAACAGCGACCCCGAGTTCCGCACCCGGGCGCTGCTGATCAAGGAACAGCGCGCCGAGCTGGTCAAGCACCACCTGTGGGTGCTGTGGACCGACTACTTCAAGCCGCCGCACTTCGAGAAGTATCCGCAGCTGCACGGCCTGTTCAACGAGGCCACGAAGCTCGCGGGCGCGTCGGGCGCCAAGGGTTCGGTCGACCCGGCCGTGGCCGAGCAGCTGCTCGGGAAGATCGACGAGATCGCGAAGATCTTCTGGGAGACCAAGCAGGCCTGACCTGCGAGGCAACCGGCGCCCCCTACCCCGCCACGGCGGGGTGGGGGGCGTTTCTTTACCGGAGGCGCATAGATGAGCGTGGAAGTCATCGAGGCACGGGACGAGGACGTCGAGGCGATCGTCGCGATGGTCCACGAGCTCGCCGAGTTCGAGAAGGCCGCCGAGGAGTGCCACCTGACCGCGGAGCAGCTGCGGGCCGCGCTGTTCGGGCCGGCGCCGGCGGTGTTCTGCCACGTCGCCCGCACCGGGGGCGAGACGGTCGGGATGGCGCTGTGGTTCAGGACGTTCTCCACGTGGGAGGGCGTGCACGGCATCTACCTGGAGGATCTCTACGTGCGTCCGGGCGCCCGCGGTACGGGTGCCGGAAAGGCCCTGATCGCGAACCTGGCGCGGATCTGCGTGGAGTCCGGATACCCGCGGCTGGAGTGGTCGGTGCTGGACTGGAACCCGGCCCGCGGCTTCTACGAGGCGCTCGGCGCGCGACACAAGTCGGATTGGCTGCCCTACCGGCTCTCCGGGGACGCACTCGCCGCAACGGCGCGTGCGGCCACGTCGTAGAGTCGCGGGCAAGGGGGTTCATCGCGTGACTCAGGTCGTTTCGAAGAGGTCGGGCTCGGACGGCGACGACGTCGTCCTGCTGGCCGTGCCCGCCTCACCCGCCTATCTGGGGGTGCTGCGCACCGCCACGGCGGGTCTGGCCGCGCGGCTGCAGTTCACGCTCGACGAGATCGAAGACCTGCGCATCGCCGTCGACGAGGCGTGCGCGATGCTGCTCGCGGTGGCGAGCGAGACGCCGCAGCTCGGCGACACGGTCGAGCTGGCCTGCCGCTTCACGGTGACGGTCGACGCGTTGACGGTCGAGACGACCGTGCCGCTGGGCTCGCCGACGGAGCGGCTGCCCGGTGGCGAGTCGTTCGCGTGGCAGGTCCTCAGCGCCCTGGCCGACGAGGTGTCGGCGTCCGTCGACGGGCATCAGGCGAGCATCCGGCTGACGAAGCGCCGCCCGAAGTAGGCCTTCAGGGGACGACCCGCTGCTTGAGCGCCGCCACGCCGGGCACCGGCCGGCGGGTGTGCTCGGGAGGGACCTCCGACGGCCGGACGTTGTCGATGTGCCCGCGGGCGAGCTCCATCGCCAGCTCCACGTCCTGGGCGCGGATCGCCGCCAGCAGGGCCCGGTGATCCTGGTCGATCACCCTCCACATCGGCAACGGTGCGTTGTGGGCCGCCGCTTTGCGGTCGCTCACGGTGTACAGCGGACGCACCATCAGACAGAGCAGCGTGTTGCCCGACGCGCTGGCCACGGCGAGGTGGAAGGCCGCGTGCGCGGCGATGCGCTCGTCGAGGCCGGCGGTGTCCGGATCGAACATCGCCGCATCGAGCTCCCGCAGGTGGGACGGCTCGCGGCGGGCGGCGGCGAGACCGGCCGCCGGGACCTCGAGCATCCGCCGGACCTCGAGGAAGTCGTCGCCCTTGACCGAGCCGCTGGCCAGCAGCAGACCGACGCCGTCGGTGAGGAACTGGCCGAGCGTGTGCGCGTCGGGCTCGGCGACGAAGCTGCCGCCGTTGACCCCGCGGGTGGTGACGATCAGGTGCTGGCTGCTGAGCAGGCGGAGCGCCTCGCGGACGGTGGAGCGGCTCAGGCCCGACTGCTCGCACAGCTGCGGCTCGGTCGGCAGCCGCGCGCCGGGCAGGAGTCGACCGGACATGATCTCGACGCGGAGCCGGTCGGCGAGCAGCTGATACGCGGGTGCGACCGTCACGAGATCCGAGGGTAGGTCACACCGGCCGTGATGGGGACCGGCTGGGCCAAGCCTCCTACGTTCGGCCGGAACAAGTGCCGAAATTCAGCGGATGCCGAGCGCGATCCGGGTCGAAGGCGCGAAGAGCAGGATCGCGCCGGCCAGGCCGAGCGCGAACAGCGGCGCGCCGATGTAGGGCTGGCCGTTGGTGAGCATCGTCCAGCCGATCGGCATCTGCAGCATCTGCGTGACGATCCCGGGCCCGCGGGCCCACCGCTTCCGGCGGTGCAGCGCCACGGCGATGCCCAGGAACAGCACCGTCATGAGCGCCAGGTAGCCGGTGAAGGACAGCGCCACGGACAGGAACGTCGTCTCGCTGGTGACGTCGAGATACACGATCACCAGTGTGAGCAGGGCGAGTCCCACGCCCTCGGCGAACAGCAGCCGCACCGCCCACCGCAGGGTCGCCGGCTCCCGCTCCGCCGCTGCCGTGCCGCTCACCTGGCATTCCCCTCGCTCGACCCGGTCCGTGCACCTCACCTTATCGCGCAGGAGAGCGGGTACAGTGCCGCCCATGCGTGCCCTCCTGGTCGTCAACCCGAACGCGACGACCACCACCGAGCGCGGCCGGGACATCCTGGTGCGTGCGCTGCGCAGCCAGGTCGACCTGGAGGTGGCCTACACCCAGCGCAAAGGCCACGGCGTGGAGCTGGCGCGCGACGCCGCCCGGGAGCGCTTCGACCTCGTCGTGACGCTCGGCGGCGACGGCACCGTCAACGAAGCCGTCAATGGTCTGATGACGTTCGACGCGGGTCCGGCCGAGGGGCGGGCGCAGGATCGCCCGGCGCTCGCGGTGGTGCCGGGTGGCTCCACGAATGTGTTCGCGCGGGCACTGGGCCTGCCGAGCGACTGGGCCGAGGGCACCGGCGCCATTCTGGAGGCGCTGCGCGACCGGCGGGAGCGGATCATCGGGCTCGGCCGCGCCGACGACCGGTATTTCACGTTCTGCGCCGGCATGGGCCTGGACGCCGAGGTCGTGCGGCGCGTGGATCAGGCCCGGCACAAGGGCTCGACGTCGACGCCGTGGCTGTATTTCCGGGCGATCGCGCAGCAGTACGCGTCGACGAACCGGCGCGTGCCGCTGCTCACGCTCGAGCTACCGGGCGAACCGGCCCGATCCGGGCTAACGTGGATGTTGGTGCAGAACACCGCACCGTGGACATACATCGGCGAGCGGCCGGTGGATCCGAATCCGCGGGCCTCGTTCGACACGGGTCTCGACGTGCTCGGCCTGCTGCAGATGCAGGTCGGGAGCACGGCCCGGACGATGGCCCAGCTGGTGCGGGGCGCAGATCCGAAGGGCAGACAGGTGCTGCGGATGCACGATCTCGCCGGGTTCACGCTCACCGCTGCCAAACCGATCGCTTTCCAGGTTGACGGTGAGTACCTCGGAGAGTGCGACAAGTTGGATTTCGCGTCCGTGCCGGGGGCGTTACGCGTAGTGTGTTGAGTCACCCCGGGCGATCATCCACCGAAGGGGGGAGAAAGTTGCAGAGAGTCGCGAGAGAGACACCGCGGCCGCATCTCCGAAACCCCTCCGGTCGTTGACCGAACCGTACTACATTGGTAACTGGCTGTTGCGATTCATGGTCCCTAAATACAATAAAATCGGACAAACAGCGCGTGAGCTTGCTCACCGACTTGGATTTTCTTGGTTTGGACCCCTTGACATCGCGGTAGTTCGTGAAAGCATTCACAAGCGAAACGAACACTGAGCGTTGCCCGCAGGCGCGTTACGGATCTTCAGGCTCCGCCTAGCCGAGACGTACGCGAGATGCACATAGGGAATCATTAACAACGATCCGCGAAAACAACAAGGAGTGTTGCCGCCATGTCGGACTGGCGCCACCATGCCCTCTGCCGCGACGAGGACCCGGAACTGTTCTTCCCCATTGGGACTTCGGGCCCGGCATTGCTGCAGGTCGAGCAGGCGAAGGCAGTCTGCCAGCGCTGCTCCGTGACCAGTGACTGCCTGCAATGGGCACTCGACTCGGGTCAGGACGCAGGTGTCTGGGGCGGAATGAGCGAAGACGAGCGTCGCTTGATGAAGCGTCGCGGCGGCCTCCGGGTCCGCGCTCACTCCGCATAGCCTTCCCGTAAGCGCACCAAATACATCGCAGCTCCGCCCCGAGGCGCACCGAAGCCGAAAGCGCGCCGAAGAGCAGAGCGGCGATGAAGACGAAAACGCCCCGGCCTATGCGCCGGGGCGTTTCACGTGCGGGCCGCAACAAATGGGGACTACCCACGATAGTGGGGGTCGTTCGGGCCGGGCGGCGGGAAGTTCGGCCCGTCGTAGTAGGGGGCACCGTATGGCGGCTGGCCGTAGCCGGGCGGCGGATAGCCGGGCTGCCCATAGCCGCCGTATCCGGGCTGACCGTAGCCGGGTGGCGGGTAACCGGGCGGATACTGCTGTCCGCGCATGGCGCCGCCCTCGATGTCGATCAGCCGCTCCAGCTCACCCCGGTCCAGGAACGTCCCCCGGCACTCGAGGCACTGTTCGATGGTGACGCCGCTGCGCTCGTACTGCTGCATCGTGCCGCGGCACTTCGGGCATGTCATCTGCATACCCCCAAGGTAGCCCTCGGCCACCAAGCGCGAGATCAGCCGTTCTCCCGGCCCGCGGGTGCGGCTCAGTCGAACAGTTCCTCGAAGAAGCTTTCGCGGTGGTGCTTCTTCCGCTTCTTGTGGTGACCGTAGTGGCCGTGCGCCCGCGGATAATGCGGCTGACCGTGCTGCGGCTGGCCGTACGCAGGCTGACCGTAGGCCGGCTGACCGTATCCGGGCTGGCCGTGGACCGGCTGGCCGTAGCCCGGCTGGCCGTGCGCTGGCTGGCCGTAGGGCTGCTGGCCGTAGGCGGGCTGCTGCGGATACGCCTGCGGGGCGCCGGGCGGCGGGAACCCAGGGGCGGCGGGCGGGACACCGGGGGCACCGGGCTGCTGCTGACGCCCGCGCCAGGCGTTCTCCGCGTCGGTGATCTTCTCCAGCTCACCGCGGTCGAGGAAGATCCCCCGGCACTCCAGGCACTGGTCGATGGTGACACCGCTGCGCTCGTACTGCCGCATCTCGCCGCGGCACTTCGGGCATGTCATCTGCATACGTCCAAGGTAGCCGCCCGCCACCATGGGAGCGCTCAGGCGGCGAGGTGCACGGTCTCCGGCGACACCCGGCCGATCCTGGCGACGACGAGCCGGGCCAGGTCGAGCGCGCGGCCGAGCGGCGGCGCGGCCGGCTCCAGCGCGCCGGCGGACACCGCGGAGGCGATCGCGCTCTCGTGCAGCTTGCCGGTGGCCAGGAAGTACGAGGAGATCGCGATCCGCGTGCAGCCCTGCGCCCGCAGCGCGGACACCGCAACCGCTCCGGTGACCGGTGACCCGGAGGCGAAGGCGGCCCGGCACGGCAGCCCGATCGCCCGCCCGAGCTCGGCGGCGGTCAGGTCGACGGTGTGCCTGGCCAGGTCGTCTCTCGTGCCGGCGGCGACCATGACGACCCCGTCGGCCCCGTCGGCACCGAGCGACGGCAGCCGGCGGCGCAACGCGGCGACGAGCAGCGGTGGGACGGCACCGCCCACCGGCCCGAGGACGTCGGTGACCCGCACCCGCATGGCCAGGCCGTTCGCGTAGGCCCGGTCGATGACGCCCGGCAGGTCGACCCGGCCGTGGAACGCGGAGGTGAGCAGCAGCGGCACCACCACCGCCGACCGGTGACCGAGCCGCTGCATGTCGATCAGCACCCCGTCAGGACGCGGACCGGCGTGGTCCAGGAACGACGTCCGGACGTCCAGCCCGGGGCGCTGGGCCGCGACCGCGCGGGCGAGGGCTCTCGTCGAGGCCGCCGCCCGCGGGTCGGAGGACCCGTGCGCCACCAGTAAAACCGCGGTCATCCGGCGTGCAGACCGCATTCGGTCTTGTCGAACATCGGCCAGCGGCCACCGCGCGGGTCGCCGCCCGGAGGGGTCCGCCGGGTGCACGGCCAGCAGCCGACGGAGGCGTAGCCCTGCCGCATGAGCGCGTTGACCGGCACGTTGTAGCGGGAGATGTACGCGTCGACGTCCGCCTGCGACCACTGCGCGAGGGGCGACACCTTGAACTTGCCGCGGGCCTGCTCGAAGCTGACGATCGGCGTGTTGGCGCGGCTCGGCGACTCGTCGCGGCGCAGGCCGGCGGCCCACGCGTCGTAGTCGTCCAGGGCCCGCTCCAGCGGCTCGATCTTCCGCAGGAAGCAGCATTCGTCGGGGTCGCGGGCGTACAGGCGGGGGCCGGACTCGGCGTCCTGCTCCGCGACGGTCTGCCGCGGACGGATCGAGCGGACCGTCACCGGCAGCGTGCGCTGGACGACCTCACGGACCCGCAGCGTCTCGGCGAAGTGCAGGCCGGTGTCGAGGAAGATGACCGGCACGCCCGGCACCACCTTCGACACGACGTGGGCGAGGACGGCGTCGGCGAACGAGCTGGTCACACAGAACCGGTCGCCGAACTCGCCGGCGGCCCATTCCACGATCTTGTCGGCGGTCTGCCCTTCGAGGCGCGCGGACGCCTCCTTGGCAAACGCAATGGACTCTTCCCTCGTACGTGCAACGGCTGTGCTCATCGCTTCGCCTCCAACATGTGTGCCGCAAGCCCCAGGAATTTCAGTGAGAAGACCCGCGCGCAACTGCGGCACTCCCATGCGCCGTGCGTGTCCTCGTGTGGCCGTAGGTCCTCGTCCCCGCAGTACGGGCAATAGAGCGGCGCCATGCGTTCGCTCATCGCAACTGCTCCTCGGGGGCCCGCATCACCCAGCGGGCGAAGGACTCGCCGGACTCACGCTCGGCGAGGTAGTGGTTGGCGACCCGCTCGACGTATGCGGGCAGGTCCGCGGCGGTGGTCTTCAGGCCGCGCAGCTTCCGGCCGAAGCCGGCGTTCTGCCCGGCCGCCATGCCGAGGCCTCCGCCGAGGTGGATCTGGAAGCCCTCGACCATGTCGCCGGTCGTGTCGTCCTTCACGAGCATGCCCTTGAGGCCGATGTCGGCGACCTGGGTGCGGGCGCAGGCGTTCGGACAGCCGTTGAGGTGGATGGAGATGTCGGCGTCGAGCTCGGCGACCTTCGCCTCCAGGTGCTCGATGAGCTCGGCGGCACGGGCCTTGGTCTCGACGATCGCGAGCTTGCAGAACTCGATCCCGGTGCAGGCCATCGTGCTGCGCCGCCAGGTCGACGGGCGCGCCTCCAGCCCTGCCTCGCGCAGGCCCAGGACGACCGCCTCGGTGTCGGCCTCGGCGATGTCCAGGACGATGAGCTTCTGGTACGGGGTGAGCCGCACCCGGTCGCTGCCGTGCCGCTCGGCCAGGTCGGCGACCTCCGCCAGCTGGCTGCCGGAGCTGCGGCCCGCGATGGGCGCCGCGCCGACGAAGAACTTGCCGTCCCACTGCTTGTGCACGCCGATGTGGTCGATCGGCTTCTCCGGCAGGTCCGGGGACGGGCCGTCGATCAGCGGGCGCTTGAGGTATTCGGCCTCCAGGACCTCGCGGAACTTCGCCACGCCCCAGTCCGCGACCAGGAACTTCAGCCGGGCGCGGCTGCGCAGCCGGCGGTAGCCGTAGTCGCGGAAGATCTGGATGACGCCGTGCCACACGTCGACGACCTCGTGCAGCGGCACCCACACGCCGAGGCGCTGGGCGAGCATCGGGTTGGTCGACAGGCCGCCGCCGACCCACAGGTCGAAGCCGGGGCCGTGCTCGGGGTGGATGACCCCGACGAAGGAGATGTCGTTCGCCTCGTACGGCGTGTCGGGCAGCCACGAGATCGACGACTTGAACTTGCGCGGCAGGTTGGACAGCGTCGGGTCGCCGACGAACTTCGCGGTGATCTCGGTGATCGCCTCGGTCGGGTCGAGCACCTCGCTCTCCGCGACGCCGGCGATCGGGCTGCCGAGCACGACGCGCGGGGTGTCGCCGCAGGCCTCGGTGGTCGACAGGCCGACGGCCTCGAGCTCCTGCCAGATCCGCGGGACGTCCTCGACGCGGATCCAGTGCAGCTGGATGTTCTGCCGGTCGGTGATGTCGGCGGTGTCGCGGGCGAAGCGGGTGGCGATCGACGCGATGGTGCGCAGCTGGGCGAGGCTGAGCTGGCCGCCGTCGCTGCGGATGCGCAGCATGAAGTACTTGTCGTCGAGCTCCTCGGGTTCGAGGATCGCCGTGCGGCCGCCGTCGATGCCGGGCTTGCGCTGCGTGTACAGGCCGAACCAGCGGAACCGTCCGCGCAGGTCGGCGGGGTCGATCGAGTCGAAGCCGCCGTGCGCGTAGATGTTCTCGATGCGGGCCCGGACGTTGAGCGGGTTGTCGTCCTTCTTGCTGCGCTCGTTGGGGTTGAGCGGCTCACGGTGACCGAGCGCCCACTGCCCCTCGCCGCGAGGGCGCCCACCGGCTCCGGCCCGTCCGCGAGCGGCGGGGCGGGGAGCGGGTGCGGCGTTTTCTGCCGGGACGGTGTTCACCGTCATGTCGGCGTCCTCTCAGGGTTGAGAGCACGCGAGCCTGCGCCGGCCTATCGCGGAAGATGCGCGATGGATGACGTCGATGTCATAGGAAATCCGGCGCGAAGTCGCGCGCCCGGGAAAATATCAACGGGCGGCGTTCAGCAAGCCGGACACATGGCGCTGCGCACGCGACCGTAGTCGACGTGTCGGCGGCTGACGAGCCGCAGAGAAGCAGCGTGCATAGGGTGCAGTCTTCCACGCCGACCGGTCCTTACGCCACGTCGGCGTGAGGGTTGTCTCAAACCCACGTAACCGGGAAGCAACAAAAATACGACTCAGCCGATAGGAAAAGCAGCCCGGAAACACCTGAACCGCGACGTGCTCGAACAACGAGTCCCACAGTGCGGTAGGTTTCAGCGTTTTGCCAGCGGGACGACCATCACGGCCTCGGTGCCGCCGCCGGCGCGGGTGCGCAGCTCGATGGTGCCGCGCAGCTCCCCCGTGGCGAGGGTGCGCACGATCTGCAGCCCGAGCCGCTCGCTGCTGTCCAGGTCGAACCCCTCGGGCAGGCCCCGGCCGTTGTCGGCGACGGTGACGTGCAGCTGCTTGCGGAAGCGGTGCACCGACACGACGACCTCGGGCTCGACGCCCTCCGGGCGGGGCTCGAAGGCGTGCTCGACGGCGTTCTGCAGCAGCTCGTTGAGCACCATGACCAGCGGCGTGGCGATCTCTGCCGGCAACACCCCGAAGTCGCCGTCGCGGCGCAGCGCCACCAGGAAGTCGGCGGCGCCGACCTCGACGGCCGCGGCGGCGACCCGGTCCACGATGCCGTCGAACTCGACCGCCTCGTCCGCGCTGTCCGACGCCGACATCGACAGGGTCTCGTGCACCAGCGCGATGGAGGCGACGCGGCGGACCGACTCCTCCAACGCGTGCCGGGCGGCCGGCACACCCACCCGTCGCGCCTGCAGCCGCAGCAGCGCGGCGACGGTCTGCAGGTTGTTCTTGACCCGGTGGTGGATCTCCCGGATCGTCGCGTCCTTGGTCATCAGCTGCCGGTCGCGGCGGCGGACCTCGGTGATGTCGCGGACCAGGACCAGCGCGCCGATCGGCACCCCGGCGGGCATCAGCGGCAGGGCGCGCATGAGCACGGTCGCGCCCCGCGCCTCCAGCTCCTTGCGGGCGGGTGCGTCGCCGCGCAGCGCGGAGTGGACCCGGTCGGTCGCGTCCTTGCCCTCCAGCGGGTCGTCGACGAGCCGGCCGGTGATCTCCGCGAGGCTCTCCCCGACCAGGTGCGCGGCGAGCCCGAGCCGCCGGTAGGCCGACTGCGCGTTCGGGCTGGCGTAGGTGACCTTGCCGGACGCGTCGAGCCGGACCAGGCCGTCGCCGATGCGCGGGGCGCTGGTGGTCTCCCCCGGGTGCCGCGGCGGCGGGAACGTGCCGTCGGCGATCATCTGCGCCAGGTCGTCGGCGGTGGTCAGGTAGTTGAGCTCCAGCTGCGCCGGGGTCCTCGCGGTGCTGAGGTTGGTGTCGCGGCCGACGACGGCGATGACCTGCGCCTCGTCGCGCCGGCGGACGGGGATGGCCTCGTGGCGGGCGGGCATGTCGCCGTACCAGACGGGGTCGCCCTCGCGCCAGATCCGCCCCTGCGACCGGACGATCGCCAGGTGCGCGACCTCGGGACCACCGGACACCCGCCCGACCTGGTCGTCCTGATAGGCGGTCGGGGCGGTGGTGGGCCGCACCTGCGCGACGCACAGGAACTCGCCGCGGTCCGCGATCGGCACCCACATGAGCAGGTCGGCGAAGGACAGGTCGGACACGATCTGCCAGTCGCCGGCGAGGCGGTGCAGGTGCTCGATGTCCTCGGGCGCGAGGGAGGTGTGCTCCTCGACGAGGTCACGCAGGGTCGACACCACTACAGACTATGGTGGGCCGGTGCGCCGTCTGCTGCCTGCCCTCGCCCTCGTGCTCACGCTCGGCGGTTGCGGATGGGTGGGCCGCGCGGACGAGACCAGCAAGCCCGACGGCTTCCTGCTGCACGGCTATGTGAGCGTGGCGGGCGCGGCGACCGGCGTCCCGGGCACGCCGTGCCTGGCCCCCTTCGCCGCGGCGCAGGACATCGTCTCGGGCGCCACGGTGAAGGTGGCCGATCAGGACGGCAAGGTGGTCGCCGTGACCACGTTGGCGGCGGGTGTACTGGCGGCGGCGGGCGGGGCGTACCGCTGCAACTTCTCCTTCGAGCTGCTGAACCTGTCCGGGAGCCGGCCGACCTACCAGATCCTGGTCGGCGACCGGCCCCCGGTGTCGTTCGAGACGCGGGCCCTGCGCGAGGGGCGGCCCGCCGTCGTCGACGTCGCTACAGCGTCGACGTCACCTTCTTGAGGCCGCGCGGGGCGTCCGGGTTCTCGCCGCGGTGCAGGGCGAGGGACAGCGCGAGCCGCTGCAGCGGCAGGATGTCCAGCAGCGGCGCGTAACGCTCGTCGACCGCCGGGGTCGGCACCCAGCCCGCGGCGCCGTCGACCGCGGACGGCCCGAAGACGACCACGTCGGCGCGGCGCTCGCCGAGCCGGCCGACCACGTCGCGCATCGACGCGCCGGCGGGGCCGCCGCCGACGACCGCCAGGACCGGCACGTCCGGGTCGGCCATGGCCAGGGGGCCGTGCAGCAGGTCGGCGCCGGAGAACGCGAGACCCGCCACGTAGGAGGTCTCCATGAGCTTGAGCGCCGTCTCCCGGGCGGTCGGATACGCGTAGCCCCGGCCGGTGGTGACGATCCGGTCCGCGAAGCGGTAGCGGGCGGCGAGGTCGGCGGCCGTGCTGTCGGCCAGGACCCGCTCCGCGTGACCGGGCAGCTCGCGCAGCGCGGCGAGCTCTTCGGCGGGCAGCGCGCCGCCGCCCTTGATGCTCTCCACCAGCATGAGCAGCGCGAGCAGCTCGGCGGTGTAGGTCTTGGTGGCCGCGACCGCGACCTCGTGCCCGGCGACGACGTCGACGTGCAGCTCGGCGACCTCGGCCAGCGGCGACGCGGCGTTGTTGGTGACGGCGAGGGTGTGCGCGCCCTGCTCGCCGGCGACCCGCAGCACCTCGCGCAGGTCGGGTGAACCGCCGCTCTGGCTGACCCCGACGACGAGCGTGTCGCGCAGGTCGGGGCGGGCGCCGTAGAGCGTCATCGCCGACGGCGACGCCAGGCCGACGGGGATGCCGAGGCGGATCTCGGTGAGATACGCCGCGTAGAGGGCGGCGTGGTCCGACGTGCCCCGCGCCGTGAAGATCACGTTGCGCGGCTGCCACCGCGCGATCTGCTCGGCGACGGCGGCGATGGCGCCCGCCTGCTCGTCGACGAGCCTTGCGAACACCGCCGGCTGCTCGGCGATGTCCGCCTGCATTCCGGCACCGGGCTGCTCCGTCACGGTTGTCTCCTCTGATCGTCTGGTGCGCGTTACTGCTCAAAGCTTGCCAGCTTCGCGCACCAGACGCCAGTTTCTCCTGCTTATTCGCGCATTGCGTGCGCGAAACTACCCCTCCTGCGCAACCAGCGTGCTCTCCGGCTGCGCGTCCGGGTCTTTGGACGCCCCGTCCGGCTTCTCGGGACCGCCGCGCAGTGCGATCTCGCGGACGAACAGCGCGAGCACCGGCACGAGGACCGTCGCCGCGACCGCCCACAGGAACACGCTCGAGGTGGCGCCGGCGATCGAGTCGATGACCGCGGTGCGCACCTCGGCGGGCAGCCGGCCGAGCGTGGCCGGGCCGATCGTGGCGCCGCCGCCACCGCCGCCGGACAGTTGCTCCGCCGCCTGCGGGCCGACCTTGCCCGCCAGCAGGTCGTGCAGCTTGTGGTTGAAGATCGCGCCGAACGCCGAGACGCCGAACGCACCACCGATCGAGCGGGCGAACGTCGCGGTGCTGCTCGCCACGCCGAGGTCCTTGAGCTCGACGCTGTTCTGCGCGATGAGCATCGAGGTCTGCATCAGGAAGCCCATACCCAGGCCGAGGACGGCCATGTAGATCCCCGACTCGAGCTTCGAGGTGTCCGAGTCCAGGCGCGACAGCAGCACCATCGCGACGACCATGACGAGACCGCCGATGATCGGATACGCCCGGTACTTCCCGGTCTTGGTGATCAGCCGGCCGGAGACCAGTGAGGTGACCAGCAGGCCGCCCATCATCGGCAGCAGGAGCAGGCCGGAGTTGGTGGCCGAGGCGCCCTGGACGATCTGCTGGTAGAGCGGCAGGAAGGTGATGGCGCCGAACATCGCGAAGCCGACCAGGAAGCCGACGCCGGAGATCAGGCTGAAGTTGCGGTTGCGGAAGATGCCCAGCGGCAGGATCGGCTCCGGGTGCCGGCGCTCGACGATCGCGAACGTCGCGAGCGTGACCACGGCGAGCGCGGCGAGCCCGAAGATCTGCGCGGAGCCCCACGCGTACTGGTTGCCGCCCCACGTGGTGATCAGCACCAGCGACGTCACGCCGACCGAGAGCAGCGCGGCGCCGACCCAGTCGATGCGGTGCTCGGTGCGCCGCTTCGGCAGGTCGAGCCGCAGCGCGAGCAGCGCGAGGGCCGCGCCGCCGAGCGGGAGGTTGACGAAGAACGCCCAGCGCCAGTCGGCGTGGTCGGTGATGAACCCGCCGACGAGCGGCCCGCCGACCATCGCGACGGCCATGACCGCGGCCATCTGGCCCTGATACCTGCCGCGCTCGCGGGGCGGCACGAGGTCGCCGAGGACGGCCATCGCGCCGACCATGAGCCCGCCGGCGCCGAGGCCCTGGAAGGCCCGGAAGCCGATGAGCTGCACCATGTCCTGCGCGAACCCGCACAGGGCCGAGCCGAGCAGGAACATCACGATCGAGGTCAGGAAGACGGTCTTGCGTCCGTAGAGGTCGCCGAGCTTGCCCCAGATCGGGGTCGAGACGGTGGCACCGAGGACATACGCGGTGACGACCCAGGACAGATGGTCGACGCCGCCGAGGTCGCCGACGATGCGGGGCATCGCCGTGCCGACGATGACGTTGTCGAGCATCGCCAGGAGCATCGCCATGAGCAGCCCTGGGAGAACCACGCGAATGCGCTTGTCGGACATCGCGGCACACCTTACTTGTCGGCCGGCTAGTTAACTTACTAGCCGCACGGTAAGCTGGCTACCAGCCGCTCGTCAAGCCGGTTCAGTAGGATGGTCCCGATGGAGCAGAACCAGACCGCCGCCCGTGTGGTGCGGGGCCGGAACCGGATCCGCACCGCGGACGCGGGCTCCGACGACGTGCGCTCGCACATCCAGCGTGTCGCCCTGGAGCTGTTCATCGAAGAGGGCTACGACAAGACCTCGCTGCGGGAGATCGCGGAGAAACTCGGCGTCACCAAGGCCGCGCTCTACTACCACTTCCCGACCAAGGACGACATCGTCAACAGCCTCATCGAGCACCGCATCGCCGCCGTCGACGCGCTGATGGAGTGGGCGGAGGCGCAGCCGCGCGACGAGCCGACCCGCATGGAGTTCGTGCGCCGCTATTCGGTGCTGCACGACGTCGCCAAGCACGAGCACGTGATCCGGTTCTTCGAGCGCAACCAGACGCTCATCAACACCCTGCCCGCCGGCAAGCTCATGAAGGGGCAGATGGAGCGGGTCTTCGCCTTCATCATGGACCCCTCGGAGTCCACCGTTCAGCAGATGCGCCGCGCGATGGCGATCTTCACGATCCACGCGGGGCATTTCGTGCTCCGCGGCCGCGACGACCTCACCCCGCAGGAGCGCCGCGACGCGACACTGGTGGTCGCCGAGGACCTGATGCGCCAGGCGGCGGCCGCCGCTGCCTCCGAATGACGACCGCCGGCTTCGACTGACGGCCGGGCTTCGCTTGACGGCCGGCTTCGACTGACGGCCGGCGGCGGCCCCGGGCGGTCAGGTCGCGGCGGCCGGCAGTTTCAGGCGCAGGCCGAGCAGCCGGACGCCCTCGACCGGCGACCAGTCCAGGGCGGGCTCACGCACGAAGCCGAAGCTGTCGTAGAGCGCGAACGCGGCGGCGTTGCGGTCCCGTGTGGAGATCACCAGAGACCCGCAGCCGAGCACGGCCGCCCGCTCGACGCAGGCGCGCACCAGCGCCCGGGCCACCCCGCGCCGCTGCGCGGCGGGGTCGACGGCGAGCATGCGGAACTCGGCCTCATCCGGCTTCGAAAGCTCCGCATAGCTGGTGCCCGGCAGCACGAACGCGACCGCGCCCAGCAACACCCCGCTGTCCTCGGCGACCAGGACCTCGCTGTGCTCGGCGCGGGTCCGCACGTCGGCGAGCCGCGCGCCGTAGCCGTGGTCCTCCTCGAGCTGACCGTCGGCGCGATACGCCTCGACGGTCAGCCGCGCGACCTCCGCGTAGTCGTCCGGCACCGCTCGCCGGACCGCCGGCACCTCGTGCGTCACCCGATCACGGCGATGAGGTCGCCTTCCTGCACCACGTCGCCCTCATTGACGGCGATCTGGCTGACCGTGCCGTCCGACTCGGCGATGACGGGGATCTCCATCTTCATCGACTCGAGAATCACCAGGGTGTCCCCCTCGCTGACCTCGGCACCGACCTCAGTGGTGATCTTCCATACGTTCGCCACCATCTCGGCACGGACTTCGTCGGACATCCCGGTCTCCTTTGACATCGGATCTGCGACCGCAGCATATCCGCGCGAAACCAGGTCGCGCTCAGTGCCGGGGCGAACGCATCATGGCGGCGTGGAATCGGCGATCACGGTGACCCCGGCGGGCCTGCCCGGCGTGCTGCTGCACGTCGCGGTGGTGCGGCCCGTCTTCGTGTGGGGGCAGCCGGGCATCGGCAAGAGCTCGCTGGTCAAGGAGTTCGCGGCGGCGCTCGGGCTGGACTGCGTCACGCTCATCGGCACGCAGCTCGCGCCCGAGGACCTCATCGGGGTGCCGGAGCTGCGGGACGGGCGGAGCCGTTTCGCGCCGCCGGAGTCGATCGCCCGCGACGAGCCCTACTGCCTGTTCCTCGACGAGCTCAACTCCGCCTCGCCCGAGGTGCAGAAGGCGTTCTACTCGCTCATCCTCGACCGGCGCATCGGCGCGTACGAGCTGCCCGCCGGGTCGATCGTGATCGGCGCGGGCAACCGGGCCTCCGACAACGCGCTCGCCCGCCCGATGGCGTCGGCGCTGCTCAACCGGCTCATCCACGTACACCTGCGGGCCAGCGCCGACGACTGGCTGGGGTGGGCCGTGGGCGCCGGTCTGCATGCCTGGGTGATCGAATACCTCACGGCCCGGCCCGACCACCTCTGGTCGAAGCCACCGAAGACCGAGGAGCCGTTCTCCACCCCGCGCTCCTGGCACATGCTGTCCGACGCGCTGCTGTCCTTCGGCGGCGACCTCGACGAGGACGTCCTGCGGGTCCTCACCGCCGGCACGTTGACGCCCTCGCACGCGTCGGCGTTCTGTGCGTACGTCAAGACCGTCCGCCACCGCTACGGCCTGGACGCCATCGTCCGCGGCGACGCGCCGTGGCCCCGCGACCCGACCGACCGTGACCTGCTGTACTTCTTCGCCGAGGCGTTCCGGGCCCGGCTGGTCAAGGACCTGCCGGCCAGCCGCGAGCACGCCTCGCCGTCGGTGCGCCGCTTCTCGGTCCGGGCGAAGGGGCTGCTGGTCGAGCTCGCCGAGATCTCCCTCGAGTGCGCGCAGCTCGTCGTCGCCACCGACGAGAACGGCATGCCCGCGATGCCGGCGTGGTTCCTGGTCGAGGTGACCCGCGACCTGCCGCGCCTGGTCGCCGCACGCACATGAGACCGGACAGGAAGGTCGACCGGCGCCTCGAAGTGGCCCGGCACGCCTGGTCGGCGGTCTCGGACAACTCGATGTTCCAGGCGCTCTCGAGGGACCCGACCGGCGCCGACCCTCGCGTGCTGCGCATGCGGTGGGCGGAGGACCCGCAGCTGATCCGCGACCGCGGCCACGCCCGGGTCCACGCCGACGGCACCGTGGTCGTCAACAAGCACTCGCCGCTGGAGCCGGACGAGTGGATCTGGGTGTTCGCGCACTGCGCCCTGCACCTCGGCTTCGGCCACCTCGACGGTGACGCCTTCGCGGACGCCGACCTCGCCGTCGCCCGCTGCGTCGTGGTGGCCCGCTTCCAGGAGGCGCTGCGGCTCGGCCGCCCGCCGGTCCTGCTGCCCGAGCTGCCGACCGCGCCCGAGGAGCAGCTCGCCGACCGCTGGCGGATCTCCGGCGTGCCGGACGGCATGCCCGGCTGCTCCACGGGCGGCGCCGGCGCCGACACCGAGCTGACCCCGTTCGCGCCGATGCCGCCGGCCGTGGCGACCGTCATGTCGTGGCCGGACCGCTTCGCCCTGGGACTCGGCCAGGCCGCGGCCGCCGCCGTCGACGAGGCCGGCGCGCTCCGGTCCCCTGCCGCCGGCAAGGTCGACGGGGCGTGGGAGACCGCGCGGCGCTGGTTCGTGTCGTCGTACCCGCTGCTGGCCGGCCTCGCCGCCGGGTTCACCATCGTCAGCGACGCCGCCGTGGCCCGCGACCTGTCGATCAGCGTCGCGGCCGTCGACCCGTCCGCGGCCGAGATCTACGTCAACCCGTTCGCGCCGCTCACCGACGCCGAGCGCCGCTTCGTCATCGCGCACGAGATGCTGCACGCCGCCCTGCGCCACGGCGACCGGGTCGCACACCGCGACCCGTACCTCTGGAATGTCGCCACCGACTACGTCATCAACGGCTGGCTCGTCGAGATGGCCGTCGGCGACCTGCCCGAGGGCGCCCTGCACGACCCGAGGTTCTCCGGTTCCGGCGCCGAGGAGGTGTACGACCTGATCGCCACCGACCTGCGCCGGCTGCGGCGGCTCGGCACCCTGCGCGGCCGCGGCCTCGGCGACATCCTCGGCGACGGCCGCGGCGCACACCGGGGCACCGACCTCGACGAGTACTACCGGCGGGCCCTCGCCACCGGCCTGGCCTACCACGAGTCCAACGGCCGCGGCCGGCTGCCGGCCGGCCTGGTCCAGGAGATCCAGGCCCTGGACCACCCGCCGCTGCCCTGGGACGCGCAGCTCGCCCGCTGGTTCGAGGAGCACGTCCGCGGGCCTGCCCCGCGCCGCTCCTACGCCCGCGCGTCCCGCCGGCAGAGCGTCACCCCGGACATCCCCCGGCCCGGGTGGCTCCGGCCGCCGGAGGAGGAGGTCGCGCGCGTCACGTTCGGCGTCGTGCTGGACACCTCCGGCTCGATGGACCACACCCTGCTCGGCAAGGCCCTCGGCGCGATCGCCTCCTACGCCACCGCCCGCGACGTGCCCGCCGCGCGGGTCGTGTTCTGCGACGCGGCCGCCTACGACGCCGGCTACCTCCCCGTCGCCGAGATCGCCGGCAGGGTCAGGGTGAAGGGCCGCGGCGGCACCGTGCTCCAGCCGGGCGTCCGGCTCCTGGAACGCGCCCCGGACTTCCCCGCCGACGCCCCGATCCTCGTCATCACCGACGGCTACTGCGACCCGGTCCGCGTCCGCCGCGAGCACGCGTTCCTGATCCCGGCCACCGCCCGCCTCCCCTTCACCCCACGCGCCCCCGTCTTCCGCCTCCGCTGACAGTGACCCGTGATCCGGAAGACCTCGCGCACCAACAGCCGCACGAACTCTTCCGGATCACGGTGTGGCAAGCAGCACAGCACCGCCGCGCAGGCCAGGGTCAGCTGGGGGGCGGAACAAACGCCGTGATCCGGAAGACCTTGTGCGGTCAGAGGTGCACAAGATCTCCCGGACGGGGCCGCCCCCGGATGCCACGCGCAAGCGTCCGAAGCTGCCGCGCGCAGCGCAGGCAGTGCGAGCAGAGCGAGCATTGGGGGTACGGGGTGAGAATCCCCCGGGCTCCACCGCTTGCGGTGGGGCTTATTCAGTGCGCAGCTCTCGGGCCTCGGCGTTGACGACGAGCTCGGACAGCTTGGACCGCAGGCGGCTCTTGAGCTCGGCGGGGGCCAGCTCGGAGCCGCAGCAGCGGGCGACGAGGGCCTTCACCTCCTGCTCGATGCCGAACTCGCGCAGGCAGGGCGAGCACTCGTCGAGGTGGTCGCGGATCAGTGACCGGCGGTCGTCGGTGCACTCCAGGTCGAGGTAGATATACACCTCGGCGAGGACCTCGCCGCAGTCAGTCTCGTGCGGGTCTCCACAGCTCATCGATCTCAGACCTCGCTCGGCTCAGCGGACGGGGTGCGGGTGAAGCCCCGGTCGGCAGCATAGGTCTCGAGCGAGCGCCGCAGGTTGCGGCGGCCGCGGTGCAGACGGGACATCACAGTGCCGATGGGCGTGTTCATGATGTCGGCGATCTCCTTGTAGGAGAAGCCCTCGACGTCGGCGAGGTAGACCGCGAGCCGGAACTCCTCCGGCAGCGACTGCAGCGCCTCCTTGACGTCGGAGTCGGGCAGCCGGTCCAGCGCCTCGGTCTCGGCGGAGCGCAGACCGCTGGACGTGTGCGACTCGGCCTCGGCGAGCTGCCAGTCGGTGATCTCCTCGGTCGGCGCCTGGACGGGCTGGCGCTGCCTGCGGCGATAGGAGTTGATGTAGGTGTTGGTCAGGATGCGGTAGAGCCAGGCCTTGAGATTGGTGCCCGTCTCGAACTGGTGGAACGCCGCATACGCCTTGAGGAACGTCTCCTGGACGAGGTCCTCCGCGTCGGCGGGGTTGCGCGTCATGCGCAGGGCCGCCGCATACAGCTGATCGATGAAGGGCAACGCGTCGTGCTCGAACCGGATGCGCTGCTGCACCGCGCTCTCGCTGCTGACCACTCGTGCGACTCCAACCCTCGACCGTCCTGACGAGGATACGCCGAGTTGCTGAGCGACTTCTGAGTTTGTGGCGCCCGTCAACCGCTCGCGGGCGATGGGCTGCCAGGACGGATCGGGCTCCGCGTCGGTCGCCGCCGGCCACGACGGGCTGAACAGCAACTCGCGGATGCGCTGATCCTCGCGCTCAAGGATGGCCACGAGATTTCCCTCCACAGGCGACGCCTCTGCAGCGTCGCACGGACTGTGTAACGCCCGCACCCGCCCGGCAATTCCTACCCGCCTGTCCCGGCGGCCGGCCATTGCATTCGGGACCGGCCGGCCGCCGGGAACAGGAAGGGCCTGGGAGTTCGCGGAAACGACATCGGTCCGCGGTGTGGAGAGTGTGTCCGATTTGCACCGGTCACATCCTGTTCAACGAGGGACGCCGGGAGCGGTGACGAACGCCACGGCAAGTCGCGCGAGCACGGCCGGCGCCTTGGACAGGGCGTGGGTCTCGCCGGGCAGCACCTCGACGTGGACGGACGGTCCCGCCGGCGGGACACCGAAGGCGTCGCGGTCGCCGTTGAGCACCAGCGTCGGCACGCCGGTGAGCAGTTCATCCGCGCGGGTGACCTCGGGGCGGCCCGGCGGGTGGAGCGGGAAGGCGAGCGCCACGATCCTGTCGGCACCGGCCTCGACCGCGGTGCGGCAGGCGACCCTGGCGCCGCTGGACCGGCCGCCGACGACGAGGGTGTCGACCGCCACCCGGCGGCGCAGCTCCGCCAGGACGGCGAGCCAGGCGGCGTCGAGCTGCCTGGCGGGTGCGGGCGGGCGGCGGGCGCCGGCGACCCGGTAGGGCTGGGTCACCATCGCGACCCCGGCGCCGGCTTCGAGCACGGCGGCGCGGACCGCGACCAGGTCCACGGCGTCGACGTCGCCGCCGGCACCGTGGCCCAGCACGAGCAGTGTCCCCGTGTATCCGGCGGGCACGTCGAGCGAGAAGCGCGCGACCCCGTGCGGGGTCTCGACCTCCTGCCCGGCGAGCGACCGCCGGGCCCGCGAGCGGCTCTGCGGACGGCGCCGCGGACCACTCTGCGGACCGGCAGAAGGGCGAGCCGGCCGGCCGGATCGGGACCCGGCCGGCAAGCTCGACAGGTCGTCGGCTGAAGAGCCCGGCGGAACGCCGCCGGTCAGCCGCTGGCGGCTCCCACCGGGTCCCGCCGCTGGATCGGCACCAGCGGCAGGCACGCCACCGGGCCCACCCGATGCTCGGGTCCCTGTGCCGCGCCCGTCAGGGCGGGTTGTGGAGCGTCGCTGCGCCATGCGACGAGCATCGCACGCCGCTCACGCGGTGTGGTCGCTCCCCACACCCCGTGGCAGTCGCCGACCTCCAGCGCCCAGGCGAGACACGCGCCCTGGACGTCGCAGGTGCGGCACAACGCGACGGCAGCGTCGGCGGGCTCGCTCGGGGCCGGAAAGAACGTCTCCGGATCTACGGTTTGGCACGCGCCGCGTGTCCGCCAGGCATCATCGCCCTGTTGTTCGCGAACCGCGCGCAAAAGGCGCGGATCGCGTTTGGCGGCAGCGACCTCATGCGGGCGTGGCATCCTCGCCCGGGTCATACACCCACCTCCCCCGTGGGTCAAACGAACACAAGGCAGGAAAACGTCGGGATGCCCCCATCCGACATTGACCTACCGGCGCTGTGTTCTATCGCACAAACACCTGCAAATACAAGAGTTTTCACGCGGATCGGCAAAACTTGCCGGGGAGAAAGTGGACGTACGGCCTAAAAGAGGGTCAGATCGATCGACTCCACATCGCCCGGCCGCAGCGCCGGCGCCGGCACGCGGTCCAGCAAATCACGGCCGTCGTTACGTACGTCACCCACCCGCGCGCCGACCGGGCGGAGCTCCAGCCGTCCGACGTGCTCGGACGGCGTCGGCGCGAGCAGCCGCTCATCGACCGGGGCCGCCAGCCACTCGTCCCACCGCGACTCGGGCAGCAGCAGCGGCATACGGTCGTGAATGAGCGTCAGATCGTCGACGGCAGGGGCGGTGATGATGCTGCACGTGAGCACCCGGCCGTCGCCCTGACCCCAGACCGTCCAGATTCCGGCGAATACGCACGGCTCGTCGTCACCGAGCGTCATGAAATACGCCTGCTTGCCCGAACCGGCGCCGTCGCCGCGTTTCCATTCGAACCAGCCGTCGGCCGGGACAAGACAGCGGCGCTTGGCGAACGACTGTGCGAATGCCTTGGATTCCGCGACCGTCTCGGACCGCGCGTTGATCATCTTGGCGCCGACCTTCAGATCGGCCGCCCACGACGGGACGAGGCCCCAGCGGGCGGCGGTCAGGACCCGGCCGCCGGCGGACTGCGAGACGCGCACGACGGGCACCTGGTCCGTGGGCGCGACGTTGTAGTCGGGCTCGAGCCCGTCGGTCTCGTCGGCGGCCTCGAACAGCGCGCTCAGGTCAACGTTGCTGCGGGATGTCGCATACCGACCACACATATCCGTTACGGTACCGATCACGGCCAGGAAGACATCCCCAGCGGTCGCTACGCACGGAGACGGGCCGCACACTGAACGCGTGCCGAACCTGACCGCCCCCGCACATCTGCCGTGGACCGCGCCGACCGCCTCCGGGCCGGTCACCGCCACCGTCCGGCTCCCAGGCTCGAAGTCGATGACGGCCAGGGCCCTGGTCCTCGGCGCGCTGTCCCTCGGCGCCAGCACCCTGCGCGGCCCGCTCCGCGCCCGCGACACCGAGCTGATGGCCGCGGGACTGCGCGCCATGGGCAGCCACGTGTCCACCGCCGACGACAACCTGTGGCTGGTGCGCCCCAGACCGCTCGGCGGGCCCGCCCGGATCGACGTCGGCGCGGCGGGCACGGTGCTGCGCTTCCTGCCCCCGGTCGCCGGGCTCGCCGACGGGCGGGTCACGTTCGACGGCGACCAGCGCGCGCGGACCCGCCCGATGGCGCCGCTGATCGGCGCGCTGCGCAGCCTCGGCGCCCGGGTCGACTTCACCGCCGGGCTGCCGCTGACGGTGCACGGCATCGGGCGGGTCACCGGCGGCTCGGTCACCATCGACGCGTCCGCCTCCAGCCAGCTGCTGTCGGGGCTGCTGCTCGCCTCGCCCGAGTTCGACCGCGGCCTCTCGGTGCGGCACGCCGGGCCGCCGGTCCCCCGCGCGCCCCACCTGCGGATGACGGTCCAGATGCTGCGCGCCGCCGGCGCCGGGATCGACGACAGCCGGCCCGACGTCTGGGTCGTCGAGCCCGGCCGGCTGCACGGCCGCGCCTGGGACATCGAACCGGACCTGCTGGGCGCCGCGCCGTTCCTCGCCGCGGCGATCGTCACCGGCGGCACCGTGACCGTCGCGGGCCGGCCGCGCTCGGGCATCCAGGCCGGCGCGCGCCTGCTGGAGCTGCTGCGCGACATGGGCGGCTCGCCCGCGGTCACCCGGCACGGGCTCGTCGTGCGCGGCACCGGCACGGTCCACGGCGTCACCGCGGACCTGACCGACGTCTCGGAGCTGGCCCCGGTGCTCGCCGCCCTCGCCGCCGTCGCGGACTCCCCCTCCCACCTCTATGGCATGGCACACCTGGGCGGGCACGAGACCGACCGGGTCGCCGCGCTGGTCGAGGGGCTGACGAGCCTCGGCGCCGACGTGACCCAGGACCACGACGGCCTGCGGATCCGGCCCCGCCCGCTGCACGGCGGCACGTTCGCCACCCATGACGACCACCGCCTCGCGCACGCCGCCGCCGTCATCGGGCTCGCCGTCGACGGGGTCCGGCTCGACGACGTGACATGCACCGCGAAGACAATGCCGGAGTTTCCCCGGCTATGGTCAACGATGGTGCATGGTCCGGGCTCGGTTGGAGGGCAAGGCTGACGCGTAAGCGCGAGTACGACGAGGATGACGTCCGGGTCCGCCCGAGCCGGTCCTCGCGACCCCGCACGCGCACCCGCCCCAAGCACAGCGACGCCGTCGAGGGCTTCGTCGTGGCGGTCGACCGCGGCCGGTACACCTGCCACGTCGCGGAAACGGATGCCGTGGTGACGGCCATGCGGGCCCGGGAGCTCGGCCGCCGCGGGGTCGTCGTCGGCGACAACGTCCAGATCGTGGGCGACGTCACCGGGCGCCCCGACACCCTCGCCCGCATCGTCCGCATCGACGACCGCAGCTCGATGCTGATGCGCACGGCCGACGACGAGGAGGGCACCACCGAGGGCCGCTTCGAGCGGGTCGTGGTCGCCAACGCCGAGCAGCTGGTGATCGTCAACTCGCTGCACGACCCGCCGCCGCGGACCGGCTTCATCGACCGGTGCCTGGTGGCGGCGTACGACGCCGAGATCGAGCCGCTGCTGTGCCTCACCAAGGGCGACCTGGCGGGGCCGGAGGCGGTCCTCGACTACTACTCCGAGCTCGACCTGCCGTATGTGCTGTGCCGGCCGGACGCGCCCCTCGACGAGCTCGTCGAGGCGCTCAGCGGCAAGCTGTCGGTGATGATCGGCCATTCCGGGGTCGGCAAGTCGTCCCTGGTCAACCGGCTTGTCCCCGGCACCGACCGGGCGGTCGGCGTGGTCAGCGCCGTGGGCAAGGGCCGGCACACGTCGACCAGCGCGGTGGCGCTGCGCCTGCCCGGGGATCTGGGCTGGATCATCGACACCCCGGGCATCCGGTCGTTCGGCCTGGCGCACGTGTCGGCGGACAGCGTCCTGCACGGGTTCCCGGACCTCGTCGAGGCGTCGACCAGATGCGCGCCCAACTGCGACCACACCGGCGCGGGCGGCGAGTGCGGCCTGGACATGCTGGTCGCCGAGGGCGGCGCGGACCCCAGGCGCCTCGCGTCGTTCCGCCGCCTCCTGGCCTCCAAGGAAGGCACCCACGACCCCCAGGACGCCGGCAACGAGGATCTCCCGCTGCCCTGAGCCGGACCGCTACAGGACGACCGGGCCGCCGCTGCGCCAGTACGTGCCGTCGGCGCGCGACAGCAGGTCGCTGTCCACCAGATACCGGCGCAGTGCGGCATAGTCGTCGAACCAGGCCCGCAGCACGGCGTTGACCTCGCGCTCCGGATAGCGGATGCCCGGCTCGAACGACGAGGCGATGTGCTCCAGCACCACCATGCGCTTGCCGTGCGCGGCCGGCATCTGGGTCAGCCTGCCGTCCACGACGAACGTGCGCAGGATCTGGTCGCGCTGCCGGTCGGGATCCATCGGCTCGACCGTCGCCGGGGTCGCGGCGTGCGCGCGGACGGAGTCCTTGAAGACCTCGACATCGGCGTGCGGGGCGCCGTCGACGACACCGAGCAGCCCGCCCTGCTGGAGGCGGCCGACGGCGGCGGCGACGGCGCGGGCCGGCAGACCGGTCGCGGCCTCGATCGCGGTGAGGCCCTGCGCACCGAGCACCACGGCGGCATAGACGCGGAGCCGGTCCTCTTCGGCGAGCAGGCCGCAGAGCGCGGCAGGCGAGTGGGCGGGTGAGGAGGTCACAAACGGCGACAGTACTGCCAGAAGATGGCGATCGTCGGCTAAGTTTCCGCGCATGGCGCGCTACGCGGACGACCTGGCCCTTGCTCACATGCTTGCCGACACCGCGGATGCGATCTCCGTCCCGCGCTTCCGCGCCCAGGATCTGCACGTGTCGACGAAGCCGGACCTGACGCCGGTGACGGAGGCGGACACGGCGGTGGAGAAGGCGCTGCGCGCCACCCTGCAGCGGGCCAGGCCGCGCGACGGCGTGCTGGGCGAGGAGTACGGCGCGACCGAGGCGGCCGCCGGCCCCGGGACCCGCCAGTGGGTCATCGACCCGATCGACGGCACCAAGAACTACGTCCGCGGGGTGCCGATCTGGGCGACGCTGATCGCGCTGATGGAGGGCGCCCAGCCGGTGGTCGGCCTGGTGTCGGCGCCGGCCCTGGGGCGGCGCTGGTGGGGCGCGCTAGGTCACGGTGCGTATGCGGGACGCCACACGGCCGCGGCGACGCCGATCAGGGTCAGCGGCGTCGACCGGCTCGCCGACGCGAGCTTCTGCTACTCGTCGCTGCGCGGCTGGGAGGAGGCGGGGCGGCTCAACGCCGTCCTCGACCTGACCCGCCGGACCTGGCGCCAGCGGGCCTACGGCGACTTCTACGGCTACATGCTGCTCGCCGAGGGCGCGGTCGACATCATGGTCGAGCCGGAACTGTCGCTGTGGGACCTGGCGGCCCTGGTGCCGATCGTCACCGAGGCCGGCGGCACGTTCACCGACCTGCAGGGCGAGCCCGGGCCCGGCGGTGGGAGCGCCGTCGCTACGAACGGTCACCTTCACGAGGACGTTCTCACCCGTTTGGGAAGCCCCAGATTGTCCGGTTTGTCAGGCTAAACCGAAAGGTCCGCATGCCGCCGCTCCGAACCGGGTCTATCCTCTCCGGGTGGCATCATGGAGTTGGTTCTTCCTCGGCGCGATGATCGCTGCCTACGGGGTGGCCAACCTGCTGCAGTCCGTCGCCGCAGCACGCACCGATCTGCACCACGGGTTCCACCCGATGCTGCTGCTGCGGCTGGGACGCCACAAGTCGTATCTGATCGGGGTCGCCTGCCAGTTCGGCGGCTTCGCCCTGGCCTTCTTCGCCCGCCGCGACCTCCCGCTGTTCCTGGTGCAGTCGGCGATGGCCGCGGGGCTCGGCGTCACCGCCCTGCTCGGCGTGCTCATCCTCAAGTGGAAGCTGCCCAGGACCGAGCTCGCGCTGCTGGTCATGCTGGCGTTCGGCATCGCCGCGCTGGTGCTGGCCGCGAAGCCCGCCCCGTCGCGGCAGCTCGGCACGGCCGGCGTGATCGGGCTCATCGTCGCGCTCGGGGCGCTCGCCGTCGCCGGCTTCTTCGCGGTGCGACTCCACGGAGCCCCCGGATCTGTGGCCCTCGGCGCGCTGTCCGGCGTGGCCTTCGGCGCGGCGGCGGTCGCGTCGCGGCCCCTCGCCTCCGCCGACAATCTCGGGCAGTTCTTCACCGACCCGCTGTCCTATCTGCTGATCGCCCACTCGCTCGTCGGCCAGCTGCTGCTCGGCCTGGCGATGCAGCGCGGCTCGACCACCGCCGCGGTCGCCGCCATGGACGCGGCCGGCGCGGTGCCCGCCGCCGTGGTGGGCCTGCTGTTCCTCGGCGACGGCGTCTGGCCCGGCCGGGAGTGGCTGGTGGCGGCCGGCTTCGTGGTCACCCTCGGCAGCGTCATCGGGCTGAGCTTCTACGCCGAGCCGCAGCACCACCACCAGATCACCCGCGAGACGAAGACCCTCGTGCTCAATGGTTCGCGTGGAAGTGCCAGGCGAGCCGCTGCCCGCTCAGTTGTGCCGCATACACCGCCGGCTCGTCGATGACGCCGGTGAACTCGTCGATGACGCCGGTGCAGTAGCCGCTCGGCGGCCGGTCCGGCAGACCGGCGAGCCCGGCCCCATGACGGGAACACTGCTCCTGCCGGGTTGCCGTTCAAGGCGGCGAACAGGTTCAGTGCGGTGATCGGCTGCCGATGAGCACAAGGTCGTGCCGGAGCTGCTCAGGATCGTCGTGCGGGGCATTGCCGCCGCCACGCCGGCCTGCGCCGGCACCCTGCCGGCCGCCACGCTCGCGCCGCCGGTGTCCGGCTGGGACAGCCAGGTCGTGCCGACCGGCTCGATGCGGCCCGGGATCGCCCCGGGCGACCTGGTGGTGCCCGACCCGGTGGCGAACCTGCGCGGCCTGGCCCGGCTGCGGGTGCCGAAGGTGGGACTGCCTGCGCTGTGGTCGCGCGAGGGCCGCCTGGTGCCGGTCCTCGCGGTGCTCGTGGCGCTGATCGCCCTCGGCCGGCTCGCGAAGGCCGGCGCCCGGCGTTCCCGGCATCAGCGCGGCAGCCGGAAGGGCAGCGGCGTCGGCCGTTCGGGCGAACCGCCCGGCAACACAGCCGACCCGACCCGCACCCCGGTATTTGTTCAGACCTTCCCCCGCCGACCGATCTGGTCATGCGCGGGGAGAAGCGAACGACGGCGAGCGGGATGGAGGCGGGCGACTTGGTGACACGCCAGCTCAGCACCTGGTTCGCGGCCTGGATGGCGCTGCTCACCGTGGCGTTCTACCTGTGGCCGGGCCAGCACATGCTCTGGTGGGGTGCGATCGGCGTGTCCAGCACCGCCGGCGTGCTCGTCGGGGTGCTCGTGCACCGCCCGCGCAAGCGCTGGCCGTGGTTCCTGCTGGCCGCGGGCCTGTTCGCGTTCGGCTTCGGCGACTTCCTCTACAACCTGCTCACCGACGTGTTCGGGATGGCGAACCCGTTCCCGTCGTTCTCCGACGTGCTGTACCTGGCGATGTACCCCCTCGTCGCCGGCGGCCTGCTCGGCTTCATCCGGTCCCGGACCGGGCGGCACGACCGCGACAGCCTGCTCGACGCGACCACGCTCACCATCGGGCTGGCGCTGCTGTCCTGGATCTTCCTGATCGACCCGTACGTGCGCAGCACCGAGCTGACGCTCGTGCAGAAGCTGGTGTCCGTCGCGTATCCCCTCGGTGACGTGCTCACCCTCGCGGTGTTCGCGCGGCTGATCACCGGTGGCGGCCGCCGCAGCCCGTCGATCGTGATCCTGGGCCTCGGCACCGCCGGGCTGCTCGTCGCCGACGTCGCGTACGGCCTCATCCAGCTCAACGGCGACTGGCGCGTCGGCGGCCCCACCGACCTCGGCTGGGTGCTCTGCTACGCCGGTTGGGCCGCGGCCGCCCTGCACCCGTCGATGGTCGAGCTCACGGAGCCCGCCAGGTCCCAGGCGTCCGACGTCGGGGTGCGCCGCATCGCGCTGCTCGGCGCGGCCTCGCTGATCGCGCCCGGCGTGCTGCTGGTCGAGGCGAGCCTCGGCACGGTCCGCGACGCGGCCGTCATCGCCGTCATGTCCGGCGTCATGTTCGTGCTGGTGCTCGCCCGCCTCGCCGGCGTGATGGGCAACCACCGCCAGTCCATGGCCCGCGAGCGGGAGCTCCGCGAGGCGACCACCACGCTGGTGTCGGCCGCCGACACCGCCGAGACCCTCGCCGCGGTGCGGCACGCGGTCGACCGGCTGCTGCCGGACGGCGTCGTGCACACCGTCACGCTGGTGCGCGCCGAGCGGGCCGACGAGCCGGGCCTGGTCCGCGTGTCGGGGCTCGACCCCGACGTGCGGGAGCTCCTGCGCGCGTACAGCTCGGCGCTGCGCCACCCGATGGGCGTCGAGGGCGACATGCTGTACGTCGGCGCGCCGACCGAGGCGCTCCAGGCGCTGCAGACCACGTTCGAGGTGCTCGCCTCCCAGGCCGCGATGGCCCTGGAGCGCATGACGCTGACCGCCGAGGTCAACCGGCGCAACAGCGAGGCCTACTTCCGGACCCTGATCCACAACACGTCCGACGTGATCCTCATCGTCGACGAGCACAACGTCATCCAGTACGCGAGCCCGTCGGCGGGCACCGTGTTCGGCGACGAGCGGCTCGCCGGCTTCGAGCTGTGGGAGTTCGTGGCCGCCGACGAGCGGTCCCGCCTCGCGGAGCTGCTCTCCCAGGTCCGCGGCGGGCTGCACGCGCACAACCAGATCGACCTGCGCGCCGAGCGCGTCGACGGCCAGGGCCTGATGGTCGAGGTCGACTGCCGGGACCTGCGCGACGACCAGACGGTCGGTGGGCTGGTGCTCACCGTGCGGGACGTGACGGAGCGCCGGCAGCTGGAGGAGCAGCTGATCCGCCAGGCGTTCCACGACGCGCTGACAGGTCTGGCGAACCGGGTGCTGTTCCAGGACCGGGTCGAGCAGTCCGTGGCCCGCGCGGAGCGGGACCAGGGGCTGGTCGGGGTGCTCTTCATCGACCTCGACGATTTCAAGATCGTCAACGACACGCTCGGCCACGCCGTCGGCGACGCGCTGCTGGTCGCGGTCGGCGAGCGGATCACCGCGGCGCTGCGGGCCACCGACACGGTCGCCCGGCTCGGCGGCGACGAGTTCGCCGCGCTGATCGAGGCCGACTCGATGACCGACCTGGAGTTCGCGGCGGAGCGGATCGTCCTCGCGCTCGCCGAGTCGTTCGAGATCGCCGGGCAGGACGTCAACGGCATCTGCAGCGTCGGGCTGTCCACGACCGTCGACGCCAGCTCCGCCGAGGAGCTCATGCGCCAGGCCGACCTCGCCCTGTACGTGGCGAAGGGCGCCGGCAAGGGCCAGTGGCGGCGCTACCAGTCGGACCTGCACACGGCCGTGCTCGAACGCCTGGAGCTGCGCGCCGCGCTCGACCAGGCGGTCAAGGAGCAGCAGTTCGTGCTGCAGTACCAGCCCATCGTGGACCTGGACACCGGCGCACCGCTGGGCTTCGAGGCGCTCGTGCGGTGGAACCACCCGACCAGGGGCATGATCGCGCCCGGCCACTTCATCGAGGTGGCCGAGGAGAGCGGCCTGATCGTGCCGATGGGGCGGATGGTGCTGCAACAGGCGCTCAACACCGTCGGGCGCTGGCAGCGCTCCACGGCGCCGGGCGCGCTGCGGTACATCAGCGTCAACGTCTCCGTCCGGCAGTTCCGCACCCCGGGCTTCGTCGAGGAGGTCCGGCAGCTGCTGCGGGCCTCCGGCGTGGGGCCCGGCACGCTGCTGCTGGAGATCACCGAGAGCCTGCTGCTGCGCAACGACGAACAGGTCAGAGCGGACTTCGACGCGCTCCGGGCGATGGGCGTCCGGCTCGCGATCGACGACTTCGGCACCGGTTACTCGTCACTGTCGTACCTGCAGCACATGCCGATCGACGTGCTCAAGATCGACAAGTCGTTCATCGACGACATGCTGGAGTCCAAGCAGCAGCGGGCGGTCGTCACCGCCATCGTCACCCTCGCCGAGACGCTCGACCTGGCGGTCGTCGCCGAGGGCGTCGAGGAGGCCGCGCAGGCGGTCGCCCTGCGCGAGATGGGCTGCCCGTACGGCCAGGGCTACCTGTTCGCGAAGCCGCTGTCCGAGCCGGACGCCTTCGCCCTGATCCCCAAAGCGGCGCCCTTCGCCGCGATGGCGTAGGTCACCCAACCGGACCGCACCCGGGACGGACCCACCGCGGCTCCGAGCGGCCATTGCAATGGATTGCACCACCCTTCCACGAAAGGCAGGACGAAGCATGACCGTCAGCCCGCTGCACAGCACTGAGGCCAGCTACATCCGCCGTGACGGGCGCTGGGCCGACCTGGAGCGCCTGCGCACGAGCAGCCCGATGTACGACGCCACGATCGAGGAGATCGCCGGCCGCCGGATCCGGGTCGGCCAGCACTGGCTGTCGGACTTCGCTTCGTGCAACTACCTCGGCTTCGACCTGGAGCCGGAGATCATGGACGCGGTCGACCCGTACATCCGCACCTGGGGCACCCACCCCAGCTGGTCGCGGCTGCTGGGCAACCCGAAGCCCTACGTCGAGATCGAGGAGCGCCTCACCGAGCTGCTCGGCGCGCCCGACACGCTGCTGCTGCCGACCATCACCCACATCCACATGTCGGTGATCCCGATCCTCGCCGGCCAGGGCATGATCTTCCTGGACTCGCAGTCACACAAGACGATCTACGACGGCTGCATGTACGCCAAGGGCCTCGGCGCCACCGTCACCCGCTTCCGCGCCAACGACCCGGAGCACCTCGAGGAGCTGCTCAAGGCCGCGCCGGCCGGGGTCACCAGGCTGGTCGCGATGGACGGCGTCAACTCGATGACCGGCCTCGCCCCGGACCTGGCCCGCTTCGCGCAGGTCTGCCGCGAGAACGACGCGCTGCTCTACGTCGACGAGGCGCACGGCTTCGGCGTCATCGGCGAGCGCACCCCGGACGAGACCTCGCCCTACGGCTCCCGCGGCAACGCGATCGTCAAGTACGCCGGCGAGACCTACGACAACATCGTGCTGGTCGGCGGCTTCTCCAAGTCGTACTCGTCGCTGATGGCGTTCCTGGCGCTGCCGACGTGGCTGAAGAACCACCTCAAGGTCGCCGCCCCGCCGTACCTGTACTCGGGCCCGTCGCCGACGGCGTCGCTCGCCACGGTCATGGCCGGCCTCGACGTCAACGAGAAGCGCGGCGACGAGATCCGCGCCGACCTGTACCGCAAGACGATGAAGGTGCTCGACCACGTCCGCGACCTCGGCCTGTACACGCCGAACACCGGCACCACGCCGATCATCGAGCTGCCCCTCGCGGAGGGCCAGGACATCCAGCGGATCGGGCAGTTCCTTTGGGACCGGGGCATCTACGTCACCCTGGCCGCCTACCCGCTGGTCCCCCGTGACCAGGTCGGCTTCCGCGTGCAGGTGACCGCCGCCAACACCGACGAGGAGCTCGACCAGCTCAACGTCGTGCTCACCGAGCTGGCGGGTCGGCAGCAGCTGCGAAACGCCGCCTGATGTCCAAGCACCGTGCTCCCAGGGAGCTGCCCGGGCTGCTCGTCCCCCTCCGCGAGCGGGAGTTCCGCCTGCTGTGGACGGGGATGAGCAGCTCGCTGATCGGCGACGGCATCCTGCTCGTCGCGCTGGCCTGGCAGGTGTACGCGCTGTCCGGCGCGCCCGCGGCGATGTCCGTCGTCGGGTTCGCCCTCTCGCTGCCCCAGGTCGCCACGCTGCTGTTCGGCGGGGTGATCAGCGACCGGTTCGACCGGCGGAAGATCATGCTGTGCACCGACCTGGTGCGGGGCGCGGTGCTCACCGTCCTGACCGTGCTCAGCCTGACCGGCGTCGTCCAGGTCTGGCACATCGTCGCCCTCGTGGCGGTCTACGGGGCCGCCTCCGGCTTCTTCGGCCCGGCGTTCGACTCGATCGTGCCGCAGCTCGTGCCGGCGAAGGACCTGGTCCAGGCGAACGCCCTGGACCAGTTCGTCCGGCCGGCGGCGCTGCAGATGGCCGGACCCTCGATCGGCGGCATCCTGATCGCGATCGGGGGTAGCGGACTGGCGTTCGCGCTGGACGCGGCCACGTTCGCGATCTCCGCCACCTGCCTGTGGCTGATGCGGCCGGTGGCGAGCGTGCAGGACGACGAGGAGGCCGGCTCGGTCTGGGAGGAGTTCAGGGAGGGGATGAACTACGTGCGCCGCAACGTGTGGCTGTGGGGCACCTTCCTCGCCGCGACCTTCGCCTACCTGCTCTTCATCGGCCCGACCGAGGTCCTGCTGCCGTTCGTGGTGAAGAACGAGCTGCACGGCACCGCGGGCGACCTCGGCCTGGTCCTCGCCAGCGGCGGCATCGGGGCTATCGCGGCCGCGCTGATCGTCGGCCAGCGTGGTGTACCGAAGAAGTACATGCCCTTCATCTACGTCACCTGGACCCTGGCCACCCTCGCCGTGGCGGGCTACGGAATGGCGACCGCCTCCTGGCACCTCGCCATCGCGTGCGCCCTGGTCAACGGCCTGGAGGCGGCCGGCACCATCGCCTGGGCGACGGCGAAGCAGAAGCTCGTGCCGGAGGAGATGCTCGGCCGGGTGTCCAGCGTCGACTGGTTCATCTCGATCTCCCTGGTGCCGCTGTCCTACGCGCTGGCCGCCCCGGTCGCCTCGGCCATCGGCGTGCAGAACACCCTGGTCGGCGCGGGTGTCCTCGGCGCGATCGTGACCTTCGCCTTCCTCTTCCTGCCGGGCATGCGCTCGCCCCGGCAACTGGTGGTGAGCACCTCATGAGTGATCCGGAGCGAAGCGGAGAGACCACTCATCATGTGTGCAGGTTCGGCTCAGGCCGGCGCCGGAGCGCAGCGGAGGCGACGGCATGAGTGACCCCATCGAGATGGTCGACCGGTTGGGGATGGCGTTCCTTTCGCAGGATGTCGCGGGCGTACTGGCCTGCTTCGTCCCCGACGACGACATCACCTACGTGGGCAGCGAGGCCGGCGAGTCGGCCACCGGGCGCACCGAGGTCGAGAAGCTCCTCGAGAGCCTCTTCGCCCGGGCGGAGTCCTACAGCTGGCAGGCGACCGCCGCGACCGTGCACACCGTGCCGGGCGGGGCGTTCGTCCTCGCCGAGGCCGACGGCGAGGAGCACCTCCCGGACGGGTCGGTCAACCCGTTCCCCTACCGCGTGACGGGCCTGATGTCCCGCCGCGCATCGGGCATCTGGCTGTGGCGCGCCGTCCAGGGCGCCGAGCCGACCGTCGCCTCCCCAGACTAACAGTGTTAGTTTAAGGCCATGCGTGCCGTCTACTTCGCCACCGCGCGGCGGACCCCCATCGGGAAGCTGCGCGGCGGCCTCAGCCATGTCCGCCCCGACGACCTCGCCGCCACCGTGATCCGGACCCTGGTCGAAGGCATCGACCCCGCCCGCGTCGACGAGGTCTACTGGGGCGCGGCCAACCAGGCCGGCGAGGACAACCGCAACGTCGCCCGGATGGCCGTCCTGCTGGCCGGGCTGCCCGGCTCGGTGCCGGGCGCGACCGTCAACCGGCTCTGCGCGTCGGGCATGGAGGCGGTCACCGTCGCCGCCCGCACCATCGCCGCCGGGGAGGCCGACGTCGTGGTCGCCGGCGGGTCCGAATCGATGAGCCGGGCGCCGTTCGTGCTCCCCCGCCCCGACGACGCCCTGCCCAACGCGATGGCCATCGCCGACACCCGTCTCGGCTGGCGCCTGGTCAACCCGCTCATGAAGGACCTGCACGGGCTGCTGTCGATGGGTGACACCGCCGAGGAGGTCGCCGCCCGCTACGGCGTCTCCCGCGACCGGCAGGACGCGTTCGCGCTGCGCAGCCACCAGCTCGCCGCGCTCGCCCGGGACGCCGGAGACTTCGCCGAAGAGATCATCCCCGTCGAGGGCGTCGACGCCGACGAGAGCATCCGGGCCGACACCAGCCTCGCCAAGCTCGGCAACCTCAAGCCGGTCTTCAGGTCGGGCGGCACCGTCACCGCCGGCAACTCCTCCCCGCTCAACGACGGCGCCGCCGGCCTGCTCCTGGTCAGCGAGGACGCGCTGCGCGACCTCGGGCTGGAGCCGCTCGGCCGCTACGTCGCCGGCGCCTCCGCGGGCGTGCACCCCGACGTGATGGGCATCGGCCCGGTCCCCGCCACCGGCCGGGTCCTAGCCCGCAGCGGCTGGAAGCTCGGCGACGTGCAGTCCGCGGAGCTCAACGAGGCCTTCGCCGCGCAGGCGCTCGCCGTCACCGACCAGCTCGGCCTCGACCCTTCGCTGGTCAATCCGTCGGGCGGCGCGATCGCGCTCGGCCACCCCCTGGGCTGCTCCGGTGCCCGCATCCTGACCACCCTGCTGCACCGCATGCGCCGCACCGGCGCCACCCGCGGCCTCGCCACCATGTGCGTCGGCGTCGGGCAGGGTTCCGCCGTCCTCGTGGAAAGGTGATCATGTCCAGATTCGCCGGGAAGACCGCCGTCGTGACCGGGGCCGCCCAGGGCATCGGCCTGGCCACCGCCCGCCTGCTCGCCGCGCAGGGCGCGACCGTGGCGCTGCTCGACCTCGACGCGTCCCGGGTCCCGGACGGGGTCGGCACCGCGTACTCCTGCGACGTCACCGACCAGGCCGCCGTCGACCGGACGTTCGACCGGGTCGTGCAGGACCACGGCTCGCTCGGCATCCTCGTCAACAACGCCGGCATCACCCGCGACAACCTGCTGTTCAAGATGCCCGCGCAGGAGTGGGAGTCGGTCCTCACCACCAACCTGACCAGCATGTTCCTGTGCTGCCAGGCCGCGCAACGGCACATGGTGCCGGCCCGCTCCGGCCGCATCGTCAACCTCAGCAGCCGCTCCGCGCTGGGCGCCCGCGGCCAGGTCAACTACGCCGCGGCGAAGGCCGGCGTCCAGGGCCTCACCGCGACCCTGGCGATCGAGCTCGGCCCCTTCGGCATCACCGTCAACGCCGTCGCACCCGGGTACATCGCCACCGCGATGACCGCCGCCACGGCCACCCGCGTCGGCAGCACCCCGGAGGACCACCAGCAGGAGGTCGCCGCGCGCACCCCGCTGCGCCGGGTCGGGCAGCCGGAGGAGGTCGCCGCCGTCATCGCCTTCCTGGCCAGCGACGAGGCCTCCTACGTCTCCGGCCAGACCCTCTACGTCAACGGCGGCGCCCGCTAGCTGTTTCCCGCCGGTCGCCTTCGGCGATGGCTCGCTGCCCCACGCTCCGCGCGGGTCCCGCCGGGGGATTCTCACCCCGGACCCCCAATGCGCCGCTCCGCGACGCACTGCCAGCGCGCGGAGCGCGCGGCAGCTTCACACGCGTGCGCATGGCATCGCGGGGGTTGCCGTCTGCGTCGGTGGTGTACGAGTGCCCCCACCGCGCTCCGAAACCGTCATGCGGTCGAGCCCGCCCAGGCCGAAGATCACCGTCCAAACCGTGGTACTCCCCGGTCCACCCATCGACGACGGCCTATTTCCCATGATCCGGAAGACTTCATGTCGTCATAGCAGCACAAACTCTTCCGGATCATCCAGAACCCCACCAGCGCCCGGTCGCCCAGCCGAGGGGGTTCGCATGGGCGGGTTCCATCTGCGGGGGGTCGGACTACCGTTCCGGTTCGGAGAAACCGGTAGAACCGGACGCTTTTCCGGGCGAGCCGCCTACTTGACGACCACGTCGGGCTCGGCCACGTCGGACGGTCTCCTGGCGTCGCCCTCGCGTGACAGGGGCCGGCCGCGACCGTGTGGGTGGTCCCCAGGTCGACGCCCGGCTGCGGGTCGGACTGCCCGGCACGCCGGCAGGACACCCCCTTGCCGTCAACGTCTGGTCTTGGTGGCTTCCTCCGTCCGGACGAGCGGGGTGTCGACCAGGTGCTCGGCCAGGAACCACGCCTGCAGTTCCCCGGTGCGGATCACCTCGGAGACCAGCAGGTCGTTGGTGCCGTCGTCGCCCGTCGCGGCCGTCTTCGCCGCGGCGTCGTGCGCCTCGGTCAGGATCATCTCGTGGGCTTCCAGCAGGCGGGACAGCATCGCCGGCACCTCCTCGGCACCGTCCGGCGGCCGCGGGACCCGGGTGAGCTCCGCGACGTGCCGGGGGTCGCCGACGGCGATCCCGCCCATGGTCTGCACCCGCTCGGCGATCGCGTCGACGAGCTCCAACTGCTCCCCGGCGTGCTTGTCGAGCAGCAGGTGCAGCTGGTAGAAGGTCGGCCCGCGCATCAGCCAGTGGTGCTTCTTGTACAAGGCGTACAGGATCTGGGTGTCGGCGAGCACCTGATTGAGCCGCTCGCAGGAGTACATCCTGGCGTCCACGGACAGCGCGAGCGGGAACTGCCGCACGGTCCCGAACCGCTGGATCTCCCGCCCCTGCTGGTGCAGCCATGGCTGGCTGCTGCCTTTCCGTTTCGCCGCTGTCGTCGTGCTCTTCACTGGTGGCATGGTGGCGCACTGCCCACCGTCACGGGGGGCGAACCTCACCCGGGGGCGGAACCGGAGGGTGGCCCGCCGCGTCAGACCGGGTATGACTCAGCTGCGCGCGCTCGCCGCCACCCTGGCCCTCCCCCTGGCGCTGCTGGCCGGTTGCGGCGACGGACAGTCCGGCGGGTCGTCCGGCGGCGGTGTGTCGTATGCCCCCGACGACCTCGTCCTGCGTGTCGACGTGGCCGGTGGGCTGGTCCCGGTCGCGATGACCGTCACCGAGGTCCCGGCGCTCAGCGTGTACGGCGACGGCCGCGTCGTCACCAACGGGCCCATGATCGAGATCTTCCCCGGTCCCGCCCTGCCGAACGTCCAGGTGCAGCAGATCAGCACCGCGGACGTGGCGAAGCTCGTCGACCGGGCCGTCGACGCCGGCGTCGGCAAGCAGACCGACTTCGGCATGCCCAACGTCGCCGACGCGCCCACCACCCACATCATGGTCCGCACCGGCGCCGGCGAGCTGGTCAGCGACATCCCGGCGCTCGGCATCGGCGAGGACGAGCTGTCCGGGGCGCACCGCGCAGCCCGCCAGCACATGCAGCGGCTCGTCGAGGCGCTCACCGACCTGCCGGCGACGCTCGGCAGGGCAGCGGTGTCCGAGTCGAAGCCCTTCCCCTCGGCCGGGATCGCGGCGGTGGCCGCCCCGTGGACCGAGATGGGCGGCGACCAGGGCGTCGAGCCGCAGCAGCCGGTGGACTGGCCCGGCCCGGCGCTGCCCGGCGAGGCGTATGCCGACCGACCCGGCGTGCACTGTGTCAGCGCCACCGGCGAGCAGGCGGCGTTGATCCTCGCCGCCGCCGGCAAGGCCAACAGCCGCACCCCGTGGCGCTCCGCCGGGTCGTCGTGGCAGGTCACGTTCCGCCCGTTCCTGCCGGACGAGGCCACCTGCGCCGACCTCGCCGACCGCAGCTGACACGGGTCATCCGAGGCGGCGCCGGACCTGCTCCGCGTCGGGGTGGCCGAGGTCCTCGAGGATCGCGAGGGCGGCGAGCCAGCAGGTCCGCGCCTCCGCCTCGGCGCCCGCCGCCCGGTGCAGGTCGCCGAGGTGCGTGTGGGTCTCCGACTCGCCGTACCGGTCGCCGATCTCCCACCAGAGTTCGAGCGCCTGCCGGTAGCACTCGGCGGCGGGCTCGTGCTCGCCGAGCTGGTGGTGGATGAAGCCGATGCTGTCCCAGCTGTACGCCTCGCCGGTCCGGTCCCCGATCCGCTGCTGCAGCTCCAGGGCCTGATGGCAGTGGTCGAGGGCCTCGCGGTGCTCGCCGGACGCGGCGTAGGACCAGCCGAGGTTCGCCAGCGCCGCGCCCTGCCCGGCCTGGTCGCCGGTGGCGCGGAGCAGGTCGAGCGAGCGCCGCAGGTGCTCGATCGCGTCCCGGGGGCGCGCCTGCCGGTCGGCGATGAAGCCGAGGTTGCCGTGCACGCGGGCCCGGCCGGCGTCGTCGCCGATCCGCCCGTAGCGGTCCAGCGCCAGCTCCAGGTGGGCGGTGGCGGCGTCGTAGTCGCGCATCCGGATGCAGGCCCGGCCGAGCTGGTGTGCGCTGACCGCCTCACCCGACGCGTCGCCGGCCCGCTGCGCGGACTCGAGCGCGATGCGCTGCACGGCGAGCAGGTCCGGCCAGTGCCCGCGCCGGTCGAGGTGGTCGACGAGCGTCCAGGCGAGCCGCCACGCGTGCGTGTCGTGCCCCGTCGCCGCCGCCTCCCGCACGGCGGCGAGCAGCGTGTGGTGCTCCACGGCGAACCAGGTGAGCGCCTGCGCCTCGGTGCGCGGGGCGTCCTGCCCGGGGACCCCGGGCAGCGGCGTGCGATGCGGGTCGAGCAGCAGAGCCGCGGTGTGCGCGGTGCGCAGGTAGTGCTCCAGGACCCGCACCGTCGCCGCGTCCCGGTCGGCCGGTCCGTCGAACGCGCCGGACAGTTCGGCCGCGTACGCGCGGAGCAGGTCGTGCGCGGCGAACCGGCCCGGCGCGTGCTCGGTCAGCAGGCTCGCATGGGTCAGCTCGGCGAGGGCCCGCCACGCGTCGCCCGGATCCGGCAGGAGCGCGGCCGCGGCGGCCCGGCTGACGTCGGGTCCCGGCGCGCGGGCGAGCAGCCGGAAGAGGGTCGCCGCCGGTGCGCTCAGCCGCTGGTACGACCAGTCGAACACCGACCGCACGTCGGCCTCCCGCAGCATCGCGGGCCGGCCCCGCTCGGCGCGCAGCTCCCCCGCGAGCACGTCGAGCGGCAGGTCCGGATGCGCGGCGGCGCGGGCGGCCACGATCACCAGCGCGAGGGGCAGCCGGGCGCAGGCCTCGACGATCGCTTCGACGGCGGCGGGTCCGGCCTCGACCCGGGCCGGACCGATCCGGGTGGAGAGCAACCGCCTGGCCTCCCCGGCGGTGAGCAGGTCGAGCGGCACGGGCACCGCGCCGCCGGTGGCGACGAGGCCGGCGAGCTGGTTGCGGCTGGTGACGAGCGCGAGGCTGCCGGAGCCGCCGGGCAGCAGCGGCCGGACGTGCTCGGCGTGGGCGGCGTTGTCGAGCACGACGAGGACCCTGCGGCCGGTCAGGAGGCTGCGGTACAGCCCGATCCTGGCGTCCAGCCCGGCCGGGACCTGGTCGGGTGCGACGCCGAGCGCGGTGAGGAACGCCCGGAGGGTCTCGTCGGCGGTCACCTCGGCGACCGGTCCGAAGCCGCGCAGGTTCACGTACAGCTGGCCGTCGGGGAAGCGCTCGGTGACCCGGTGCGCCCAGTGCACCGCCAATGCGGTCTTGCCGACTCCGGCGGTGCCGATGACGACGACGGTGCCGGCGTCGACGGCCGCGTCGAGCCGGGCGATCGCCGCGTCCCGCCCGGTGAAGACACCCGGCGCGGCGGGCAGCTGCCGCGGCACGGACGGGTCACGCTCGCCTGCCTGCTCGACGGCCGTCCCGCCGGCCTGCTCGGCGGTCTTCTCGGCGGCCTGCTCGACGGCACTGCCCTGTTCTTCGGCGTTGCCCTGCTCGTCGGCTCTGCCCTGCTCCTCGACGCGGTCGCGGGCGTCGGCGAGCGCGCCGAGCTCCTCAGGCGCCGCGTCGAGCAGCTGGACGAGCACGTCGAAGCGGTCCGCCGGTGGGAGGATCTTGCCGGTCAGGTAGCCGCCGATGCTGCCGTGGGACCAGCCGGTGCGGGCCGCGAGCTCCCGGTAGGTCTGCGGCGGGTCGCCGCGCCGCCTGGCCTGCCGGCGGCGCAGGTGCCGCAGCAGCCCGGCGAGGTCCTCGACGCTGCCGACCTTCGAGGCGGTGGCCAGGACCGCCGTGCTCTCGCTGTCCATGACGGACCTCGCGCTGCGATCAGCGCTTCGCCAGTGGACCGGTACTCAGCGACCTGGCACTGGTGATGCGTAACGGTAAGAGCGACACCGTGGCTCCTTGTGGGATCAGCGGGTGGAGGCCGCAGGATACCAACCGGACTCCAGTCATTCAGCGAGGTCGCTGCGTACTCCCCGGATAGGGTCGGGGGCATGCGCGTCGAAGAGCTGGTGGCGTTGGACCGGGCCCATGTCTGGCACCCGTACGGGCCGATGCCCGGCCGGAGCGTCCCGCTCGTCGCGACCTCCGCGGAGGGCGTGCGGATCCGCCTGGCGGAGCCCTTCGAGGGCCACGACGAGCTCGTCGACGGCATGGCCTCGTGGTGGTCGGCGATCCACGGATACCGACACCCGGTCCTCGACGCGGCCGCCGCGGACCAGCTCGGCCGGATGAGCCACGTGATGTTCGGCGGGTTCACCCACGAGCCCGCGGTGTCGCTCGCGGCGCGGCTCGTCGAGCTGACCCCCGAGCCGCTGCGGCACGTGTTCTTCAGCGACTCCGGGTCGGTGTCGGTGGAGGTCGCGGTCAAGATGTGCCTGCAGTACCAGCGTTCCCTGGGCCGCCCGGCGAAGCGCCGCCTGTTGACCTGGCGCGGGGGGTACCACGGCGACACGTTCCATCCGATGTCGGTCTGCGACCCCGAGGGCGGGATGCACAGCCTGTGGACCGGGGTGCTGCCGGCGCAGGTGTTCGCCCCGGAGCCGCCGGCCGCGTTCGACCCGGCCTACGCGGCGGCGCTGACCGCGCTCATCCACGAGCACGCGCACGAGCTCGCGGCGGTCATCGTCGAGCCGGTCGTGCAGGGCGCCGGCGGGATGCGGTTCCACGCGCCGGAATACCTGCGGGTGCTGCGCGAGGCGACCCGCGACGCGGACGTGCTGCTCGTCTTCGACGAGATCGCCACCGGGTTCGGCCGCACGGGTGCCCTGTTCGCCGCCGATCACGCCGGCGTCAGCCCCGACGTGATGTGCCTGGGCAAGGCGCTCACCGGCGGCTATCTGTCCCTGGCCGCGACGCTGTGCACCGCCGAGGTCGCCGACGGCATCTCCCAGGGTACGGTGCCGGTTCTGGCGCACGGCCCCACGTTCATGGCCAACCCCTTGGCCTGCGCGGTCGCCGGGGCGTCGGTCGACCTGCTCCTCGCGGGCGACTGGCAGGGCGACGTCAAGAGGATCGAGACCGTCCTGGCCGCGGATCTGCAGGAGGCCCGCGATGTCGCGGGGGTCGCCGATGTACGGGTCCTCGGCGGGATCGGGGTCGTGCAGCTCGACCACGAGGTCGACATGGAAAAAGCGACGCGGGCGGCCGCAGCGCACGGGGTGTGGCTGCGGCCGTTCCGGGATCTGATCTACACGATGCCGCCGTACGTGACGACGGCTCCGGATCTGTCGCGTATCGCGGCGGCCGTGGTGGCCGCCGCGCACGCTGGTTGAGCTACCGGCCCTGCAGGCCCTTCACGTTGTCGCCGAAGGACCAGCCCTTCGAGCCGTCCCAGTTGATCGACCAGGTCATCAGGCCCTTGAGCGACGTGTTGTACGCCTGCGACACCAGCGACGTGCTCATGTAGCCGCCGCCCGCGCCGACCTGGGCGGGCAGACCCGGGACCTGCTTGTCGTAGGGCACCCGGATGGTGACGCCCTGGATGGTCAGGCCGCTGTTGAGGCAGTTCGTCTGCACCTGGAAGCCCTGCACGGTGCCGGCGGAGTAGGAGTCGCCCGCGCAGCCGTACATGCTGCCGTTGTAGTACTGCATGTTCAGCCACCACAGCCGGCCGTTGTCGACGTACTTCTTGATGATCGGCAGGTAGGAGCCCCAGATCGAGCCGTAGGTGACGCTGCCACCGGTAACGTACGCCGTCTCCGGCGCCATCGTCAGGCCGAAGTTCGACGGCATCTGCGCGAGCACGCCGTCGATGATCCGGATGAGGTTCGACTGCGACGCCGACAGCGTGTTGATGTTGCCGCTGCCGGTCAGGCCGGTCTCGATGTCGATGTCGATGCCGTCGAAGTTGTACGTCTTGAGGATCGGCACGATCGTCGCGACGAACCGGTCGGCGACGGTGCTGGAGCTCAGGTCGATGCCCGCGGCCGCGCCGCCGATCGACATGAGGATCGTCGCGCCGGCCGCCTTCGCCGCGCACATCTCGGCGGGCGTGGCCACCTTGACCCCGGCGTCCATGCCGTTCTCCCACAGCACGGTGCCGTCGGAGCGGATCACCGGGAACGCGGCGTTGATCACGTTGTACCCGTGCTGCTTGATGCGCGCGTCGGTGATCGGGATCCAGCCGAGGCCGGGGTGCACGCCGTTGGAGGCGCCGTCCCAGTTCTCCCAGTATCCCTGCAGGACCTTGCCGGCGGGGCGGGACTTCACCGCGCAGGTGCTGCCGCCCGGCGACGTGGAGGTGGACGGGCTGTTGCTCGGGGTCCGGCTCGGGGTCGGGCTGGTGCTCGGGGTCCGGCTGGGCGTCGGGCTGGTGCTCGGCGTCCGCGACGGCGTCGGGCTGGTCGTCCCCCCGGTGCAGGCACCGAGGTCCGTCCACAGCGACGGGGTCGCCGCGGGGTTCCAGCCGGCGCCGACGTAGGCGGTATGGGTCACGAGGGCCTGATACAGCTTGCCGCCGTAGGTGACCTGGGTCCCGGCGGTATAGGTGTTGCCCTCGGCCCAGGCGGGCGCCGAGCACGTGACCGCGGCGGCGGCGTTGCTGGCGGCCTCGGCCTGCGTGACCGTTGCCATGACCAGACCCGCCACGAGCGTCACCGCCGCACCGGCAATCAGGGCAAATGTTCGACGTTGCGCTCTCATGGGCGAGCCCTCCACATCGATGGTTCGATGGGCAGGGAGCGTATCAGTTAAGTTTCTTTCACAAAAGAAGTACCTCTATGTGCGCAGGTCGTAGCGTTGCGGCGTTAACCCTTCTTTAAGAAACGTCATTCGGGCCGGCCGCCAGGACCGGCGAGCGCACCGTAGTTTTGTGTCCACTTCTTGAGCGGTTCTGTTGATTTTCGTGTGACATCGTTAGCATGCGCATCAACACTCGCCGATACCTGTCCGCCAACCAGGTTCGGTCTCCGTCCGCCATAGGAGAACCCTCATGTCCGCATCGCATCACCGGCGGAGGCTGCTCACCGCGGCCCTCGCCGCGCTGCTCGGTCTCGGGACGGCGGTGTCCGCCGCACCGCCCGCCGTGGCCGCGCCGGCTCAGCCGTCGCCGCTGACCACCCCGTGGACGAGCCAGGCGCTCGCCGGCCAGCCCCTGCCGGAGTACCCACGGCCGCAGATGACCCGTCCCGACTGGCTCAACCTCAACGGTGAGTGGCAGCTGCGCCAGTCGACGACCAACGACAACCCCGTCTTCGGCCAGACCTTGCCGGAGCGGGTCAACGTCCCCTTCCCCGTGGAGTCGGCGCTCTCCGGGATCAAGCGGGCCGCGAACGACAACCGCATGTACCTGTTCTACCGCCGCACGTTCACGGTGCCGGCCGGCTGGGCCGGGCGGCGCGTCCAGCTGCACTTCGGCGCGGTGGACTACCAGGCCACCGTGTGGGTCAACGGCGTGCAGGTCGGCGGCCACACCGGCGGCTACGACCGCTTCGAGTTCGACATCACGCCGCAGCTCAACGGCGGCACCAACGAGCTGATCGTGCGCGCCTACGACCCCACCGACACCCCGGGGCTCAACATCGCCCGGGGCAAGCAGGTGCGCAACCCGGGCGGCATCATGTACACGCCGTCGTCGGGCATCTGGCAGACCGTCTGGATGGAGCCGACCCCGACGTCGTCGATCTTCAGCGCGGACCTGTACCCCAACCTCGCGAACAACACGTTGCGGATCCGGGTCTTCACCAGAGGCGACGTCACCGGCCACTCCGTCTACGCCGAGGCCCTCGACGGCACGACCGTGGTCGGCACCGCGACCGGCGGCTTCACCGAGTTCACCGTCCCGGTGCCCAACGCGCGCCGCTGGTCGCCGGACGATCCCTTCCTGTACAACCTGCGGCTCTCGCTGCGCAACGGCTCCGGCGCGACCGTGGACTCCACGATGCACTACTTCGGCATGCGTGAGGTCGGCAAGGCCGTGGTCAACGGCAGGCTCGTGCCGACGCTCAACGGGCAGTTCGTGCTCCAGACCGGCGTGCTCGACCAGGGCTTCTGGCCCGACGGGCTCTACACCGCGCCGACCGACGCGGCCCTCGCCGGCGACCTGCAGAAGATCAAGGACCTGGGCTTCAACATGGTCCGCAAGCACATCAAGGTCGAGCCGCAGCGCTGGTTCTACCACGCGGACCGGCTGGGCCTGCTGGTGTGGCAGGACATGCCGAGCATGGGCGAGGCGCCCGGCACCGCCGCGCAGCACGCGCAATGGGAGACCGAGGTCGGGCAGATCGTCGACGAGCACCGCTCCTCACCGGCCGTCATCGTGTACGTGCCGTTCAACGAGGGCTGGGGCGAGTGGAACCTCGCCGACACGACCCGGGTCGTCAACAACGTCAAGAACCAGGACCCGACCCGGCTGGTCAACCCGCACAGCGGCTACAACTGCTGCAACTCCAAGGGCGACCCCGGCAACGGCGACATCCAGGACTGGCACTGGTACGTCGGCCCGAACTCGCCCACCCCGACGGCCACCCGCACCGCGGTCCTCGGCGAGTACGGCGGCCTCGGCGTGCGCTCCCCGGGCCACGAGTACAGCCCGAACGGCGGCTACTTCATCTACGAGGCGCACCCGGACGGCACGTCGGCGACCGACCGGTACGTGAGCATCCAGCAGCAGGCGCTCGGCCTCATCTACACCCGCGGCCTCGCGGGGATGGTCTACACGCAGCCCTTCGACGTCGAGGGCGAGGTCAACGGCTTCTGGACCTACGACCGGCAGGTCCTGAAGTTCGACCAGACGAAGGTCCGCAACGCCAACCAGCAGCTCATCGCCGCCTCCAAGCGGCTCAACACGGCGGGCCCGCCGCCCGGGCGCAACGTCACCGGCCCCGGCGGCAAGTGCGTCGACGTCGCCTCCGACGACACGGGTGGCAACGGCGCGGCCGTGCAGCTGTGGGACTGCCAGCTCAACGCCGTCGACCAGCGCTGGTCGTGGGACGGCCAGGCGCTGCGCACCCTCGGCCGCTGCCTGGACGCCACCGGCAACGGCACCGCCAACGGCACGCTGCTGCAGCTGTGGGACTGCAACGGCGGCGGCGCCCAGCAGTGGGTCCCGCAGGGCAACGGCTCGCTGCGCAACCCGCAGTCCGGCCGGTGCGCCGACTCCCCCAGCGGCTCCACCGCCAACGGCGCCCGGCTCCAGCTGTGGGACTGCAACGGCAGCGGCGCGCAGGTCTTCCGCCTCGGCGGCGGCTCGCCCGGCGCGACCTTCGTCAACGGCCCGGCGGGCCAGTGCGTCGACGTCGCCGCCGACGACACCGGAGGCAACGGCGCGGCCGTGCAGCTGTGGGGCTGCCAGCCCTTCGCCGTCGACCAGCACTGGACCTGGGACGGCACGGCGCTGCGCACGCTGAACCGGTGCCTGGACGCCACCGGCAACGGCACCGCCAACGGCACGCTGCTCGAGCTGTGGGACTGCAACGGCGGCGGCGCCCAGCAGTTCGTCCCGCAGCCGGACGGCTCGCTGCGCAACCCGCAGTCGGGCCGCTGCGTGGACTCCCCGAACGGCTCGGTGAGCAACGGCGCCCGCCTCCAGCTCTGGGACTGCAACGGCAGCGCCGCCCAGGTGTTCCTCAAGCAGTAGCGGCACGACGGGCGGGGGCGGCGGCGGACCGCTGCCCCCGCTCACTGCATTTGTCAAGAGTTGACAAAACTCGATATCGGCGCGAATCTCCGTAAGAACGCTTCCGCCCCCGCCCCACCTGAAGAAGGCGCCGCCCCGCCAGGCGCGCGCGTGCCACCGCCCGGCATCGACGGCTGGTGATGGCTTGCGTGCTGACAACGTTGACCACGGTCTGCACCGGCGGCGCGAGACAACCCTCACCGAAACGGCAGGTTGCCGCAATGACCATCCGCCACCCCCGCAGAAGACGGTCCAGCACCCCCAGGCGACGCACCTGGTTCGCGGCGGTCGCCCTCGCCGCCGGGCTGATCAGCGCCGCCGTCACCACGGAACCCGCCGTGGCCGCCCCCGGCGACTTCATCACCGGCTTCGAGGCCGGCGACCCGCAGCCCACCTGGACCAACAGCGTCGAGAACAGCAACGGCATCGGCGGCTACTGCTGCGCGCTGACCGGCATGGAGAGCATCCCGGGCACCGGGACGGCCCACACCGGGACGACCGCCCTGCTGTACTCCGGCAACGACCTGAGCGCGACGACGTCCTTCTCGTACAACCGGGTCTTCGACGTCGACATCCCGGTCGGTGCGGCCAGCACGCTGTCCTACTGGGTGTACCCCCAGTCCGGCGGGCACCTCGACGTCGCGGTCGACCTGGTGTTCACCGACGGCACCAACCTCCGCGACTCCGGCGCGGTGGACCAGTACGGCGTGCGGGTCCACCCGACGTTCCAGGGCAACGGCTCGACCCTCGGCTTCGACCGCTGGAACTTCGTCACGTCGAACATCGGCGCGGTCAGGGCCGGCAAGACGATCGACCGGATCATGGTCGCCTACGACCAGCCGCTGAACACGGGCCTGTTCCGCGGCTGGTTCGACGACATCCAGATCAGCGCCGACGGCGGCACGGCCGGCCGGCTGTCGGACTACGTCGACACGCGGCGCGGCTCCAACTCGAGCTTCAGCTACTCGCGCGGCAACACGTTCCCCGGCGCGACGGTCCCGAACGGCTTCAACTTCTGGACGCCGGTGACCAACGGCAACAACGACAGCTGGCTGTACGAGTACAACGCCACCACCGTGCAGGGCTTCGCGATCAGCCACGAGCCGAGCCCGTGGATCGGCGACTACGCGCAGCTGCAGGTCATGCCGATGACCGGGGCGGTGAAGTCGACGCCGGACTCCCGCAGGTCGACCTTCAGCCACAGCAACGAGGTCGCGAAGGCGCACTACTACAAGACGCGGCTCGACACGTACGGCATCACGGCGGAGATCGCGCCGACCGACCACGCCGGCGTCATGCGCTTCACCTTCCCCTCCGCGGCGGAGTCGGTGATCCTGTTCGACACCGTCGACAGCGCGAGCGGCTCGCTGACGGTCAACAACGCCAACCGGACGATCCAGGGCTCGATCAACCACCGCGGTCAGACGATGTACGTCTCGGCGACCACCGACAAGGCGATCGCGGCGTCCGGCAACATCACCGGCCAGGGCGCGACCAGCTGGGTCCGCTTCGCCACCGCCGCCAACGAGCAGGTGACCCTGAAGATCGGCACCTCGTTCATGAGCGTCGCGCAGGCCACCGCCAACCTCAACCAGGAGGTCGGCGGCAAGAGCTTCGACACGGTGCGCGAGGAGACCGCGACCCTGTGGGACTCGACGCTCGGCAAGGTCCGTATCGAGGGCGCCACCGCCGACAACCAGACCACGTTCTACTCGAACATGTACCGCTCGTTCATGTACCCGAACAACCGCTCCGAGATCGTCGGCGGGGTCCGCAAGTACCACAGCCCCTACGACAACACGGTGCACGACGGCCAGATGTACGTGAACAACGGCTTCTGGGACACGTCGCGTGCGGTGTGGCCGCTGTACACGCTGCTCGCGCCGACGAAGACCGGTGAGATGCTCGACGGCATCGTCAACGCGTACAAGAACTTCGGCTGGACGCCACGCTGGACCGGTCCGGGCTCGATCGACATCATGGTCGGCACCAACCAGGACCTGGCGTTCGCCGACGCGTACGTCAAGGGCGTCCGCAACTTCGACTACCAGGCGGCGTACGCCTCGATGGTGAAGAACGCGAGCACGTACTCCGGCGCCGGCAACAAGGGCCGCAAGGGGATCCAGACGTCGGTCTTCAAGGGGTACGTGGCGACCGACGTGCTCGGCGAGTCGGCGGCCTGGACCCTGGAGGACGCGACGAACAACTTCGGCATCGCGCAGATGGGGCAGGCGCTCGGCTACACCGAGGACGCGGCGTACTTCCGCAACCAGGCCCTGGACTACACCAACCTGTTCTCGTCGTCCGTCGGGTTCTTCCGCGGCAAGCAGAGCAACGGCGCGTGGCGCACCACCGACGCGAACTTCAAGCCGCAGGAGTGGGGCTGCGAGTTCACCGAGGGCGCGCCGTGGCACTACGCGACCGCGGCGCCGCAGGACCCGAACGGCATGGCCAACCTCTACGGCGGCAAGGCCCAGCTCTCGGCGAAGATCGACTCGGTGCTCGCCGCGTCGCGGGACTTCCTGCCCGGCTGCTACGGCGGGACGATCCACGAGATGTCCGAGGCGTACGACACGAACATGGGTCAGTACGCGCACTCCAACGAGCCGATCCACCACATGCTCTACATGTACAACTACGCCGGCACGCCGGCCAAGACGCAGAACCAGGTCCGCAAGGTGCTGACCACGCTGTACAACTCCGGCGCCGGCACGGGCAACGGCTACCTCGGCGACGAGGACAACGGTGAGATGTCCGCCTGGTACGTCTTCTCCGCGGCGGGCTTCTACCCGGCCCGGATGGGCTCGACCGACTACACCATCGGCGCGCCGCTGCACCCGAAGACGACGCTGACCCTGGAGAACGGGCGCACGTTCGTCGTCAACGCGCCCGGTGTCAGCGACACCAACCGCTACATCCAGAGCGCCACGCTCAACGGCGTGACCTACACGAAGAACTACCTGACGCACGCGGACCTCACCGCGGGCGGCACCCTGAGCTTCGTGATGGGCCCGAACCCGTCGGCGTGGGGCACCGGGGCCTCGGACATCCCGGGGTCGATGACGTCCGGCACCGCCGCGCCGGCGCAGCTCAAGGACAAGGCGACCGGCAGCACCGTCACCGCCACCGCCGAGAACGGCACGGCCGAGGGCCGGGCCATGCTCGTCGACGACACCTCGATGACGAAGTGGCTCGCGTTCGCGAACACGGCCACGATCACCTGCCAGCTCACCGCGTCGGCGACGGTCAAGCAGTACACGCTGACCTCCGCCGACGACGTGCCCGGCCGCGACCCGAAGAACTGGGTCCTGCAGGGCAGCAACGACGGCACCACCTGGACGACGGTCGACACCCGCACCAACATCGACTTCGTCGACCGGCGGCAGACCAGGGCGTTCGTGATCAGCAACGGGACCTCGTACTCGCGGTACCGGCTGCAGGTCACGGCCAACCACGGCGCCGCCGAAACCCAGCTGGCGGAGCTCGAACTCCTGGCGTAAGCACGGCCTACGGTTCAAAAGGGCGGTCACCGGGTTCCGGTGGCCGCCCTTCCGGCTTCTCAGCGGCGGGCGGGCAGTGGGCGGAGGAGGTCTTCGAGCAGTGCGGGGACGTCGAGCGCGTCGTCGTCGTGGCGCACCGCGAACCTGCGCCGCTCACCCGGGCCGTCGTCGGCCCCGGCGGGGTCGAGCAGGACGTCGACACCGACCGGGTTGGCGACGAACGTCAGCCGCAGCCGGTCGGGCGCGTGCGGGCCGGTGCCGTCGAACCACTGCAGAAACGGGTCGCTCTGGCGGACGCCCGGCACCGTGCCCTGACGCACCTCGCAGCGCGGGAACGTCCAGCCCAGCCGCCGCAGCCCGTCCAGCACCCGCCACTGCCCGGCCGTCGGGTGCACCGTCACCGGTGTCACGCCGACGTCGAGGAGCTCACCCGCGACGGTGACCGTGGTCCGCAGCCGCACCGACACGGCGGGCAGCGGCTCGCCCGCGAAGTGCGTGAACGGCGTCTCCCACGGCAGCGGCTGCTCGAACGGGATCGCCCTGCTCCGGCCCGCCGCCAGCGTGAACCCGGCAGACACCTGGCACCGCAGGAAGTCGGCCTCGACGCCGCTGACCACGGTCATGAGCGTCACCGTGACCCCGTCGACGGCGACGTCGTCCCGGGCGCCGCTCAGATGGACCTGGCCCGCGGCCATCGTCCCCGGCCGCACCCCGCGCTCGTCGAGCATCGCCGATCCGAACATTCCGACGCTCCTCGCACGTACGTCACAGCAGGAGCCGACACTAACACGTGACACTGTACGGTTTCCCGTTGTGCCAGGTCACGCCGCAGATACGACACGGCCGCCGCCCTGCGGGAACGGGACGACGGCCATGCGGTCACGCGGCCGCGACCAGGGTCAGGCGCAGCGGTCGAACGAGTAGTCGTAGCCGGAGTCGAAGTCGCCGAAGTAGGCCAGGAGCCTGATCCTCTCGCCGTCGTTGGCGACCCTGAGCCGCTCGACCCTGGAGTTGGTGAACGGAGGCACCGGCGCGAACGTGAGCGTCACGTAGGACTTGTCCTGCACCTTCCAGCTCCAGTTGCCGTCGAGCGTCGGCGTGACCGGCTGGTCGTACTGCCCGATCAGCCGCTGCCCGAGCTTCGCCGACATCCCGGCGACGGCGGCCTTGCCGTCGTCGCCGAGCTGGAGACGGTCGCCATCGGCGCCGCACCACTCCCCCAACACCTGCGACCGCTCGGTCGGCTGGAAGCCCGACGCGCCACACGCGGTCAGCACGACGAGCACCCACGGTGCCATCCATCGCCGGATGTTCATCGACTCCCTTTCAAGGAACGGGCTACTTCCCGGTCTTCGGCGCCACCGGGAAGGACGCCCCAAGGCACACCGAAACGGACGAGCCGGGCCTGGCCGGGCCTGGCCGGGCCTGGGCTGGGGCCGGGCTGGGGTTGGGGCCGGGCTGGGGTTGGGCTGGGGTTGGGGCGGGGTTGGGGTTGGGGCTGGGTCGAGCGAAGCAACGACCCCACCCACGACCGGGCACCCACGGCGAACCCGTCGGCGGGGCCGACGGTTTCGAGGGGGTGTGGGTGGAGCGAAGCTCCCCCACTGGGGAGCACCGGCTCCGCCGGTGCGCGGATGCGGAAACCGCCAACGCGAAACGCCCCCTGCGTGAGCAGGGGGCGTCAGCGGTTGTAGCGGGGACAGGATTTGAACCTGCGACCTCTGGGTTATGAGCCCAGCGAGCTACCGAGCTGCTCCACCCCGCGTCGGTTTCTAAAGATTAGCGCATGGCGGTCATGTCTTCCAAATCGCTTACGGGTGAACGTGTCCGGCATCACGGAGGGCCGCCGCACCCCTGTGCGGCGGCCCTTCCGCCATCAGCCTGAAGGTGCCGGACTGACCGTCACCGTCGCCGACGGATTGGCGTTCGCCGACGGGCTCGGCCCGGCGCTCGGTGAGGTGCTTGCGGCCGGTGTCGCCGCCTTCACCGCCGCCTCATAGCGCCCGAGCGAGTCCTGCAGGGCCTTGAGCGCCCGGCCGTACGCCTCGAAGTCCCCTGCGACCTGCGCCGCCTTCAGGTCCGCGATCGCCTTGTTCATGTCGGCGATCGCCGCCTGCACCGCCGGCGAGCCGGGCTGGCCGCCGGTGTTCGGGACGGTCGGCTCGGCGTTGTCGCCGGTGCTCGGCACGGGCGCCTGGCCGGTCGCCTGTTTCACCAGCTCGCCCAGCCCGTCGGCGAGGTTGTTGGCGTAGGCCTTGTAGTTCGGCCCGTAGGCGACCAGGACCTTCTGCAGCGTCGGGAACGTCTTGTCGCTCTTCGTCCGCAGATAGATCGGCTCCACGTACAACATGCCCTCGGCGACCGGCAGCGTGAGCAGGTTGCCGTAGATGACCTCGGAGTTGTTGGAGCTGAACTGGGTCAGCTCGCGTCTCGCGTCGGCGATACCGGTCATCGTGCTGTGCATCTGCGCCGGGCCCTGGATCGCCGTGTCCGGCGGCAGTTCCAGGATCTCGAACACCGGTTTGCCGTTGACGTACGACGCGGACATCAGCGCGGCCAGGTTGCCGCGGCTGCGGGGCGCGAGCGCCGTGGTGAGCTGGAACCGGGATTTGTCCTGGTAGGGCAGCTTGGCCACGATGTAGTACGGCGGCTGGTCGGCGGTCGGGTTCGCCGGGTTCTTCGGCACCTCCCAGAAGTCCTGGCCGGAGAAGAACCCGTTCGGCGTGGTGACGTGGAAGCGGCTGAGCAGGTCCCGCTGGACCTTGAACTGGTCCTCCGGGTAGCGCAGGTGGTCCATGAGCTGCGCCGAGATCGCCGAGCGCGGCTTGACCAGCTTGTTGCCGAACGCCTTGTTCCACGCCTTCAGGATCGGGTCGCTCTCGTCGAACGCGTAGAGGTTGACCTCACCGCTGTACGCGTCGACGGTCGCCTTCACCGAGTTGCGCAGGTAGGACACGTCCTGGCGCGGCTCGGGGAACATCCGGCCGCTGGTGGAGGAGTCCTGGATCGCGGTGTTCCAGTCGATGCGCTGCGCGTACGGGTACGTCGCCGACGTCGTGTACCCGTCGATGATCCACTGGATCCTGCCGTCGACGACCGCCGGGTACGGGTCGTTGTCCAGCGTCAGGAACGGCGCGATCTTGCGGACCCGGTCCTCGGGGTTCCGCACGTACAGCACCTTCGAGTTCTCGTTGAACACACCCGAGAGCAGGAAGTTCGTCTCGCGCATCTGGGCGGCGTAGAGCAGGCGGCGCCAGTACGAGCCGACCGGGACGCCGCCGGCGCCCTCGTAGCTGGAGTACTGGTCGCCGGCCTCGACGGTCGGCCGGTCGAACTCGGCGTTGCTGGCGCCGGACGCCTTGCCGGTGATCGCGTAGACGTCGCCCATCTGCTCGCCGTAGTAGATCCGCGGCTCCTTCACCGGGATCAGGTCCTGCTGCGACGCGCACTGCTGGCCCTGCTCACCGACCGGCTTGGCCTGGTTGGTGAGGAAGCCCGACACGTAGAACGGCTGCCCGTTGCAGACGACCTGGTTGGCCGGCGCGGCGACGAACCCGTAGCCGTGCGTGTAGACCGAGTGCCGGTTCTGCCAGTTGTTCTGCTGCAGCTGCGAGTAGTTGATCTCACGGACGCCGACGACGTAGTCCTGGGTCTTGCCGCCGATGGTGTACCGGTCGATGTCCAGCTTCGGGTTGAACTCGTAGAAGCCGCGGACCTGCTGCTGCTGCGTGTAGGTCTCGCCGACGACGGTCGGGTCGAGCAGGCGGATGTTGCCGACCGTCTCGTCGTAGGACGGCAGGTTCGTCGGTGGCTCCTGGTTGCGCGATGCATAGGGCTTGACCTCGACGGTGTTCAGTCCGTAGGCCAGCCTCGTCGCGTCGATGCTGCGCTGGAAGTACTGCGCCTCCTTCTGCAGCTGGCTCGGCTTCACCGTGAACGACTGCACCGCCGCCGGGTAGATCCCGCCGACCGCGACCGCGGACAGGGCCAGCAGGCCGAGGGCGAGCCCGGGCCAGATGAGGTTGCGCATGAAGGCGTTGGAGAACACCAGGATCGCGATCGCGACGACGATCGAGATCCAGGCGAGGATCTCCTTCGCCGGCAGCAGCGCGTTGATGTTGGTGTAGCCGGCGCCGTACAGCTCCTGGGTGGGGAACTTGTCGAGCAGCAGGCCGCGCCGGTCCAGGTAGTACGCGGCGGCCTTGAGCAGCACGAACGTGGCGACCAGCGTGGTCAGGTGGGCGCGTGCCGCGGTCGTCATGCGCTCGCCGGCGCCCTGCAGCCGCACGCCGCCGAAGAGGTAGTGCAGGGCCAGGGCGCCCAGCAGCGAGAAGACCACCGCGGTGAAGGCGACGCCCAGCACGTACCGCCAGAACGGATACTCGAACACGTAGAAGCTCAGGTCGACGCCGAACTCGGCGTCCTTCTGCCCGAACGGCGTGCTGTTGGTGAACAGCAGCCACTCCTGCCAGTGCCCCTGTGCCGACAGGCCGGAGAACAGGCCGATCAGCCCGGCGACCGCGACGACCCAGATCGTCATGTGCGGCAGCAGGAAGAGCCGGTAGCGGTCGAGCGCGTGCTGCTCGGCGGAGTGCGGCCGCAGCAGCGGCCTGGTCCGGTAGGCCAGGTAGAGGTTGCCGGCGATGATGAGCCCGACCGCCGCCCCGAAGATCAGGAACATCCACAGGCGGGTCGTGAGCACCGTCGAGAAGACCCCGGTGTATTTGACCTCGGAGAACCACAGATAGTCGGTCCAGGCCCCGACGACCCGGTCGAAGAGGGTGAAGAGCAGGAAGACGACCGCCAGCACGACGATCGTGACCCGACCACGTCGGCTCACCCTGGTCATGGGATTACGCATTACCACGGTCGGCTCCGCCCGTTCGCGTATGGAAACCCGTTCAGCGTAGTCATGGACCACACACGGCTGGTGTCTGACCGGCCCGCAACTGCTCCAGCGCGGTGAGCGCCTGGTCGGCGGTGCTGACCTTGATCAATGGCAGGCCCGGCTGGGCATTGGCGACGGCCTCCGCGCAGTTGGCCGCCGGGGTGAGGAAGAACTTCGCCTTCGCCGCCTTCGCCGCGACCAGCTTCTGCGGGATGCCGCCGATCGGCCCGACATTGCCCTCGTCGTCGATGGTGCCCGTCCCGGCGATGATGATCCCGCCGGTCAGGTCCTCTTCCTTGATGGTGTCGATGATGCCGAGCGTGAACATCAGCCCGGCCGACGGCCCGCCGATGCGGTCCAGCTGGATCGACAGCTTGAAGGGGTGCGGCTGGGACGACTTGACCGTGATCCCGAGCCGCGGCGTGCCGTCGTCGGCGGCCTTCGTCGCCACGGTCGCCGTGCGCTTGTCCGCGCCGCGGGTGTATTCGACCTGCCGCGGCGTGCCGGCGGGCTCGGCCCGGACCAGCTCGGTGAGCTTCGCCAGCGACGTCACCGGCTTGCCGTCGATGCTGTTGATCACGTCGCCCGCCTGGAGCTGGCCCTCGGCCGGGAAGCCGGCGGACACCTCGTCGATCGCCACCAGGACGGGATAGCCGAGCTTGCGCAGCGCGACCGTCTCCGCCGAGGACTGCGACGCCTGGAAGTCCTTCTTGTTCTCTTCCTCGACCTGCTGCTCTGTGCGGTTGGGCGGGTAGATCAGCTCACGCGGCACCACCGCGCGGTCCTTCTGCCACCAGCCGATCATCGCCTCGAGCAACGTCATCTGCGGCTGCACCGACACCGTGGTCATCCGCAGCTGCCCCGCCGACTTCGTGACCGGCGCGCCGTCGACATTGATGATCGGCTTGCCGTCGTCGCCGGCGCCGAGCGTGTTGTAGGTCGGTCCGGGCCCCATTTCGACGTAGGGCACCTGCAACACGGTCGTCTGCCAGGACAGCAACAGCAGCAGCAACGCGCCGACCAACACGGTCACGCCACGACGTCTCATGGCGGCGAGCCTAGCGCTCTCAGTTTTCGTACATCGGAAGCGAGTACCTTTGGGACATGCCCGCAGACATCCCGTTCGGCTTCGGACCGCCCGGCGGAGAGGTGCCGGATCCCAACGATCCGCGCCAGATGCAGCAGTTCCTCAGCCAGCTGCAGCAACTGTTCGCCACGCCCGGAGGCGGCCCGGTCAACTGGGATCTGGCACGTCAGCTCGCCCAGGCCCACCTCACCGGCGGTGGTCCCGCCGGTGGCCTCGCCCAGTTCCCCGTCGGCTTCGCGATGCCCGGCGTCGCGGTTACGCCGGCAGCGAACACCGGCGACCCCGACGCGGCGAAGCCGGTCGGTGACCCGTCGGTCACCCCCGCCGAGCGGGCCGGGGTCATCGAGGCGCTGCGCCTGGCCGACCTGTGGCTCGACCCGGAGTCCGCCCTGCCGTCCGGCGTGCGGTCGACCACCGCGTGGAGCCGGGGCGAGTGGCTCAACATCACCCTGCCCGTCTGGCAGAAGCTGTGCGACCCGGTCGCCGCCCGCATGGTGTCGGCGATGACGGAGCTCGTGCCGGAGGAGATGCGCGCCCAGATGGGGCCCATGACCTCGATGGTCGCCTCCCTCGGCGGTGCCCTGCTCGGCGGCCAGCTGGGCACGGCGCTGGGCTCGCTCGCCGCCGAGGTCCTCTCCGCCGGCGACATCGGCCTGCCGCTGGGCCCGGCCGGCACCGCCGCGCTCATCCCGGCCAACATCGCCGAATACGGTCGCGGCCTGGAGATCCCCGACGACCAGGTCCGCCTGTATGTGGCGCTGCGCGAGGCGGCCCACCAGCGGCTCTTCGGCCACGTCCCGTGGCTGCGCAGCCACGTCTTCGCGGCCGTCGAGGCCTACGCGGCCGGCATCCATGTCGACCGCGAGGCGATCGAGGAGGCGATGAGCCGCATCGACCCCGCGACGCTCGGCAGCGACCCGCAGGAGCTCGTCCTGGAGGGCATCTTCACCCCCGAGGACACGCCGCAGCAGCGCGCCGCCCTCGCCCGGCTGGAGACCGCGCTCGCCCTCATCGAGGGCTGGGTCTGCCACGTCGTCGACCGCGCCGCCGGCGACCGCCTCCCCGACGTGGTCCGCCTGTCCGAGGCGTTCCGCCGCCGCCGCGCAGCGGGTGGGCCGGCCGAGCAGACGTTCGCCGCCCTGGTGGGCCTCGAGCTGCGCCCCCGCCGCCTCCGCGAGGCCACGGCCCTGTGGGCGGCCCTGCTCGAGCACCGCGGCGTCGCGGGCCGGGACGCGCTGTGGGACCACCCGGACCTGCTGCCGGAGGAGGAGGCGTTCGCGGACCCGGAGCTGTTCGCCCGGACCGAGCTCGACCTGAGCGACCTCGGCTTCAGCGACACCGACCTCGGTCTCGGCGACAAGACCGCCGGCGACCCGCCGCAGAAGGACGACACGCCGGAGCAGGGCGACGAGCCCGGGGAGGGCGGCTCCCCGAAGGCGTGACGACCGCAGACCCGGCCCGGCGCGCCCTCCTGGCCCGCCGGGCGGTGTCCTGCCCGGTGCCGGCATCCTCCAGACCCGTTGGTCCGGCTGCGGCGGGGCGACTGTGCCGAGCCGCCGCAGATCACTGTTCCGCGGCGTCCCGGCGCCCGCCCGCGACGCAGTGCCCCGGCCGCGCTCGGCCGCGACGCAGTGCCCGGCTTCGGTTCAGGAGAGCAGGGAGCGGGTGGCGTCCCAGCCGTCCAGGGCCATGTCCAGGTGGCGGAGGTCCTCGGGGCCGCGGAGGCGGTGCCAGCCGGGCGCGGCGGCCACCATCGCCGGGGACGGCGCCGGGCGGCGGGCGGTGACCACGTCGGCGGTCTCGGGGTCGAGGTCGGGCAGCCAGGACGGCGCCGGCAGGCGGGTCGCCACGCCCAGGAGGCCGCCGCCCGCGGCGGGGGCGACCGCGACCACCCTGGTGGACAGGGGGCGGATCATCTTGCCGATCAGCATGGCCGGGAGGTCGGGTGCGTCGGCCATGAGGACGACGGCGCGGTCGTGCCCGTCGGCGGCGGCCGCCGCGAGGGCGGCGCTGATCGAGAGGGACGGCAGCTCGTATCGCGGCATGCCCGGCCACGCGATCTTCGAGGCCAGGGGCAGGTCGGCGGGCAGGGCGGCGATGGCCGGCTGGATGAGCGGCAGCGGGGCGACCAGGTCGACGACGTCCTCGGCGAGCGCGGCACGCCACGAGGCAGGGTCGACCCCTGGCGGCGACCACGGCGTCGGCACGAGCAGCACGATCACCGCAGCCGAAACCGCCGGGTCAGTCATTCAGTGATCCCGAGACCTGCAGCCGCTGACACCCCCTCAAGATACCCCCGCGCCCGCTCCGACTTCGGGTAGCGCCCGACGAGCGCCCAGAAGGCGGCGCTGTGGCTGGCGATGACCAGATGCGACAGCTCGTGCAACAGGACGTAGTCGATCACCCAGTCCGGCATCTCCTGCACCCTGTGCGAGATCCGGATGGTACCGTCTGCCGGCGTGCACGACCCCCAGCGCCCGTTCTGGTTCTGCACCCAGCGCACGCTGGTCGGACGGGCGGCGTTGGGGTGATCGGGCAGGTAGCGGGCGGCGAGCCGCTGCGCGCGTGCCGTCAGCTCGCTGTCGGTGCGCCGGGCCCGCTGCTCGCGGATGGCCAGGCGCTCCAGCATGCGATCGACCCACTCGCGCTCCTCCGCCCGGGAGAACTGCGCGGGGATCAGCACGACGACCCGCTCACCATCACGGTAGGCAGACACCGTGCGTCGGCGGCGCTTGCTGCGCCGCACCTCGATGACCGGCTTACGTGTCATGCCGGCCCCCTCAGGGTACCGCTCACGGAGGAACGCTAGCCGGAAACGGCCATCTCTCCGCAAGGGCCAATCTCGCGGAGCACGCCCGTATGTCACCCATTCGTGGCGCCTCGCCGGAAAGATTCCGCCGGTCGTCGGAGCGATGAGGCCGCCAACAGGCCCTCAAAGGCCACCCGAAGGCATTTCATCCACAGCAACCCACACCGTTGCCCACACAGTTATCCCCAGGCTGTGCATAGTGTGTAGCGTGCGGTTAGAGGAAGATCTTCCGATTACGCTCGGCGTGTCCCGTCTTACCGCACTTTCCCCGAGTGTCCGACAAGGCACACTCACCACGTCGACCTAGCTGGTCAGCACCGGTGCGTGCACCGGACCGAGATGAGGAGGGCATCGTGGCCGAGACGTACAACGGCTACTGCGTCAAGTGCAAGGAGAAGCGGGACTTCGAGGGCGAGATCGCGATCTCGAAGACGGGCATGAAGATGGCCAAGGGCGCCTGCCCGGTCTGCGGCACGACGGTCAACCGGATCCTCGGCAAGGCCTGACTCCACCCGTAGCCAGGCACGCAGCCAGGCACGGCCGCCGACGGCGGGCCGTACACATCGGCTCCTCGCCGCCCCCCGCCCGGTGGGTGAGCCCCGAGATCGTCGCGCTCGCGCAGCACAGTTGGCCCGCGCGGTATGAAGCGTTTGCGCCTTTCGCTGTGGACAACTCGGCGGCCGGCTGTGGACAAGTCCGGCCGGCGGTGGATATCCCTGTGGACAACCACCCCGGCCGGAGTCCGCGCCGGTGGCAGTCTCGCCGGTCATGCGACCGACACTCCTGCCGAACCTGCGCCGCCTGTGGCGGGACGCGTCCACCGTCCAGCTCGGCACCGACCCCGCCGGCGCCGTGGTGCTGCACCTGCGCCGGCCGGAGCTGGCCAGGGTGCTCGACCTGCTCGACGGCGCGCACACCGAGCCCGCCGTGCTGGCGGCCGGCGAGGCGCTGGGGCTGGCGGCCGCCGACGTCGGCGGCCTGGTGGACCTGCTGCGGGACGAAGGGCTGGTCGTCGGCGCGCACGCCCTGGTCCCGGCCGGCCTGCCCGAGCGGGCACACCGCCGCCTCAGCATCGAGGCCGCGGCGATCGCCCTCCAGATGCGCAAGGACCGGCACGAACAGCCGCACAACGACCGGCACGGAGCAACAAGCAGGGACCGGCACGAACAGCCGCGCAAGGACCGGCACGAAGCCACGCGCGAGGACCGGGGCAGGGAAGAGCCCGCAGACGTCCTTCGCCGCCGGTACACCTCCCGCGTCGTCGTCGCCGGGGACGGCCCGTTGCTGGCTCCGCTGGCGGCGCTGCTCGCGGCGAGCGGGGTCGGGCACGTCGACCTGGTCGTCGACGGGGTCACCGGCGCCGGGGACGTGCTGGTCGGCGGTCTGCTCGCCGACGACGTGGGAGTTTCACGGGCGGTCGCGACCGGCAACGCCGTCGCCAGGTGCGCGCCCGGGGCGGACCTCTCGGCGGCCAGGACGGGCCACGTCGATCTCGTGGTGCGCGTCGGTGACCGCCACCCGCCCGCGCTCGCCAGGAGGGGCCTGCGGCTCGGTGGCCTGGCGCGGCTGGAGCTGACGGTCCGGCTCGGCACCGTGCTGATCGGTCCGCTGGTACGCCCGGCGAGCTCCCCCTGCGGAGCGTGCCTGGACCTGCACCGGCGCGACCGGGACCCGATCTGGCCGGTCCTCGCGGCGCAGCTGGCCACGGCCCCGCCCGGCGACGGCGAGCCCTGCGCGTCCGCGACGGCCCTGGCGGGGGTGGCGTTCGCCGCCGACGAGGTGCTCGCGTTCCTCGACGGGACGGCCGCGCGGACGGAAGCGGCGATCGTCGAGATCCCTCGCGCCGGTGAGCTGAGACGCCGGGTTTGGGTGGCGCATCCCCGCTGTGACTGCCGTCGCCGTCGTCGCGCAGCGCAGAACGGGTAAGAATGACGTGTGACCGAGATCCCCAGGGGCGCAGTCGCCCGCACCGCACGACTGGCGTCGCTTCCCCTCGGGTTGGCCGGGCGGGCCGCGCTCGGCCTGGGCAAGCGAGTGACCGGTATGGCCGCCGACGTAGTGTCCGCGGATGTCCAGCGCCGCACCGCCGAGCACCTGTTCAGCGTCCTCGGGCAGCTCAAGGGCGGTGCGATGAAGATGGGGCAGGCGCTGTCCGTCTTCGAGGCGGCGCTGCCGGAGGACCTCGCCGGGCCCTACCGGGCCGCGCTGACGAAGCTGCAGGAGGCCGCCCCGCCGCTGCCGGCGGCCAGCGTGCACAAGGTGCTGCGGGAGTCGTTGGGCGACGACTGGCGGGAGCTGTTCAAGGAGTTCGACGACAGACCGGCCGCCGCGGCCAGCATCGGGCAGGTCCACCGAGGCGTGTGGGCGGACGGTCGCGACGTGGCGGTCAAGGTGCAGTATCCGGGCGCCGGTGAGGCGCTGCGGTCGGATCTCAACCAGCTGGCCCGGTTCGCCGGGCTCTTCAAGGCGATCCAGCCGGGCCTGGACGTGAAGCCGCTCGTGCAGGAGATCCGGGACCGGGTCACCGAGGAGCTCGACTACGAGCTGGAGGCCACCTCACAGCGCGCGTTCGTGAAAGCGTTCGAGGGCGACCCGGACATCTGCGTGCCGCAGGTCCTCACGTCGTCGCCGCGGGTGCTCGTCACGGAGTGGATCGACGGTGTGCCGCTGGCGACGATCATCGCGTCGGGCACGGTCGAGGAGCGCGACGCGGCCGGCACGCGGATGGCGTTGCTGCACTTCTCCGCGCCCGCGCGGGCGGAGCTGCTGCACGCCGACCCGCACCCGGGCAACTTCCGGATGCTGCCCGACGGGCGGCTCGGGGTCCTCGACTTCGGTGCGGTCGCCCGGCTCCCCGGCGGGCATCCGGAGGTGATCGGCCGGCTGACCCGGCTCGCGCTCGCCGGTGACGCCGACGCGGTGCTGTCCGGGCTGCAGGACGAGGGGTTCGTGAAGCGCGACGCGAAGATCGACGCGGCGGCGGTGCTGAGCTACATCAGGCCGATGCTGGACCCGGTCGCGGAGCCGAAGTTCCGGTTCAGCCGGGCGTGGCTGCGCGCGGAGGCGGGCCGGCTCGCCAATCCGAAGAGCCCCGCGTATGCGATGAGCCGGCAGCTCAACCTGCCCCCGTCGTACATGCTGACCCACCGCGTGACGCTCGGCTCGATCGGCGTCCTGTGTCAGCTGGAGGCCGAGGCCCCCTATCGGGAGATCATCGAGCGCTGGCTGCCGGGATTCGCGGAGCCTTCGGTGAAGAAGACGCGCCGGCGCAAGGCCGAATAGACGAATGCCGAAGGCGGCCTCCCGGACGGGAGGCCGCCTTTTGACGAAGGTCAGTGTCGGTTCAGCTGACGCTCCTGCTCACGGCGGGCGCGCATCGCGATCTGACGGGCGGACGAAGAAGCCTCAGAGTGACGGACAGCCTGAGGCTGACGCATTCGTGCTCGTGAGAGTGCTTCGTGGAGTAGTTGCAAGGACACGGCCATGCTCCTCAGGTTGGTGCGTACGTCGGTGAGTTGAAGCCGGGTCGGCTGCGCGGCGCGCAGACCTCGGCTGGCTGACAACGGATGTGCGCTCATGTCAGGCCGCCACGCTCGCGGCCACGGCCGCGGTGCGAGCTGCGACCTCGACCCGCAGGACGGCGTCGCGGGCGACGTCCTCCTTGCGCGGGCGGCCACGCGGACGCTTCCGCGGGACAACCGCGCCGCGCTCGAAGATCTCGCCACCCCAGACGCCCCAGGGCTCGGCGCGCTCGACTGCGCCGGCAAGGCACTCGACGCGCAGAGGGCACTCCACGCAGAGCGACTTGGCCAGCTCGAGCTCGGCCGGCTGGTCGGCGAACCACAGGTCCGGGTCGAAGGTGCGGCACGGCAGGTCGGACTTCACGCCCCGGGCAGCGACGAGGAGACGCTCGTCGGCACCCTCAACGCGCACATCGCGCGATGCCAAGGCCAGACTCATCCCGGTCACCCCTTTCTGTTTCTCGATCGTTTGGTGGTGATCGTCGGTGCAAAATGACTGAGGCCGCGGATCCCGGTGTCGGGTTCCGCGGCCTCGAGGTGAGCCGGTAAGTCGGTCTGTTAGACCGGCCTGCCTCGAGGTGGTGTGCCGCGGACTCCGCCGTTGGGCTTCGGAGCCGTCAGGTCGTGCTTGTCGTTCGCGGTGAGCCCACTGGTCCCCTGAACCTGGACTCCCCGCCGGTTGAGCAGCGTGCCGCCGGCGGCGGGCATCTGCTCAACGGTGCGGACGCGCTCGATGGTGCTGGTGGTGCCGGTGGTGCCGGTGCCGCCCTTGACGTCCAGGTCGATCCTCAGATCGGCCGGGATGACGCCCTGGACTTCGACGCCGCCCGGAACCTCGACGCCACCCAGGGCCGCGACGCCACCCGTGGCCGCGAAGAACGCGGTCGGAGCGGCAGCCGGAGCAGAGGCAACGGTCGGGATCAGGGAAGCGGCCGGGCCTTGCGCGGCAGCGACGCCCGCGAAGGCGCCTCTGACGGCAGATTCCTGCCACAGCGTCGGGACACGGCGCGCCGACACCGGGGACGGGGCGCAGAGGGTGCGCAACGCCGGCTGTAGCTCGGCTGAGATATAGAGCTTCACGGGTCGCACCTTCTCTCCACACTCGTCATGGGCCGACCGCCGGTGCTCCGGCGTTCGTGTTCGCAGGCTATGCCGCGTCTTCAGGGTAGGGCAATCGAATTTCCGGGAAAAGTTCTTGTCACTTTTCCGCGGATCGGAATCAGTCGCTCCGCACGAGGTCATCGACCGTCGTGCCGGAGACCAGCGCGAGCACGTCGTCGCCGTAAAGTCCCAGCTTGCGGGGGCCGATGCCGGCGATGACGGCGAGCTCCTCGCGGCGGCCGGGACGCCGTTCGGCGATCGCGGCGAGCGTGACATCCGTGAATATGACGAACGCGGGGACCTTCTGCACGGCGGCGAGCCGGGCCCGCCAGTCGAGCAGCCGGGCGAGGAGCTCCTCGTCGCGGTCGGACGGGCAGCCCTCGCAGCGGCCCAGCTTGCGCTCCGGCCCGCTGAGCAGCCCGGCGCCGCAGACCCGGCACGAGACGGCGACGGCGCGCTTCACCCGGGCCGTCACCTCGGTCTTGCCGATGCCCGGGGACGACGCACGCCGGCCGGGCTCATAGGAACGCCCCGGCTCCAGGGCGGGCATGAAGCGGGTGGCCCGCCGGGGACGGCCGCCGGGCGTGCGGGCGCCCGCATAGGACAGCCACAGCGTGTGCCTCGCGCGGGTGACGCCGACATAGAGCAGCCGCCGCTCCTCCTCGACCGCGTCAGGGGTGCGGGCGTGGATGACCGGCATGGTGCCCTCGGCGAGGCCGACGAGGAACACCGCGTCCCACTCCAGCCCCTTCGCCGAGTGCAGCGACGCGCACGTGACCCCGGCGACCGTCGGCACGTGCTGCAGGGCGGCGCGGCGGGCCAGCTCCTCGTTGAAGGCTTCGAGGGTCAGCGCCGGCATGCTCTCGGCGAGGGTGACGAGCGCCGACACCGCCTCCCACCGCTCCCGCGCGGCGCCACCGGTGGGGACCTCGCCGGCCCGCCAGCCGACGCCCTCCAGTGCCCGGGTGACCGACTCGGTGAGGGGCGCGTCCGGGTCGAGGGACCGGGTGGCGGCGCGCAGCGCGATCATCGCCTGGCGGACCTCGACCCGCTCGAAGAACCGCTCGGCGCCGCGCACCACATAGGGCACCCCGGCCTCGGCGAGGGCCTCCTGATAGACCTCGGACTGCGCGTTGACCCGGAAGAGCACGGCGATCTCCTCTGCGGGCGTGCCGCCGGCGATCAGCTCGCGGCAGCGGGCCGCGACGGCGGCGGCCTCCTGCGGCTCGTCGGGGAACGAGCGCATGACCGGCTCGGCGCCGGGCGGGCGCTGGCCGATCAGCTCCAGCCGGAGCCGGGCCAGCTCGCCGCGGGCCTGGCCGATCACGGTGTTGGCGAGGCCGACGACCTGCGGGGTCGACCGGTAGTCCCGGACGAGGCGCACGACGGTGGCGCCGGGGTGGCGGCGCTTGAAGTCGACGAGATAGGACGCGCTGGCGCCGGTGAACGAGTAGATCGTCTGGCTGGCGTCACCGACGACGGTCAGGTCCTCGCGGTCGCCGAGCCAGGACTCCAGCAGCCGCTGCTGCATCGGGTTGACGTCCTGATACTCGTCGACGACGAAGTGCCGATACTGCGAGCGGATCTGCTCCGCGACGTCCTCGTGCTCCTCCATGGCCCAGATCGCGGCCCGGATCATGTCCTCGAAGTCGATCACGCCCTGGGCCCGCTTGACCCGCTCATAGGCGGCATAGACCTCGCCGACCTTGGCCGCGTCGAACGGTGGCTCGCGCAGCGCCTTGGCGGCGGCGACGGCATAGTCGGCAGGCTCGATGAGCGAGGACTTGGCCCACTCGATCTCGCCGGCGAGGTCGCGGGCGCCGGTGCCGTCGATCTTGACCCCGGCCCGGGTGGCGGCCAGGCCGACCAGGCGGGCCTTGCTGTCCAGCAGCTCGGGCATCTCCCGGCCGGAGAAGAGCCGCGGGGCGAAATAGCGGACCTGGCGCAGCGCCGCGGCATGGAACGTGCGCGCCTGGACGCCGCCGGCGCCGAGCTGGCCGAGCCTGGCGCGCATCTCGGCGGCGGCGCGGGCGGTGAACGTGACGGCGAGGACGTGCTGGCCGCGGACGTGCCCGGTGCGCACCCGGTGGGCGATGCGGTGCGTGATCGCCCTGGTCTTGCCCGTGCCGGCGCCCGCGAGGACGCACAGGGGCCCGGCCGGAGCAGTGACCACGGACGCCTGCTCCGGGTCAAGTCCTGCGAGTGGGTTTGAGGAGTCCGCCACAGGTAGGCATCATTCCAGCCGGGTATGACGTTTCCCCCGAAGTACCTGCCGAGAAAACGACGGAGGAGCACCGGATGCTGACGATGTACTCGACCACGTGGTGTGGCTACTGCCACCGCCTGAAGTCGCAGATGGACCGTGAGGGCATCCAGTACCAGGTCGTCGACATCGAGCGGGACCCCGCCGCGGCGACGTTCGTCGAGAGCGTCAACGGGGGCAACCAGACGGTCCCGACGTTGAAGTTCGACGATGGCACCGCCCTGACGAACCCGACGATCGTCCAGGTCAAGGCCCAGCTGGCCAACGCGGTCAGTAGCTGACCCTTCACAGGGAGCCGCCGGCTCACTACGGTGACCGGCATGCGGGTGGCTCGCGACTTCGCCGTGTCCGGCGCCCGGGGACCTGGGGCTCACCAGGGGACCTACCACGCGCCCGAGCGGCCGCGGGTGGCCGACCCGGGGCGCCGGCGGCGCATCGCCGACTATCTGTCCGGCGGCACCGCGATCGGCCGTGGGCACGGTCCGGGCGTGCTGCACACCGACGGGTTGTGGCTGTGGCCGGAGCGGTTCGTCGCCGAGATCCTCGACGACGGGCTCGCCCCCGAGCAGGACCTGCTGCGGCAGATGCGCCGGCACGACTTCCGCGCGCCCGCGCCGGAGCCGGACGGCCGGCTGACCGAGGACGCGCTGACGGCGTGGCGGACCGGTCCGCCGCCCGCCCCGCGGACGCTCATCACGTATTTCGTCCGCGTCGACGGCGAGACGGACGTGGACACGCCGCTGTCGCTGCTGCGCCGGGTCGTCGAACCCGCCGGGCGGGTGACGGAGGAGGCGCTGTGGCGCGACCTCGACTGGCACCCGACGCAGGCGTTCGGCGCGCACAAGATCGACCACGACATCCGTGCCGTGACCCCGGCACACGCCGCCGGGGTCCTCGACCGCTGGTGCGACCGCTGGCACCGCGAAGCGCTCGGCAGGGGCTCGCCGTGAGCAGCGGGGCTAACCCAGCCATTCCGTGATCAGGTAGTGCGCGATCGACGCCGGGAACGGCAGGCCGAAGTCGGAGGACTCCCCCGCCAGTACCGGCGCGATCTCGGCACGGGAGAACCACCGGCCCTCGAGGATCTCCGTGGCGTCGACCACGACCGGCGCGCCGACCGGTGCCGTGGCGTGGAACCCGAGCATGAGGGAGCCGGGGAACGGCCACGGCTGGCTCGCCACGTAGGTGACGTCGCCGACGACGACGCCGACCTCTTCGAGGACCTCGCGCGCGACGGCCATCTCCGCGGACTCGCCGGGCTCGACGAACCCGGCCAGGGTCGAGTAGCGCCGGATGCCGTTGGCCGCCGGCCACTGCGCGTTGCAGCCCAGCAGGCAGCGCCCGCCGGGTCCGTCGACCCCGTCGTGCACCAGCATGATCACGGCCGGGTCGGTCCGCGGCCACAGCGTCTCGGCGCCGTCCTCGGTGGTCCGCACCCACCCCGCCTGCGCCGGGACCGTCAGTTTGCCGCTCAGGGGGCTGTACGGGTGCCGCGAGTGCCAGTTGGCCAGCCCGACGGCGGTGATGAACAGCCCGGCCGGCAGGTCCGGCAGCGCGTGCCCGACCTGGCGCAGCGTGACCCGCCGCGTGCCGGGCAGCACGGCCACGTCCGCGGCGACCGCGAAGTAGGCGGTGCCGTCGGTGTCCTCGCCGAGGAAGAACCGCTCGCCCTGCGGCGCGTCGGCCGGGTCCACGTAGACGAGCTCGGGCGGGTCGTCACCGCGGACCAGCATGTGCCCGTCGTCGACGACCACGACCCTGGCCCGGGTGAAGGCCGCGTCCAGCCAGGCGGCGTCGGTGCGGCGGTGCGCCGCCCGGTCGAGCACACCCCGCGCGAGCGGAGGCCCCGGCCGGGCGGCGGCAACGTCGGTCACGAGGTCATCCCGCAGCGCACCGGCGCCGCCGTCCGGAAGCGGCTGCGCACTGGCGTCGCCGTCCAGAAGCAACCGGACGCTCAGAGCCCGTCATGACGCCGCTCGGGTGACCGCCGTCAGCGCCGCGAGCGGCTTCTCGATCTGCTCGGCGTCGCCGAGGACGACGGCCGCGATCCGGGACGGCGCGAGGTACTGCGCCGCCGCGGCCGCCACGTCCTCGCGGCTGACCCGGGCCAGCCGGGCGGCGTGCTCGGCGAGATAGTCCAGGCGCAGCCCGAACCCGGCGTAGGTGGAGACCAGCCCGGCGAGCCCCGCCTGCGTGGACATGCCCAGCTGCAGCGTGCCGAGCGCGTACTGCCGGGCCTGCTCCAGCTCTTCCTCCTTCGGCGGGAGGCTGGCCAGCCGGCCCAGCTCGTAGAGCGTCTCCAGCAGCGCCGGCCCGGTGACCGCGGTCGCCACCTCTGCGGCGACGACCAGCGCCGACCCGGCGACGGCGTGCTCGACGAGGGAGTGCGGCCCGTACGTGTAGCCCTTGTCCTCACGGATGTTCTCCACCCAGCGGGAGGAGAAGTAGCCGCCGAAGACGAGGTTGGCCAGCTGCAGCGCGGCGTGGTCGGGGTGCCGGCGGGACACCGCGGGCAGCGCCAGGCGCAGCGACGACTGCACGGAGCCGGGCCGGTCGACCAGGGTCAGCGGCCCCGGCTTCAGCTCCGGCGTCGGCGGCAGGTCGACGCTCGTGCCCGCGCCGTCCCACTTCCCCAGCATCCGCTCGGCGGCGGCGATCGCCTTCTCCGGCGTGATGTCGCCGACGATGACGAGGGTCGCCCCGGTCGGGTGCACCCGCTCGGCGTGCAGGGTGCGCAGCGAGGCGGGGGTGACGGCCTCGACCTGCTCCGGCGCCGGGGTCTGGATCGCGTACGGGTGTCTGCCGTACATCCGCTTGAGCAGCGCGGCGCGGGCGAGGTGGCTGGGCTGGCTCTGCGCGACCCGGATCCGGTCGACGAGGCGGGCCCGCTCGGTGCTGACCTCCTCCGCCGGGTAGTTGGCGTCGGTGAGCACCTCGGCGAGCAGGTCCAGCAGCCGGTCGAGGCCGCCGACGAGCGCGTTGCCGGAGATCAGCAGCCGGTCCGGGTCGGCGCCGGCGGACAGCCCGCCGCCGACCTTCTGCAGCTCGGCGGCGATGTCGACGGTCGACATCGCGGTCGTGCCGGACAGCACGGTCTGGGTGAGCAGCGCGGCGCGGGCCAGGTGCGCCTTCGCGAACGGCACCCGCAGCCGGACCTCGACCAGCGGCACCGACGAGCGGCGCAACGCGATCACGGTCAGCCCGTTGTCGAGGGTCCGCTCGACGGTCTTCGGCAGCTTCAGCGGCCGGTTGGGCCCGAGCACGGGCACGGTGCGGAGCAGGGTTTCGGCAGTCACTTGGCTCCTCCGGCAATGACCTCGACCGCGGCGCGGCGCGACGGGACCAGCGTGGCCGCCGCGGCGATGATCTGCTCCTCGGTGACGCCACCGATCAGCGTGTGGAGCTGGTTGAGCAGCTCGGGCTCGCCGCGCTGCTGCTCCAGGACCGCCATCTGCAGCGCCCGGCCGAGCACCGCGTCGGTGTCGCGCAGCAGGTGTGTGGCCATACGGGCCTGGGTGCGGCTGAGCTCGTCCTCGGCGAGGCCGTCCGTGGCGATCCGCTGGCACTCCTCCTCGACGGTGCGCAGGACCTTGTCGACGTCGCCGCCCGGGGGCAGGTGCGCCTGCAGGACCAGCGCGGTGGGGTCGCGCACCGCGAACGGCTCGCCCATGAAGCCGACGTAGCCGCCGACGCTGGTCACCGTGCGGTCACGCAGCACCAGGCGCTCGACCAGCCGGGACGCGTCGCCGTCGGTGAGGACCTCGGCGAGCACGACATACGGGAGGTAGGCCTCGATGTCGTTGATCGGGTCCGGGACCCGCCACGCCGCCGCGACCGCGGGCAGCGGGGCGAGACGGTCCTCGTAGGAGGAGCGGCGCTCGGCGGTCAGGTCGGGCTCGGCGAAGTCGGGGCGGGCCGGCGCCGGGCGGCCCGGGACGTCGCCGAAGTGCCGCTCGATCAGCGCGGTCGCGGTCGCCACGTCGAAGTCGCCGGAGACCGCGAGCACCGCGTTGCCGCAGGCGTAGTAGCGGTCGAAGAAGTCGGCGGCGTCGGGCACGGTCGCGGACTCCAGGTCGTCGAACGAGCCGTAGCCGTCGTGGGCGTTGGCGAACGTGTCGAACATGACCGGGGGCAGCCGCAGCCAGGGGAAGCCGCCGTAGGGCCGGTTGAGGACGTTGACCCGGATCTCCTCCTTGACCACGTCGACCTGGTTGCGCAGGTTCTCCTCCGTCAGGCGGGGGGAGCGCATCCGGTCGGCCTCGAGGAACAGCGCCCGCTCCAACGCGTTGGACGGCAGCGTCTCGAAGTAGTCGGTGTAGTCGAAGTGGGTCGATCCGTTGAACGTGCCGCCGGAGCCCTGCACGTAACGGAAGTGGGCGAGCTTCTCCAGGCTCTCGGAGCCCTGGAACATCAGGTGCTCGAACAGGTGGGCGAAGCCGGTGCGGCCCTGCGGCTCGGAGCGGATGCCGACGTCATAGACGACCGCGACGCCGACGACGGGGGCGGCCCGGTCGGGTGAGAGCACCACCCGCAGACCGTTCGGAAGGGTGAGGCGCTCGACGGGATACTTGGACGCGGGAATCCGCACAGCGGGACTACGACGAGGCACCCGTCGAATCTATCCCGTCCCGCGCGATTCGCCGTCGCCGACCGCCTACCCGGTGCTACCGGCGGGCTCCTCGGCGCGTGAGCCGGCGTGTGAGTCGGCGTGTGACCCGGCCCTTGACCCGGCCCGCTCGGCGCGGCGCAGCCGGTGCTCGGCGCGCAGGGCGTACCAGAGCAGCACCCCGATGAACGCGATCAGCGGCAGGCTCAGCAGCCACCCCAGGTTGCCCCGCGACCTGGGGTGCAGCGGATCGGCGGCCAGGGGCGGCACGGACGCCGGCGCCGCGGTGGACGGCGCCGGCACGGCCGACGGCGACGGCGGGTGGGCGAGCGGGATCACCCTGGTCAGCGCGGGCACCAGGTCGACGCGGCCGACGCCGAACACCGGGTCCGCGCCGGTGACGCCGGCATCGACGGCGGTCACCGACAGCCGGTGCACGATCTCGTCGGCGGGCAGCTTCGGATACGCCGCGCGGACCAGCGCCACGGCCGCGGCGAGCACGCCGGCGGAGGCGCTGCCGGCGTCGACCCGGTAGCCGCCGCCCGTGTTGGTCGTCATGATGTCCTCACCCGGCACGCCGAAGCCGAGCTTGCGGCCGCTGTCGGAGGTGACGAGCACGTCGCCGGCGCGCGACAGCGGGACCGCCGCGAGGACCCCGTCATACGCGGCCGGGTAGGGCTCGAACGCCTCACCGGCGCGGTTGCCGTCGGCGGCGACGATGACCGCGTCGGCGGCGAGGGCCTCCCGGACCGCCTGCTGGAGCCGCTCGCTGCCGCCGACGGAGTAACCGACGACGATGACCTTCGCGCCGCGGACGGTGGCCAGCTCGATGCCCTCGGCCAACTGGTCAGCGGTAATGGTGTGGGCGCCGCCGCGCACGCCGGTCGGGTCCGGGGTCGCGGGGCTGCCGAGGACCACCGGCAGGATGTCGACGCCCGGCGCGATGCCGACCACCCCGTTCTGCCGGTTGGCGCCGTGGCCCTGCCCGGCGATCAGCCCGGCGAGGGCCGTGCCGTGCCCGTCGGGGTCGCCGGGCGCGGTCAGCGCGCCGTTGGTGTAGATCGCGGGCAGCACGCTGGCGGTCAGGTCGACGTGGTTGCGGTCCACGCCGTTGTCGATGATCGCGACCGTGACGCCCTCGCCGCGGGTCTTCTCGTTGGCCTCGCTCACCCGCAGGTATTGCAGGGGCCACTGATCGTCACGGATGCCGTCCGCCCACGCCGGACTCACGGGGACGAGTGCGAGCACGACTCCTGCAACCAGTGCGGCCTTCTTCACCGCGCTAGCGTGACGGATCGACGCAACCCGCGCCAGTCGGCTTCCGGCTACAGGGGACGGACCGACTCGGGGGCCTCGTCGGCGATCGGGTCGAACTGCCGGTGGGTGTCGGGGATCGACACATACAGGATCGCCGCTTCGGGTTTGCCGAGGTCGATGAGGGCGATCGAGACCAGCTCGCTCTTCGCCCGCAGCCCCACCTGGGAGAAGTGCAGGCGGAACTTCAGCAGCCGGGCCGGGCGGCCGCCGAGCGTCAGGTCCTTCGCGGAGATCTGCTCGATCGTGTTCTGCTCCGGGTAGAAGCTGATCCGCACGTCGGCGGCGATCTGGTCGCCGACGCACTTGAGGTCCAGCACCATGCCGTCGTTGACCGCGGCCGGGACGTGCCCGGAGAGGATCGTCGCGTGGTAGTCGTTGTTGCCGCGGTAGTTGGGCTCGGTGACGAAGTGCTGACCGATCCGGTAGGTGACCTTCAGGTCGCCGCGGTCGACCCACGCGTTGTCCCACGGCTCCCAGGGCGCGCCGAACTGCTTGTAGGAGATCCCCGACTCCTCGTCGGAGATCCGCGGGCCGGCCGGCACCTCCGTGCCGCCCGGCGGGGCCTCCGGCGGGATGGTCGGCGGCGGGCAGCGGCGGGCCAGCTCGGGGCGGGTGTCGCTGGGGCCCTCCGGGCGGTTGCCGAAGAGGCCGCCCGGCGTGTTGGCGTTGCCGGTCATGAGCGAGACGAGGATGACGACCAGGCCGACGACGACGACCGCGACCGCGCCGCCGCTGAGGACCTTCAGAATCCGCTTGTTGCGCTTCACCGGGTCGTCGTCGTCGCCACCGCCACCGCCGGGCGGCGGGAACGAGGGCGGCGGCACGATGGGCGGGACGCCGATGCCCGAGACCCGGCCCGACTGGTAACCCGGCGCGGCGCGCGGCGGCTCGGCCGTGCGCTGAATCGTCGGCGCCGGCCCGACGGGCGCCAGCACGACCTGCGTGTCCGGCTGAGCCCACGGTGAATGCTGCTCGGTCATCTCAGAAGCAAGTGTCGCAGCCCGGGGCCAGTCTGCCAAAAACCGCTACGGCCGCGGCTGCTCCGGCATGCGGACGTCGGTGACCTGGGGATACCTGGGAGCGTGCGCGGCGGCCACCGGGCCGATGACGATCAGGGCGGCGGTCAGCACCCCGGCGGCGGCCATCCCGACCACCAGTGCGACCTCGCGCGTGTGCGTTGCCTGCATCGTGCGCACTTCCCCTCGCATGCCCGTCCGCATGCTCTTTGGACAGCTTCGAGGACAGCGCGGTTCCGTGGACAGCGAGGTGTCGGATGCTCGACCCGATACTTGCCGTTGAGCAAAGACTGTTGCGAAGAGTCACCGGCTCGGCAGCGCGGTGATCAGTGCGAGCAGGCCCTCCTCGTCGAGCAGGTCGGCGGGGCGGACCGTGACGCCGTCGCGGACGTAGAAGAACGCGGCGCCGACCCGGTCGAGCGGGAGGCCACGCAGCTCCGACCAGGCCAGCCGGTACGCGGCGAGCTGCACCGCCGCGGCGGCGGCGTCGGTCCCGGCGGGCCGGTTGCCGGTCTTCCAGTCCACGACGTCGTAGCGGCCGTCGGGGTAGGCGTAGACGGCGTCCATCCGCCCGCGGACCACGACGCCGGCGATGACGGAGGCGAACGGCACCTCGACGTCCAGCGGCACCCGGTCCGCCCACTCCCCCTCCAGGAACCTGGCCTGCAGGTCGGCGAGCGCCTCGTCGGGGGCGGCGCCCTCGTCGGCGGCGCCGGGCAGCTCGTCGAGGTCGATCAGCCGCTCCGCCTTGAACCGCTGCTCCAGCCAGTGGTGGAAGGCGGTCCCCCGCCGGGCGTAAGGGTCGGGCCGCGAGGGCAGCGGCCGGCGCAGCGTGCGGGCCAGGCGCTGCGGGTCCCGCCGCAGCGCGACCAGCTGGGACACCGACATGTGCCCGGGCAGCGTCACCTCGACAGGGGCGTTGAGCTGCGGGGTGAGCCGGGCCCGCTCGGCGAGGAGGAGATCGGCCTCGGCGGCCCACCGCTGCCCCGACCCGTCGGCGAGGACCTCGGCGGGCCACGCGATGCGCTCGGTGGCCGCACCGGGTTTCGCCGGCGGCGTCGGTCCGACTATCGCCCCCGCATCACCCCCGGCGGCCCGGACCATCGCCGCGGCCGCCTCCAGCAGTGGACGGCGGCCGCCGAGCGGGTCGGCGGGCCAGCTGGCGCTCGGGACGTGCTCGGCCGTCGGGTTCTGCGCGTCGGGGGCCGGGGTCTCCGCCCACACGTCGACGGCACCGGCGCCCGCCGCGCAGCGGTCGCGGATCTCGTCGAGGAAGATCGACGGGCCGCGGGCGCGCTTGACGCCGTCGCCCCACCAGTACCCGCTGGCCAGCAGCAACCGGCGGGGGCGGGTGACCGCGACGTAGGCCAGCCGGCGCTCCTCGCGCACGTCGTGGTGGCGCCAGTCCTCGGTGAACGCCTCCAGGCGGCGGACCACGCCCTTGATGTCGGCGGCGGCGGACAGGTCCAGGACCGGCAGGCCGTCGCTGTCGCCGCGCAGCGGGAACGGCAGGACGCCGAGGCCGCGCAGCCAGTGGTCGCCGGCGTTGCTCGGGCCGGGGAACACGTCGTTGCACAGGCCGGCGACCGAGACGACGTCCCATTCGAGGCCCTTGGCGGCGTGCGCGGTCAGGATCTGCACCGCGCCGGAGACGACCTCGACCTCGCCGGGCGCGAGGCCGCGCTCCTCGTTCTCCGCGGCGGCGAGGAACGCGAGGAACGCGCTGAGGGTCGCGCCCTCGGACTCGGTGGCGAAGCGGGCCGCGATGTTGCTGAACGCGTCGAGGTGACCGCGGGCCAGGCCGGCGTCGCCGGGGCGCGCGGCGACCTCGACGTCGAGGCCGGTGGCGCGTTCGATGTCGGCGACCAGGTCGGGCAGCGGCTGGTCGAGGCGCCACCGCAGCCGGCGCAGCTCCGTGCCGAGCGCGGCGAAGCGGGCGAACCCCGGCTCCGAGTAGGCGGCCGGGTCGCCGGGATCGTCCAGGGCCTCGACCAGGACGGCCTCGTCGAGCCGGTCGGCGAGGGCCGGCTCGTCGTCGACCGGTCCGGCCCGGCGCGCGGCGGCGAGGGAGCGGGCGCGACGGTACAGGGCGACGAGGTCCCGCGGCCCGATCCGCCACCGGGGGCCGGTCAGGATGCGCAGCAGCGCGGCGCCCTCGGCGGGGTCGGCGAGGACCCGCAGGACGCTGACGACGTCGCGGACCTCGGGCGTGTCGAGCAGGCCGCCGAGCCCGACGACCTCGACCGGCAGGCCGCGGGAGCGCAACGCGTTCTCCAGCGCGGGGATCTGCGCGCGGGTCCGCACCAGCACGGCGGTGGTGGGCCGGTCCTCGACGGGGATGTCCATCGGGAACGTCTCCGGCGCCGCCTTCGCCGCGAGCCGCCACGACGCGACGATCCGGTCGGCGATCCAGGCGGCCTCGTCCGCATAGGTCGGCAGCAGCGCGCAGTGGACGGTCGCGGTCGACGCGGGCTCGGCGAGGACGTCGGCGGGGGCGAGCTCGGCGACCCGGGCGCCGTGCGCGCGCAGCGGCGCGGACAGCGTGTTGGCGACGTCGAGGATCTCGGGCCGGTTGCGCCAGCTGGTGGTCAGCGTCAGCTCGTCGGCGGCCGCGCCCCCGACGGTCGGGAACTCCACCGGGAAGCGTTCGAGGGTGCCGGCCGAGGCGCCGCGCCAGCCGTAGATGGACTGGCAGGGGTCGCCGACGGCGGTGACCGGGTGGCCGCCGCCGAACAGCGACCGCAGCAGCACCACCTGTGCGTGGCTGGTGTCCTGGTATTCGTCCAGCAGCACGACCCGGAAGCGGTCCCGCTCGACCGTGCCCACCTCGGGGTGCGCGAGCGCGACCCGGGCCGCCCGCTCCAGCTGGTCGCCGAAGTCCATCGCCTCCAGCAGCGCCTTCTTCTCCTGATACAACCGGATCAGCGGCAGTAGCTGGAGCCTGGCCTGCTGGCGGGACAGCACGTCACGGACCGGCTTGGCCATCTTGCCGGTCCTGGCGCCGACCTCGGCGAAGAACCGGCCGGTCCACGCGGAGACGTCCTCGGGGGCCCGCAGGTGCTCGGCGAGGTCCCCGGCGAGGTGCAGGACGGCGTCGACGACGGTCGACGGTGCCGACGCGACCGCGGTCATGTCGCCGTCATACCCGCGCACGACGGCGTCGGCGAGCTGCCAGCACGCGGCCTCGGTGAGCAGCCGCGTCGAGGGCTCGAAGCCGGCCCGGACGCCGTGCTCGCGGACCACCCGGGCGGCATAGGAGTGGTAGGTGGCCACGGTCGGCTCGCCCGCGATCAGGTCGTCGCGGCCGAGCCGGCGGACGAGCTGCCCGAGCCGCTGCCGGATGCGGTGCGACAGCTCCCCGGCGGCCTTGCGGGTGAACGTGAGCCCGAGGATCTGCTCGGGCCGGGCGTGCCCGTTGGCGACGAGCCAGACGACCCGCGCCGCCATCGTCTCCGTCTTGCCCGACCCGGCCCCGGCCACGACGAGCAGCGGCTGGACGGGCGCGGCGATGACGGCCGCCTGCTGCGCGGTCGGCGCCGGCTGCCGCAGCAGCTTCGCCAGCTCGACCGGCGTGTAGCCGGTCCGTGCCGGGCTCGTGCTCTCGCGTCGCGTCTGGGTCATGTGACGTGCCGGCCTTTGCCCGACACCGGGCAGGAGGTCTTCACCGGGCAGACCCGGCACTTGTTGTTGACCACGGCGCTGAAGGTCGACGCGGCCATCGTCTGCGCGGTCTTCCTCACCAGCGCCTGGGCCCAGTTGGGGTCGCCGGACTCGCCCAGCGGGGGCTGGACCTGCTCGCGGGCGCTGCTGGTCTCCCCGCCGAGCTGGACGAGGGACGCCCCGCCGGAGACGGTGGACTCGTCGAACGCGCCGAGCTCGATCGCCGCCTGATAGGCCGCGAGCTGCGGGTGCTCGGCCAGGTTGGCGTTGGCGGGGATGGACTTGCCGGTCTTGAGGTCGATGACGACGAGCCGGCCCTGCTCGTCGAGCTCGAGGCGGTCGACGCGACCCTTGATCTCGATCGGGGCCCCGGGGTCGGCGAGCTCGACGAGGAAGTCCTGCTCGATCGCGACCAGGCGGCGCGGGTTGCCGGCGAGCCAGCCGATGAGCTTGTCGAGCATCGTCTCGGCGCGGTCGCGCTCGCGGCCGGCGAGCCACCGCGCGGACAGCTCGATCGCGTCGAAGCGGTCGGCGACATAGGCCACCAGCTGGGCCCGGTCGGCGGTGGCGTCGGAGGCGAGCATCGCGGCGGCGTGCACGAGGTTGCCGATCGACTGCTCCGGCGACGGCGCCAGCTTCCCGCCGTGCCGCTCCAGCAGCCAGCGCAGGCTGCACCGGTCGACGCTCTCGACCGTGGACGGGGTGACGGTCACCGGCTCGCCGGGGTCGACGAGCGGCCGGTCGTCCGACAGCGGCGGCAGCCCCCACCAGCTGTCCGGGTCGGCGCCGGGCACGCCCTCGGCGGCGAGCCGGGCGAGGATCGCGGCGGCCGCGGCCCGGCGGCCGTCGGTGGCGTCGGGGTCGATCAGCGCGACCCGCAGCTCGGCGACGAGCGTGGGCAGGGTCAGCGCGCGCGGCGGCCTTCCCATGATCGCGTCGTCGACGCCTCCGGCGGACACGACCGTGCCGTCGGGCTCGGCGTCGCCGTCGGCGCCGGTCAGCTCGGTGAGGAAGCGGCTGGGCTGGTCCTCGCCGTCGCCGGAGGCGACCGCGGTGACGAGGACCTGCTCGCGGGCCCGGCTGACGGCGACATAGAAGAGCCGGCGCTCCTCGTCGAGCAGCGCCGACAGCCGGCCGATGGTCTCCATGGTGCGCCCGGCGAGGACCTCGACGAGCAGCTCGGAGCCCAGCACGCTGCCGCGCAGCCGCAGGTCGGGCCAGACGCCCTCCTGCACGCCGGCGACGGCGACGACGTCCCACTCGAGGCCCTTGGCGGCGTGCGCGGTCAGGATGCGGACCGCCTCGCCGCGGTCGGCGGACGGGGCGAGGGAGTCCGCGGGCAGGTCCTGGCCCTCGACGTGGTCGAGGAACACGGCGATGCCGGCGCCGGGGAGCCGGTCGGTGAAGCGGGCCGCCGCGTCGAACAGCGACACGACGGCGTCGAGGTCGCGGTCGGCGGCGGCGCCGCGGTGGCCGCCGCGGGAGCTCAGCGACGCCCACCGGTCGGCGAGGCCGCTGCCCTGCCACGCGGTCCACAGCACCTCCTCGGCGGTGGCGCCGGGCCGGGCGGCGGCGTCGCGGACGGCCCGCAGCAGCTGCCCGACGGCGCGGGCCGGGGCGGCCCACTTCCGCTCGACCGGGGCCAGCTCGCCGGGGTCGCGCAGCGCCCGCAGGAGCAGCACCCCGGACGGGCGCCGGTCGCCGGCGGCGAGCGCGAGGGCCCGCAGGCCCTGCCGGAGGCGCCGCTCGGCCAGGGGGTCGGCGCCGCCGAGCGGCGAGTGCAGCAGCGCGACCGCGGCGTCCTCGTCGAGCCGGTCGGCGTCCAGGGCGCAGCGCAGGAGCAGCAGCAGCGGCGCGATCGCGGACTGCAGGTGCAGCGGCAGGTCCTCGGACTCGGTGACGGTCGGCACGCCCGCCGAGTGCAGGGCCCGCTGCAGCGGCGCGAGCTGCCGGGCCGTGGAGCGCACCACGACCGCCATCCGCGACCACGGCACGCCGCGCAGCAGGTGCGCCTCGCGGAGCCGGTGCGCGAGGAACGCGGCCTCGGTCGTCTCCGAGCCGAACGTCGCGGTCTCCACGGTGCCGCCCGGGTGCGACGCCGCGAGCTGCCGGTGCCGGGCGGGGCCGCGCAGCCGGGACGCGACCCGCCGGGTCGGCGCGAGCAGCCCCTCGCCGAGCCGGCGCGAGTGCGGGAGGACGACCTGCGGGGCGGGACCGCCGCCGGCGGTGCGGAAGCGGCCGGGGAACTCGCCGACGATGCCGGGGTCGGCGCCCCGGAACGCGAACGTCGAGGAGTCGGGGTCGGCGAACGCGACGAGGTGCGCGCCCGATCCGGCGATCAGGTCGAGCAGCTCGATCTGGGCGGGATCGGTGTCGGGCAGCTCGTCGAGATAGACGGCTGAGATCCGGCGGCGCTCCGCGGCGAGGACGTCGGGCTGGTCGGCCAGCAGCCCCGCGGCGGCCCGCACCAGCTCGGCGTAGTCATAGGCGACCGCGCCCCGGCCGGCCGCGTCGCGCAGGGCGAGCACCTGCAGATACTCCTCGAAGAACGCGGCGGCGGAGGCCCAGTCGGGACGCCGGTGCACGGCCGCGAGCCGGGCCAGCCCCTGCGGGCCGACGCCGCGCTCGACGGCGCGCAGCAGCAGGTCGCGCAGCTCGGTGGCGAAGGCCCGGGTGCCGAGCGCGCCGCGCAGGGACTCCGGCCACGGCGCCCGCGAGTCCTCGTGCGCGCCCTGGAGCAGCTCCCGGATCACGAGGTCCTGCTCGGGGCCGGTGAGCAGCCGGGGTGACGGCTCGCCCCGCTCGACGGCGGCGCGGCGCAGCAGCCCGAACGCATAGCCGTGGAACGTGCGCACCATCGGCTCGGCGGTGGTCCGCAGCCCCGCGGCGCGGCCGAGCCGGGCCTCGATCGTGTCCCGCAGCCGCACCGCGCCCCGCCGTCCGAACGTCAGGACCAGGATCCGCTCGGGGTCGACCCCCTCGGCGACCCGCGCGGCGACGGCCTCGACGAGCGTGGTGGTCTTGCCGGTGCCGGGGCCGCCGACGACGAGCAGCGGCCCGGCCGTGTGCTCCACGACGAGCCGCTGCCACGGATCCCGCTCGATCGCGACGGCCGCGGCACCGGGCCGGCGCACCAGACGATACTGGCGGCGGGAGGCAGCGGTCGCGGTCACGCCGCTATGCAATCACGACCGACCGACAGTTCCTCCGAGGAGGCTCGCTTCCAGCAGGTCGAGTGACTCCGGCACGTCGCGGGAGATCAGCAGCATCGACATCGCCGAGGGCCGGACGAACTCCTGGGTGGTGAGGCCGCGCAGCCAGTCGAGGAGGCCGGCGTAGAAGCCGTCGGCGTCGAAGAGCAGCACCGGCTTGCGGTGCAGGTCGAGCATGGCGGTCGTCCAGACCTCGAACAGCTCGTCGAGGGTGCCGAGGCCGCCGGGCAGGACCACGAACGCGTCCGACCTCTCGATCATGAGCGTCTTGCGCGAGGCCATGCCGTCGGTGACGACGAGCTCGTCCGACTTCGTGTCGGCGACCTCCAGGTCCACCAGCGACTGCGGGATCACGCCGTAGGTGCGGCCGCCGCCGTCGCGGGCGCCGTCGGCGACGGCGCCCATCATCCCGACACAGCCGCCGCCGGTGACCAGCTCGTGGCCGCGCCGGCCGATCTCCAGGCCGAGCTGCTGGGCCAGGTCGAGCCAGCGCCGGTCGAGCCGCTGCGAGGAGGCGCAGAACACGCCGATCGAGGCCATCAGCCGCTCGCCTCGCGGGCGGTCCGGCGCGCGGATGCCACCTCGATCTCCTCCGAGCCGGCCTGCACGATGTACTGGACGGCCTCCTCGACGTCGTCGGTCAGGTGGAGCAGTTCCAGGTCCTCGGGGCCGATCTTGCCGTCGGCCTGCATCGTGTCGCGCAGCCAGTCGACGAGGCCCTGCCAGTACGACACCCCCATGAGCACGACCGGGAACCTGGTGACCTTCTTCGTCTGCACCAGGGTCACCGCCTCGAAGAGCTCGTCGAGGGTGCCGAAGCCGCCGGGCAGCACGACGAACGCCTGCGCGTACTTGACGAACATCGTCTTGCGGGCGAAGAAGTAGCGGAAGTCGATGCCGAGGTCGACCCACTCGTTGAGGCCCTGCTCGAACGGCAGCTCGATGCCGAGCCCGACGGACAGCCCGCCGGCCTCCGCGGCGCCCTTGTTGGCCGCCTCCATGACGCCGGGGCCGCCGCCGGTGATGACCGCGTAGCCGGCCCGGGCGAGCCCCGCCCCGATCTCCTCGCCGAGCTTCCACTCGGGGCTGCCGGGCTTGCTGCGGGCCGAGCCGAAGACGCTCACGGACGGCGGCAGGTCGGCAAGGGTGTCGAAGCCCTCGACGAACTCGCTGAGGATCCGCAGCGCCCGCCAGGCGTCCTTCGTCTTCCACTCGCCGCGCAGATGCGAGTCGAGCAGGCGCTGGTCGGCGGTGCTCGGCGGGATCGAGTCGCGGCGCAGGGTGACAGGTCCGCGGTGCCGCTCGGGTGGCTGACTGGTCTTGCCCTCGGTCATGGTCCCCACCGTACGTGGATCTCATGATGCAATGCAGCCATGGGGCGGCGCCGGGGGATGATCGTCGCGCTGGCGCTGGCGGTCACCGCCGGGGTCGGCGCGGTCTGGTACGGGCTGGGCACGGCCGCCGTGCCGTCGGCCTCCCCCTCGCCCTCCTTGTCCCCGTCGCCATCGCCATCGCCGTCGCCGTCGCCGTCGCCCTCCGCCGCACCGTCGCCGCCGCCGTCGCCGGTGGTCGGCGCCGTGCCCGCCCGCGGCAACGGGACGTTCGACTACAGCACCGCCGGCGCCGATCGGGTCGGCGGGGCCGGGCGGCTCGTCCGCTACACGGTCGCCACCGAGCGGGGATCGGCGGTCGATCCGGAGGAGTTCGCGGCGGCGGTACACGCGACGCTGGGCGACCCCAGAAGCTGGACCGCCGGCGGGAAGGCCTCCTTCCAGCGGGTCCCGGCGGGGCAGCCGAGCGAGCTGACCGTGCACCTGGCGACCCCCGGCACGACCGACACGATGTGCGCGAAGCGGGGTGTGCGCACCCGGGGCGAGGTCTCCTGCCGCGGCGGCCGGGATGTGATCATCAACCTGAAGCGGTGGCAGCTCGGCGTCGCCTGGTACCCGGTGCTCGCCGACTACCGCGACATGGTCGTCAACCACGAGGTCGGGCACTTCCTCGGCAACGGTCACGTGGTGTGCCCCCGCAAGGGGGCGCCGGCGCCGGTCATGGCGCGGCAGACGTTCGGCCTCGAAGGATGCGTCCAGAACCCGTGGCCCTACCCGGACGGCCGGACCTACGTGACCGGGCCCGCGGCGCCGCGCTGACCCACCTGATGATTAGTCCGAACGTCGCGGTCCGGTGAGAAATCAGGTGCGGAGGGCAACGTTCGCCGGTTTCATCGCGTCGTACCCGATATACCGGACGGCAAGGTGTAGGGGGTGACCGGTATGACAGGTGCTGAGCACGACCGTCGCAAACGGCAGATGAACCGGCGGATCCGCGAGGTGCTCGCGGTGCGCCGCATGCTGGCCGCCATGGGTCCGCTGGTCGAGCCCCCGGATCCGTCAACGCTCGAGCGCTGAGGTCGGTTACGGCCTTGCCGGATCGCACGGCCTTGCCGGATCGCACGCCTTCCCGGTCTCACGGCCTTCCGGATCTCACGGCCTTCCGGATCTCACGGCCTTCCGGATCTCACGGCCTTCCGGTGAGCCAGCGCCTGACCACGTCGGCGCCCTCGGCGATCTTGTCGAGCTCGACGTGCTCGTCCTGCTTGTGCGCGAGATTCGGGTCGCCGGGGCCGTAGTTGAGCGCGGGCACGCCGAGCGCGGCGAACCGGGCCACGTCGGTCCAGCCGAGCTTCGCGCGCGGCGGCTGCCCGATCGCGGCGAGGAACTCCCTCGCCGGCGGCGCGTCGAGGCCGGGCAACGCGCCGGGCGCGGAGTCGACCACCTCCAGGTCGAAGCCGTCGAGCACGTCCCTCACGTGCGCCACCGCCTGCTCCTCGGAGCGGTCCGGGGCGAACCGGAAGTTGACCTCGACCACGCACGCGTCGGGGATGACGTTGCCCGCCACGCCGCCGCCGATCCGCACCGCGTTGAGGCCCTCGCGGAACTCGCAGCCGTCGATGGTGACGGTGCGCGGCTCGTACGCCAGCAGCCGCTGCAGAATGGGCGCGGCCTTGTGGATCGCGTTGTCGCCGAGCCAGGAGCGGGCCGAGTGCGCGCGCCGGCCGCTGGTCCGGGCGAGGACCCGCAGGGTGCCCTGGCAGCCGGCCTCGACGAGCCCGTGCGTCGGCTCCAGCAGCAGCGCGAACGACGCGTCGGTCAGCAGCCCGGGCCGCGTGTCGGCGAGGATCTTCAGCCCGTTGCGCGCCGAGTCGACCTCCTCGCACTCGTAGAAGACATACGTGACGTCGTGCCGCGGCTCCCACTCGGTGACCGCGAGATGCAGCGCGATCGCCGTGCCCGCCTTCATGTCCGACGTGCCGCAGCCGTGCATCAGGTTGCCCTCGGTGCGCGACGGCCAGTTGTCGTTGAGCGGGACCGTGTCGAGGTGCCCGGCGAGCACGACCCGCTGCGGGCGGCCCAGCTCGGTGCGCGCGACGATCGTGTGCCCGAAGCGCTCGACCTTGAGGTCGGTGCCCTCCAGCGCCTGCTGGACCCGGTCGGCGATCTCGGCCTCGTCGCCGGACACCGACTCGATGTCGACCAGGGCACGGGTCAGGGCGATGGGATCGTCGAGCACGTCACGCGTGAGCATCCCCATACCCTAGATGCGGTAGCGTTTGATCACGTGACGACCGCCTACATCGACTCCCCCGCCTGGGGGCTCGGCCTTGCCACGGTGACCTCCTCGGGGCAGGTGCTGGACGCCTGGTTCCCCACCGGTCACCTCGGCCTGCGGCCTTTGGAAGTTCCGCCGCTCGCACCGACCGGCACCGCACCGCTGCCGTCGTTGTCCGTCGAGGTGGTCCGGGTCGAGATCGGCTCCCTGGGCGACGCACCGGTCTCCACCGCCGACGCGTATCTGCGACTGCACCTGCTCTCGCACCGGATCATCCAGCCGCACCAGGCCAACCTCGACGGGCTGTTCGGCCTCCTCACCAACGTCGCGTGGACCTCCGCCGGGCCCTGCCTGCCGGAGCAGGTCGACGAGCTGCGGCTGGCCTCCGGCCGCCGGCTCAACGTCTTCGGCATCGACAAGTTCCCGCGGATGGTCGACTACGTCACCCCGTCCGGCGTGCGCATCGCCGACGCCGACCGGGTCCGGCTCGGCGCCCACCTCGCGCCCGGGACGACCGTCATGCACGAGGGCTTCGTCAACTTCAACGCCGGCACCCTCGGCGCCTCCATGGTCGAGGGCCGGATCTCCGCGGGTGTCGTCGTCGGCGACGGCACCGACGTCGGCGGCGGCTCCTCGATCATGGGCACGCTCTCCGGCGGCGGCAAGGAGGTCATCCGGCTCGGCGAGCGCTGTCTGCTGGGCGCCAACGCGGGCATCGGCATCTCCCTCGGCGACGACTGCGTCGTGGAGGCCGGCTGCTACATCACGGCGGGCTCGAAGCTCACCCTGCCCGACGGGCGCGTGGTGAAGGCCCGGGAGCTGTCGGGTGTCTCGAACCTGCTGTACATCCGCGACTCGGTCTCCGGCCGCCTGGAGGTCCGCGAGCGGGCGGGTCGCGGCATCGAGCTGAACGCCGCACTGCACGCCAACTAGCCGACGCTTGTCGACCTTGGAGACTTCGTCTCGTCAGGATGAGACAAAGTCTCCAAGGTCACCTCAGGCGTCTCGCCGCCTCTTCGATCCGCTCGTCGGAAGCGGTCAGGGCGGCTCGGACGTGCCGGCTGCCGTCCGGGCCGTAGAAGGCGCCCGGGGCGGTCAGGATGCCGCGCCCGGCCAGCCAGGCGACCGTGTCCCAGGAGTCCTCGTCGCGGGTCAGCCACAGGTACAGGCCGGCCTCGGAGTGCTCGACCGTGAAGCCCGCCCGCTCGAACGCCTCCCGCAGGGTGGCCCGGCGTCCCGCATACCGGTCGCGCTGCTCCTGGACGTGCGCCTCGTCGCCGAGAGCGGCCACCATCGCCGCCTGCACCGGCTCGGGGACGATCATCCCGGCGTGCTTGCGCACCGCCAGGAGCTCACCGACGAGTGCCGGGTCGCCGGCGACGAACCCGGCGCGGTATCCGGCCAGGTTGGACCGCTTGGACAGCGAGTGCACGGCGAGGACGTTGCTGAAGTCGCCGTCGCAGACCGACAGGATCGAGACCGGCTCGGCCTCCCACGGCAGCGGCAGGTAGCACTCGTCGCTGGCCACGACCGCGCCGCGCTCGCGGGCCCAGTCGACGACCTTGCGCAGGTGCGCGGCGGGCAGGACGCGGCCCGTCGGGTTGGACGGCGAGTTGACCCACACGAGCCGGACGCGGGCCGGCCCGAGCGACGTCAGCGAGTCCGACCGCACCACGGTCGCGCCCGACAGCTGCACGCCGACCTCATAGGTCGGGTAGCAGACCGACGGGATGACCACGGTGTCGCCGGGACCGAGCCCGAGCAGCGTCGGCAGCCACCCGACCAGCTCCTTCGACCCGATCGTCGGCAGCACGCCGAAGCCGTCGCTCCCGGGTGAGCACCACCGGGTCACCCAGGCACGGATGGCGGCTCGCAGCTGCGGGGTGCCGGCGGTCAGCGGATAGCCGGGCGAGTCCGACGCCTGCGCCAGGGCAGCACGGATCGCCGCGGGGACCGGATCGACCGGCGTGCCGATCGACAGGTCGACGAGGCCGCCGGGGTGACCGGCAGCCCTGGTCTTGGCCGGCTCCAGCCGGTCCCACGGGAAGTCCGGGAGCCCGGCGGCGAGCGAGCGCCGGGCTCCGGCCGGGACGATGCCGGTCAGTGGTCGTGCTCCTGCGGCGGCAGGCCCGCGACGAACGTCGCGTCCTTCTCGACCTTGCCGACCTTGGAGGCACCACCGGGCGAGCCAAGCTCGTCGAAGAACGTGTAATTGGCGCCGACGAAGTCCTTCCACTTCTCCGGGACGTCGTCCTCGTAGAAGATCGCCTCGACCGGGCACACCGGCTCGCAGGCACCACAGTCGACGCACTCATCCGGGTGGATGTAGAGCATGCGGTTGCCCTCGTAGATGCAGTCGACAGGGCACTCCTCGATGCACGCCTTGTCGAGCAGGTCCACACAAGGTTCGGCGATGATGTATGTCACGGGTCGCCCTCTTTCGCACCTGAGGCTGCCAACGTGGTCGGCGAGCCCCGCCGCATCCCTACCGCGGCGGGTACGAGCCTAGTATCCCGTCGCCCAGGAGGTGCATCGTGCTCGGACCACAGCACGTGGGAAGTCGGGTCGTCGTGCGCCGCATCGTGGGACGGCGCGGTGATCGGCCCGTGTACTCGGACATTCTGGGCCACCTCGTCGAGGTCACCGAGACACATCTCACAGTGCGTGCACGGGCCGGGGTCATCCGCATTCCAACGGCTGAGATCCACCGGGCCAAGCAGGTCCCGGACCGCCGCCGGCTCACGCCGACCGAGGCTCTGGAGGTCGCGGCCGCCGCCGGGTGGCCCGCCCGCGAGCAGGACCGGCTCGGCGACTGGCTGCTGCGCGCCACCGACGGCTGGACCATGCGGGCCAACTCGGCACTCCCTGTCGGCGACCCCGACCTGCCGCTGCCCGACGCGGTCGACGCGGTCACGCGATGGTATGAGCAGCGCAACCTCCGCCCTACCATCAGCGTACCGCTGCCGCTGTTCCGGCGCATCGACGACGAACTGGAGCGCCGCGGCTGGACCCCGACCCCGCTGACGATGGTCATGACGGCACCGCTCGCGGCCCTTGCCGCGCCGCCGGCGGTCCCGCTCGGCGCCGCGCCGTCGCAGGATCCGGCGATCTCGCTGGACGCCGCGCCCTCGCAGGAGTGGCTGACCTCGGTCGCGGGCCGGAAGGGTCCGCTGCCCGATTGCGCCCGGGCGGTCCTCACCGAAGTGGCGTCGGTACGGTTCGCCTCACTGCGCGACGCCGAAGGGACGCTCCTCGCCACCGGGCGCGGCTGCGTCGCCGACGCCGGCGGGCGCTGGCTGGGTCTGTCCCTGATCGGCACCGACGAGCGCGCCAGGCGGCAGGGCCTGGCCCGCCGGGTGATCGCCGCCCTGGTCGCATGGGCCGCGCAGACCGGCGCCACCGACGCGTACCTGCAGGTCGAGCAGCGCAACACGGGGGCGGTCGCGCTCTACGAGAGGCTCGGCTTCACCACCCACCACGTCTACCTGACCCGGCAGCTCATCACCACCTAGCCGCGGACGACCCGGCCAGCGGCGGACGACCCGGCCGGCTAGCGGCGGACGACCCGGCGGGGCTTGGTGCCGGCCCGGTCGATGTACCGCTTCCACGACTGCGACCGGTGGTCCAGGCCGAGCGTCATCAGCGCGAGCATGCCCAGGACCGCCCCGATCGCGGAGAGCCCGACGAAGTAGAAGAACTGCCGGAAGACGAGCCCGATCCCGTCACCGAACGGCGTGGCACCCGACACGAACGGGCCGACCAGCACCGCGAGCACGCACGCCGCGACGACGGCGATGCCCAGGTCGGCCACGACGCGGAGCATGGGGTGGCGGCGCCCGTACCAGAACGCGACGGGGATCATCACGGCGCCGACGGCGAACAGCGCCCACAGGCCGATGGTGATCTGCTTGTCGTCGTCGTCACCGGCGGCGAACCGCACGACCAGCCTGGCGACCACGTTGACGAGGAACAGCGTCCCCGCCACGACTCCGACAGGCAGCCAACGCTCCTTCATTCCAAGCCTCCGCTGCTGCTCGCTCCCCGCGCGCCGCCGGATGTCACGGACGGTGCGGGAACGTGTCTACCTGTCCCACGCTCTGTGGCGCAAGAGGGGTTGCCTTGGAGTTCGCTGAGCCCGCGACCCGCTGCCGGACCGCGGACACGTAGATCCCCACCGCGAACGCCACCGGTCCCGCGAACAGCGTCAGCAGCCCCACCCAGTTGTCGTTGGTGATGAGCAGGTCACCCTCGGTCGTGCGACCGGCCGCGAGGATCCACACGACGCACCACGCCCCGGCCGGCAGCAGCGCCGCGAACCTCCGCCCGGTCGTCGTGAACGCGAACCACCCCAGCAACGGATTCGTCACCAGCGCCAGCACCAACGCGACGGGAACGCGCCAGTTGCTCTCCCCCGTGCCCGTGAACCCGAGGTCGGACACGCGCAGCGGCGCGAGGAACGCCTCGGTCACCGCGAGCGCCACCGCGAGCAGCACGGCGACCACGAGGCCGCCGACCGTGACCGCGATGTCGAGCGGCCCCCCGGCGACTTCGGGTTTCCGCTGGTCACCGGGCACCGTAAACCCGCTGTCGGGCGCATGAGGGACGGCGTCACCGCTCCCGGCGGAGCCCTCCACAGGCATGACGCCCGCGGCGCCGCCGGCCGGGCCGCTGTCCACGGCACCGCTACCGTCCACCGGACCGCCGCCGATCACAGGGCCACCACCGACGACCGGACCGGCCCCGACCACCGGACCACTGCCACCCGCCGAACCGCCGCCCGCCGAACCGCCGCCGGCCGAGCCGTTGCCGGCCGCCGAGCTGCCGCCGCCCACCGCCGAGCCACCACCCATCGCTGAAATGCCGCCGCCCGCCGCCGACCCGCCGCCCGTCGCCGCTGGGTCGCCGGGCGTGGCGCTCTCCGATTTGGACAGGCCGACTCGCGCAGCGTCGGCGCGCTGCGCGGTCCCCGCCTTCCGCTTCGTCACGACGCCGCGGTCTCCAGCTGAGGGGCGCCCTGCGCGGCGGCCACTGCGACGTCGAGGCCGGCGAAGAGGTCCTCCTCCCAGCCGTGCGGACCCACGCCGGGCCCCTTCACCCCGCGCGCGAGCTGGTAATACTCAACGCCCATGAACTCGGCGCCGAAGTTGCCCGCGATCGCGAACAGCCACGACGACGGCGGCACCTGCGTCGCGTGGGCGCGCAGCGCGGCCGTCTTCTCCTCGGCGAACTCGTGCCCGTCCAGCCGCGCCGCGATCTCGTCGTCGGGCGTGCCGAACGGCAGGTCCTCGGGCTTCTCCACCTCCGCGAACGGGTTGTCCGACGAGTCGCGGAACTCCCGCATCCCCGCCTCCAGGACGCTGCGCGGCACCGCAGTCCAATACACCTTCGCCGGCGCGATCCCCTCGGCGTCGGCGAGCTCGACCGCCCGCATCAGCACCCGGTGCGCCTGGATGTGGTCGGGGTGACCGTAGAAACCGTTGGGGTCATAGGTGACCGCGACCTGCGGCCTGACCTCGCGGATCACGTCGAGCAGCTCGCCCGCCGCCGCGTCGAGGTCGGCGCCCCAGAAGGAGCGCGGGTGCTCATTGGGCGGGGTGCCCATCATCCCTGAGTCGCGATAGCGCCCCGCGCCGCCCAGGAACCGGTGGTCGGTGACACCGAGCCGGCGGCAGGCCTCCTCCAGCTCCGCGACGCGATAGCCCCCGAGCTGGTCGGCGGCGCCTGCGGCGAGCCCGGCGAGCTCGGGCCGGTGGATCTCGCCCTCCTCGCCGAGGGTGCAGGTGACCAGGGTGACGTGCGCGCCGGCGGCCGCATAGTGGGCCATCGTCGCGCCGGTCCCCATCGACTCGTCGTCGGGGTGCGCATGGACGAAAAGGATGCTCCGAGCACTCACAGCGCCAACTGTACGACCCGCCTGTGACACTTCCTCCGCGGCGCGGCCCCCGCAGAGCATGACAATCGGGCCGCTTCGGGTAAACATTCAGCGGTGGACTATCCGGAGTTGGCCGCGCGCACCCGACGCTTCTCCTACGGCGCTCCCCGCGCCGTGACGGTGACCTCCGACGGCGCGCGGGTGGTGTTCCTGCGCTCGTCCGGGCCCGAGGACGGCAGCGACGCGCTGTGGGTGTACGACGTGGCGACGCGGGCCGAACGCCTCCTGGCCGACCCCGCGACCCTGCTCACCGACGACGTCGACCTGCCGGCGGCCGAGCGTGCGCTGCGCGAGCGGCTGCGGCTCTCGGCCGGCGGCATCGGCTCGTACGCGATGGACAGCGCCGGCGTGATGGCGGTCTTCCCGCTCGGTGGCCGCCTGTTCCGCCTGGACCTGCTGACGGGCGACCTCACCGAGCTGCGCACCGCCGGGCCCGCCGTCGACCCGCGGCCGGACCCGCAGGGGCGACGGGTGGCGTACGTGACGGGCGGCGCCCTGCGCGTGATCGAGGCCGACGGCACCGACGCGGTCCTCGCCGGCGAGGAGGGCGTGACCTGGGGGCTGGCGGAGTTCATCGGCGCCGAGGAGTTCCACCGCTTCCGCGGCTACTGGTGGGCGCCGGACGGGCGCAGCATCCTCACCGCGCGCGTCGACGAGTCGCGGGTGCCCCGCTGGCACCTGCACGACCCGTCCCAGCCGGACCAGCCGCCGACGACGGTGGCGTATCCGCACGCCGGCGCCACCAACGCGAAGGTCACCCTGCACGTGCTCGACCTGGACGGCGGCTGGGTGGACGTGCACTGGGACCGGGAGACGTACCCGTACCTGGTCGACGCCTCATGGACCGAGCAGGGCGGCCCGCTGCTCACGGTGCTGCGCCGCCTCCAGCAGCACGGCCTGGTGATCGCGGTCGACCCGCGCACGGGCGAGACGCAGGTGCACGCCGAGCTCGCCGACCCGCGCTGGGTCGAGCCGGTGCCCGGCACCCCGCAGCACCTGCCGGACGGGCGGGTCCTCGTCGGCGGCGAGCTCGCGCACGACGGCTACGACGCACGCTGCCTCTTCGCCGACGGCAGCCTGCTGACGCCGCCCGACCTGTACGTGCGGCGCGTCGCGGGACGGCTCGGCGGCGACCTCGTCGTCGAGGCCGCCGAGGGCGAGCCGAGCGAGCAGCACGTCTTCCGCATCCCCGTATCGCACGCGGGTGCCCAGGCGCAGCGGCTCACGTCGGAGCCGGGCTGGCACGTCGCCCACGCCGCCGCCCGCACGCTGGTGATCGGGTCGCAGACCCTGGAGCACGCCGGATGGCAGTACACCATCCACCACGACGACACCGTGATCGGCACGATCCCCTCGCTGGCCGCGACGCCGCCCTTCGCGCCGAGGCCGGTGCTGGAGCGGGTTACCGACCGGCGGCTGCCCACCGCCGTGCTCTACCCGCGCGGACACGTCGCGGGGCGGAAGCTGCCGGTCCTCGTCGCGATCTACGGTGGCCCCGGCCATCAGGAGGTCGTCGCGGCGCGGGCGCGCTGGCTGGAGAAGCAGTGGTGGGCCGACGCCGGGTTCGCGGTCGTCACGATCGACAACCGGGGCACCCCGGGCGTGTCGCCGACCTTCGAGAAGGCGATCCACCGGCGGTTCTCCGACGTCATCCTCACCGACCAGGCCGACGCCCTGCAGGCGCTCGCGGAGAAGCACCCCGACCTGGACCTGGACCGGGTCGCGATCCGCGGCTGGTCGTTCGGCGGCTGGCTGTCCGCGCTCGCGGTGCTGCGCCGCCCGGACGTCTACCACTGCGCGGTCGTCGGCGCGCCGGTCACCGACTGGGAGCTCTACGACACCGCGTACACGGAGCGTTACCTGGGGCTGCCCGCGGACGCGCCGGAGGTGTACAGCCACAACTCGCTGATCGAGCCGGCCGCGGAGCCGCCGGTGCGCCCCGGGGACGCCCGGCCGATGCTGCTCGTGCACGGGCTCGTCGACGACAACGTGGTCGCCGCGCACACGCTGCGGCTGTCGGCGGCGCTGCTCGCCGCGGGCCGCCCGCACTCGATGATCCCGCTGACCGGCGCGACCCACATGGCCGCCGGCGGGCTCGCCGAGAAGCTGCTGCGCATCGAGCTGGACTTCATCCGGCGATCCGTATCGTGACGTCGCCGCCGAGGCGGCCGTCGGCGGGCTCCCTGGTCACCGCGCCGCTCTGCAGCAGCGCGGTGACCACCTTGACCGCGTCGGCGGCCCGGTAGACCGTCTCGGTGAGCGCGAAGCGCTTCAGCTCGGTGACGGTGCGTCCGCCGCCGCGCAGGAGGTCGAGGAGCTCCCGCCGCAGCGCGCCCGGGTTCGGTTCGAGGGTGATGTCCATCAGGTGCCCCTCGGGGTCGTTGGGGTCGCGGTAGCGCACGCCCGCGTACTCGTCCAGGGCCCACATCTCGTTCTTGAACGCCTCGAGGCTCTTCGCCGACCTGGTGCCGAACCCGATCGTCCGCTCCGTGGCACCGTCGACCAGGGTGACGGCCGCGGTGAGCTCGAAGTCGCGCAGCCGCTCCCGCGGGACGTCGACGGTGATCACCTCGGCGGGCCTGGCGGTCGCGACGACCGCGGGGTCGATCCCGTCGATCATGGACAGCAGGGGGCCGGACCGGGCGCCGAGCGCCTTCAGCATGACGGCCACGTCGCCGTCCATGACGTGCAGCGACAGCTCCGGTGGCGTCCGCAGCTCCCGGTGTACCGCGGTGAGCCTGCCCTTCAGGCCTTCGGCGCCGGGCGTGACGTACAGCAGCGTCAGCCGCCGCCTGGTCAGCCTGTCCCCGAACTCGGCGCACGCCCGCAGCGCCGCCTCCGCGACGTCACCGTCGAGGCCCGTCGCCGACGCCTGCAGGAACGTCGCCCCGTGCGGCGAGTGCACGGCGCCCGGCACCCACAGGTCGAGGTAGCGCACGAGGAGTTCACGGGTGACACCGGCGATGGGCATGCTCCCTTTGTACTGGAGGCGGTAGCGTTTCCGGCATGACCGTGCTTCTCGGCAGTGACGAGGTGGCCACCGCGCTCGACCGTCTGCACGGATGGTCGGGCGACGTCTCCGGCATCGAGCGCTCGGTGACCGCCGGGACGTTCCTCGACGGCATCCGGCTGGTGGCCGAGGTGGCACACGTGGCGGAGCAGGCGGACCACCACCCCGACATCGACATCCGGTGGCGGACGGTGACGTTCCGTCTCAGCACCCACAGCGAGGGCGGCGTGACCGCCAAGGACGTCGCCCTCGCCGGGCAGATCAACGAGCTGGTCGGCTGAGTCAGTTGGACGCGACGCCGAGGCCGGACGAGCCCTCGGCGTTGCCGCCGGTGTGCCCCTCGGTGATCGAGGTGAAGACGGTGTCGATCTGCTCGCGCAGGGCGTCGAGCGTGGAGAACTCGGCCTGGTGCGAGGACTCGCTGCCCTCGGCGGCGAAGACGTGGTCGGATTCCGCGGCGCTGTGGTCGTACGAGGTGAAGTCCGACTCCTCGTAGTGCGCGCCGCTCGGGTCGGTGTACTCGACGTGGTGGCCCTGGTCGAAGCTCGTCTGCTCGGCCGAGGCGTGATCCTGCTCGTACACGGCGAACTGGTTGTCGTAGCCGGCCTCGCCGCCGGACGTCTGGTGCAGCTGCTCGACCTCGCCGTGCTCCTGGCCGGTCGCGTACTGGCCGTAGTCCGTGCCGCCGGCGCCGTAGGTGTCGGGCTGGTCGCTGCCGGTGTAGCCGGGGTCGAGCGTCTCGGGCTGGTCGTCGCCGGTGTAGCCGGGGTCGAGGTCGCCGCTGTCGTAGTCGCTCATGCTCGTCCGCCCTCAGGGGAGTCGTTGGTGTGGTGCCGACGAGAACGTTAGGCATCCGGGTGATCACCCGAATCCCCCGAACGTGCCACGGTGGATTTGCGGGGGTGTCCCGCTGGGCGGAGCAAATGTCGTACCCGGTCGGTAGGGTCCAGGCATGACCCACTTCGACGTGGCGGGCGCGGCGGTCGAGGCCGCCCTCGCAGCCGGGGCCCGATATGCCGACGCGCGCGTGATGCACCGCCGGTCCGAGTCCATGACCGCGCGCAACGGCGCGATCGAGGACCTGAGCCAGGCCGAGGACGCCGGCGTCGGCGTGCGGGCGCTGGTCGGGTCGAGCTGGGGCTTCTTCGCGCTGCCCGACCTGGGGCGCGACGCGGCCCGGCGGGCGGGTGAGCGGGCCACGGCGATCGCGCGGGCGTCCGCGTCGGTGCCGGGGCCGCCGGTCGACCTGGTCGAGATCGAGGCGCGCACCGACTCGTGGGCGAGCGCGTGCGAGGTCGACCCGCTGGGCGTTGCCCTGTCGACGAAGGGCGACCTGCTCACGGCCGCGACGGCCGAGGCGCACAAGGGCGGCGCCGACATCGCCGAGGGGCTCTATCAGATCTGGGACACGCGCAAGTGGTTCGTGTCGTCGCAGGGGCACCGCATCGACCAGCACATCCGCGAGTCGGGCGCCGGGATCTCCGCCACCGTGATCGGCGACGGCGAGACCCAGCGCCGGTCCTATCCGTCCTATCGCGGGCAGTATGGGACGAGAGGCTGGGAGCTGGTCGACGAGCTGGACCTGACCGCGCACGCCGCGCGGATCGCCGACGAGGCGCGGGCGCTGCTGTCGGCGCCGCTGTGCCCGGCGGGCGAGACGACGCTGATCCTGGGCAGCGAGCAGATGGCGCTGCAGATCCACGAGTCGGTGGGGCACGCGATCGAGCTGGACCGCATCCTCGGCTGGGAGGCCGCGTTCGCGGGCACCAGCTGGCTCGACCTGGCGCAGCTCGGCCGGCTGCGCTACGGCTCCGAGCTGATGAACATCACGATCGACCCGACGATCCCCGGCGCGCTCGGCTCGTTCGGCTATGACGACGAGGGCACCCCGGCGCAGGCGCGGCACGCGGTCCGCGACGGGATCTGGGTCGGCACCCTGGCGGGGCGCGAGTCGGCGGCCGTGGCGGGCCTGGACTATGCCGGCAGCGTGCGGGCCGACGGCTGGGCGCGGCTGCCGATGGTGCGCATGACGAATGTCGGGCTGGCCCCGGGGCCGCACACCCTGGAGGAGATGATCGCCGAGACCGCCGACGGCGTGCTGATGGACCTCAACCGGTCCTGGTCGATCGACGACAAGCGGCTCAACTTCCAGTTCGGCTGCGAGATCGGCTGGGAGATCAAGGACGGCAGGCTCGGGCGGATGCTGCGCAACCCGACCTACACGGGCATCGGCCCGAAGTTCTGGGGGTCGATGGACATGCTGTCCTCGGAGGTCGTGTCGTGGGGCACGCCCAACTGTGGCAAGGGCCAGCCGGGCCAGATCGGGCACACGGGCCATCCGGCCGCCGCGGCCCGCTTCCAGAACGTGCGGGTGGGGGTCAGGGGATGAACGAGACCGATCTCGCCGAGCGGATCCTGAAGCTCGCCGGCGACGGTGTGGAGGCCGAGGTGGTGGTGGAGCGGTCGGCGCTGTCGCTGACCCGCTTCGCCAACTCCTACATCCACCAGAATGTCGCCGACGAGACCATGGCGGTGCGGCTCAGGCTGCACGGCGGCGGGCGGACCACGACGGCCACGACCACGGTCGTCGGCGGCGTCGAGGACTTCGTGCGGCGCACCGTGGCGGGCCTGGCCCTCGCCCCCGCCGATCCGGCCTGGCCGGGCCTCGCGCCGCCCGCGGCACCGCGGTTCGGCGGCAATTTCGACGAGGCGACCGCCGCGGCCGCGCCGGACGACCGGGCCGCCCGGGTGCGGGCGTTCGTCGACCGGGCCGCCGGGCTGGAGGTGGCGGGCTACTGCCGCACCTCGGCGACCAGGGTCGTCTATGCGAACTCCGCGGGTCAGCACGTCACGGGCGGCAGGACGGGCGCGGCAATGGACGGCATCGCGCGCACCGGCACGTCCGACGGGCTCGCCCGGCTGGCGTCGGTGCGCATCGCCGACCTCGACGGGGCGGTGCTGGGCGCGCGGGCCGCGGCGAAGGCCAGGGCCGGCGCCGACCCGGTGGAGCTGCCGCCGGGACGCTATGAGGTGGTGCTGGAGCCGACCGCGGTCGCCGACGTGCTGTCGATGCTCGCGATGTATGGGTTCAACGCGAAGATGGTGCAGGACCGGCAGTCGTTCCTGGAGCTCGGCGCGGCGCAGTTCGACCCGGCGGTCACGCTGGTCGAGGACTCGGCGGCGGCCGACTCGACGGTGCTGCCGTTCGACGTGGAGGGCACCCCGCGGCAGCGGGTCGTGCTGGTCGACGCGGGCGTGTCACGCGCGGTCGTGCACGACCGGCGGACCGCGGCGAAGGCCGGCGACGGGGCGGTCTCGACCGGGCACGCGATCCCGGGCGGGGCGAGCTTCGGCGCGATCCCGGCCAGCCTGCGGCTGCTCGCGCACGACGGGCCGGCACCGGTCGAGGTCGACGGCCCGGCCGCGGACTCCGGGGTGGCCGCGCTGGTCGCCGGGGTGGAGCGGGGCCTGCTGGTGACCGACAACCACTACACCCGCGTCCTGGACCCGCGCACGCTGGTCGTCACCGGCCTGACCCGCAACGGGGTCTGGCTGATCGAGGACGGTGTAGTGACCACGCCGGTGCGCAATTTCCGGTTCACGCAGTCCTATCCGCAGGCCCTGGCACCAGGCGCGGTGCTGGGTGTCGGGCCGCGCGCGGTCGAGCTGCCGGGCCCCTAGTCGGAGTCCGGATCGTTCGCCCCCGCACTGCGGCTCGCCTCGTGGAATTACACCGGTGGCGCGTCCGGGTGAGGGCGATCACGAGGCCGGATGCGTCCGAGCGTAACGTGTGACCGACCACCAGATCGGTACATCGGCCCGTCCCTCGGCGCCAACAGGGAGCAATCACCATGACGACCACGCCGGCCAGGCCTCGGTCAGCCTCGGGCGCGGGGCCCCGCGCAGCGATCAGCGAGAAAACGTTGCGGACGGACAGGTGGTGGCTACAGCCGCTGCTGGTGTTCCTCGGTCTCGGGGCCTTCGTGGTCTACGGCCTGGTCCGCGCCATCATGAACGACCACTACTGGGCTGGCGCCGAGCACTACCTGGCGCCGTTCTACTCCCCCTGCCTGACCCAGAGCTGTGTGGAAGGCTCGAGCCACTTCCTCGGCCAGCCGGTCCCGCAGCTGCCGTCCTGGATGTCACCGGCGATGATCATCCTGGTGCTGCCCGGCGGCTTCCGTCTGACCTGCTACTACTACCGCAAGGCGTATTACCGCTCGTTCTGGCTGTCGCCGCCGGCGTGCGCGGTCCCGGACGGTCACAAGACCTACTCCGGTGAGACCCGCTTCCCGCTGATCTTCCAGAACATCCACCGGTACTTCTTCTACGCCGCGATCCTGGTCGGCTCGGTCCTCACGTATGACGCGGTCCTCGCCTGGCACGGCAAGGACGGCGGCATCGGCATGGGCGTGGGCACGCTGATCCTCGCCGCCAACGCGGTGCTGATCTGGGCGTATACGCTGGGCTGCCACTCCTGCCGCAACATCATCGGCGGGCGGCTCAAGCACTTCTCGAAGCACCCGGTGCGGTATCGCGCGTGGGGTCTGGTGTCGAAGCTCAACGCCAAGCACCAGCAGTACGCGTGGGCATCACTCTTCTCGGTGATCATCGCCGACGCCTACGTCATGGCGGTCTCGGCCGGGTGGATCACCGACTTCCGGTTCTTCAACTAGGGACATTCCGATGACGAACATCGAGCGACACACCTACGACGTCGTGGTCATCGGCGCCGGCGGCGCCGGGCTGCGCGCCGCGATCGAGGCTCGGCTCGCCGGCAAGAAGACCGCCATCATCTCCAAGTCGCTGTTCGGCAAGGCGCACACCGTCATGGCCGAGGGCGGCGCCGCCGCGGCGATGGGCAACGTCAACTCGCGGGACAACTGGCAGGTCCACTTCCGCGACACGATGCGCGGCGGGAAGTTCCTCAACAACTTCCGGATGGCGGAGCTGCACGCCAAGGAGGCCCCGGACCGCATCTGGGAGCTGGAGACCTATGGCGCGCTGTTCGACCGCACCAAGGACGGCAAGATCAGCCAGCGCAACTTCGGCGGCCACGAGTACCCCAGGCTCGCGCACGTCGGCGACCGCACCGGCCTGGAGCTGATCCGCACGCTGCAGCAGAAGATCGTGTCGCTGCAGCAGGAGGACTTCGCCACGCACGGCGACTACGAGGCGCGCATCCGGGTCTTCCAGGAGTGCACGATCACGGAGCTGTTCGTCGAGGACGGCGCGGTGTCCGGGGCGTTCGGCTACTACCGCGAGTCCGGCGACTTCGTGCTGTTCGAGAGCGCCGCGATCGTGCTCGCGACCGGCGGCGTCGGCAAGTCCTACAAGGTGACCTCCAACTCCTGGGAGTACACCGGCGACGGGCACGCCCTCGCGCTGCGCACCGGCGCGACGCTGATCAACATGGAGTTCCTGCAGTTCCACCCGACGGGCATGGTCTGGCCGCCGTCGGTCAAGGGCATCCTGGTGACCGAGTCGGTCCGCGGCGACGGTGGCGTGCTGCGCAACACCGAGGGCAAGCGGTTCATGTTCGACTACGTCCCCGACGTGTTCCGCAAGCAGTACGCGGACACCGAGGAGGAGGCGGACCGCTGGTACTCCGACCCGGACAACAACCGGCGCCCCCCGGAGCTGCTCCCCCGCGACGAGGTCGCCCGCGCGATCAACAGCGAGGTCAAGGCGGGCCGCGGCACGAAGGCGGGCGGCGTCCTGCTCGACATCGCCAGCCGGCTGCCCGCCGAGCAGATCCGCAAGCGGCTGCCGTCGATGTATCACCAGTTCAAGGAGCTGGCGGACGTCGACATCACCGCCGCTCCGATGGAGGTCGGCCCGACCTGTCACTACGTGATGGGTGGCATCGAGGTCGACGCCGACACGACCGCCGCCGCGGTCGCCGGGCTGTTCGCGGCCGGTGAGGTCTCCGGCGGCATGCACGGCTCCAACCGGCTCGGCGGCAACTCGCTGTCGGACCTGCTGGTCTTCGGCAAGCGGGCCGGCGAGCACGCGGCCGCGCACGCCGAGAAGACCGGCCGGCGCAAGCCGTCCGCCGCCGCCGTCGACGCGGCCGTCGAGACCGCCCTCGCACCTCTCGCCAGGGCCGACGCCGGGGAGAACCCGTACACCCTGCACCACGACCTGCAGGAGATCATGGGCGTCCTCGTCGGCATCATCCGGCGCGACGGCGAGCTGCGCGAGTCGATCACCCGGCTGGCGGAGCTCAAGGAGCGGGTCAAGAAGGTCGGTGTGGGCGGTGGCCGCAGGTACAACCCGGGCTGGCACCTGGCGCTGGACCTGCGCAACATGCTGATCGTGTCGGAGTGCACCGCGAAGGCCGCGCTGGAGCGCACCGAGTCACGCGGCGGGCACACCCGCGAGGACCACCCGAAGATGGACCCGAAGTGGCGCAAGGTGAACCTGGTCTGTTCCCTTGACGGCGAGGACGTCCGGCTGGAGCACCAGCCGCTGCCGGTCATGCGTCCTGAGCTGCAGGGCCTGTTCGAGCAGACCGAGCTCGCCAAGTACATGACCGACGAGGAGCTGTGATGGGCACCAAACGCCACTTCCGCGTCTGGCGCGGCGACGACACCGGCGGCGCGCTGGAGGACTTCCAGGTGGAGGTCAACGAGGGCGAGGTCGTGCTCGACGTCATCCACCGGCTCCAGGCCACGCAGACCCCCGACCTGGCCGTGCGGTGGAACTGCAAGGCCGGCAAGTGCGGCTCCTGCTCGATGGAGATCAACGGCAAGCCGCGCCTGGGCTGCATGACCCGCATGTCGACGTTCGAGGAGGCCGAGACGGTCACGGTGACGCCGCTGCGGACGTTCCCCGTGGTCCGCGACCTCGTCACCAACGTCAACTTCAACTACCAGAAGGCCCGCGAGCTGCCCGCGTTCGCGCCTCCCGCCGGTGTCGCCCCCGGCGAGTACCGGATGCAGCAGGTCGACGTGGAGCGCTCGCAGGAGTTCCGCAAGTGCATCGAGTGCTTCCTGTGCCAGAACGTGTGCCACGTCATCCGTGACCACGAGGAGAACAAGCCCGCGTTCTCCGGGCCGCGGTTCTTCATCCGGGCCGCCGAGCTGGACATGCACCCGCTGGACGCCCGCGACGACCGCAAGGAGCTCGCGCAGGCCGAGCAGGGTCTGGGCTACTGCAACATCACCAAGTGCTGCACCGAGGTCTGCCCCGAGCACATCAAAATCACTGACAATGCGATCATCCCGATGAAGGAACGTGTTGTCGATCGGAGGTACGACCCGGTGACCTGGCTCGGACGCAAGATCTTCCGTCGTGACCAGCTGGACGAGTCCGCGCCGGCGCACGCCGTGACCAGCGCGAAGACCACCTCCGGCGAGCTGGCCGTGGCGGACACGGGCAGCAACTGGCACCAGGAGGGCCCGGTGCCGCAGGAGGCGCCGGTCGGCGCGGACGGCAAGCTCGTGGTGGCGGAGCTCACCCTGGACCGGGCGGCGGCGGGCTCACCGTTCGGCGACGACCAGGAGTTCCCACTGCCGCCGGAGCAGCTGCGCTACCAGCACCCGTCGTCCCCGTCGGGGGACGCCCACCACTAGATCGTGCTGTCGTGAAAGGCGCCCCGGCACACGGCTGGGGCGCCTTTTCGCGTGGCCGCCCGCAGTCCTTGATGATCCGGAAGAGTTTGTGCTGCTCTGGCGCAATGCCGGTGAGTTAAGGATTTGCGTCGAGGGTTGTCGATGCCGCGTGGCGGCTTGCGCAGCAACGAAGCTCCCGTTACACATGCTGT
>NZ_JBEXDG010000020.1:0-162793 GCF_040605635.1 Dactylosporangium sp. NPDC005555
CCGATGGCTCCACGTCCATCTCCAGCACCGTCCGCTATGTGTGCAAAGTCCGTGTCGCGCCGCTACGTGCGATCGAACTTGGTGAGATCACCTCAGTGACGCGCCGGGGTAGCCCACCGGACCACCCGCCGAAATTGTCACAGCCGCCTGGTATGACTTCTCCATGGACGCCACCGACGAGGTCATCGAGCTCTGCCGCGACCTGCTGCGCATCGACACCACCAACACCGGCGACCTGGAGACCAGCGCCGGGGAGCGGCTCGCCGCGGAATACGTCGCGGAGAAGCTCGCCGAGGTCGGCCTCGAGCCGCAGATCCACGAGAGCGCGCCCGGCCGGGCCAGTGTCGTCGCCCGGTTCGAGGGCAGCGACCCGACGCGCGACGCGCTGCTCATCCACGGGCACCTCGACGTGGTCCCGGCCGACGCGTCGGAGTGGTCCGTCGACCCGTTCGGCGGCGAGATCCGCGACGGCTATCTGTGGGGGCGCGGCGCCGTCGACATGAAGGACTTCGACGCGATGGTCCTCGCGCTGGTGCGGCAGATGAAGCGCGAAGGCCGCAAGCCGCCGCGCGACGTGGTGCTCGCCTTCGTCGCCGACGAGGAGGCCGGCAGCACCTATGGGGCGCAGTATCTCGTCGAGCACCACCGGCACCACTTCGACGGGGTGACCGAGGCGATCGGCGAGGTCGGCGGGTTCTCCGTCAGCGTCGGCGGTGACCAGCGGCTCTATCTCATCGAGACCGCGCAGAAGGGCATCGACTGGCTGCGCCTGCACGCCAAGGGCCGCCCCGGGCACGGCTCGATGATCAACGACGACAACGCGGTGACCGCGGTCGCCGCGGCCGTCGCCAAGGTCGGCCGGCACAGGTTCCCGGTGACCATGACGCCGACCGTGCGCGCGTTCCTCGAGCAGGTCTCGGAGATCCTCGGCATCGAGCTCGACCTCGACGACCCCGAGCGGGCCGTGGAGAAGATCGGCCCGATCGCGATGATCATCGGCGCGACCCTGCGCAACACGGCCAACCCGACCCGGCTCGCCGCCGGGTACAAGGACAACGTCATCCCCGGCCGCGCGTCCGCCACCATCGACTGCCGCACCCTGCCCGGCCAGTCCGAGCTGTTCGAGCAGCAGCTGCGCGACCTCGTCGGCCCCGACATCGAGCTGGAATACATCCACCGCCAGGCCGCCCTGGAGACCACCTTCGACGGCGCCCTCGTCGAGGCCATGACCGCGGCGCTCAAGGCCGAGGACCCGGGGGCGCTGCCCGTGCCGTACATGCTCAGCGGCGGCACCGACGCCAAGCAGTTCGACAAGCTCGGCATCCGCTGCTTCGGCTTCTCACCTGTGCGTCTGCCCGCCGACCTGAACTTCGGCGCGTTGTTCCACGGCATTGACGAGCGCGTTCCCCTGGAGGGACTACAGTTCGGCGTGCGAGTCCTCGACAGGTTCCTGCAGCAGTCCTGATCAACCCGACAGTCACCACCGACAGCCACCAATCAGGGGGAGTCCCATCATGACCGACCGGCACGCGGAGCTTGACGCCGCGCTCGAGCGCGTGATCACGGCGGCCCGCGACCACCTTGCCGCGGTCAAGGCCGCCGACGGGCGGGCCGACGACGACGAGGTGTGGCGCGCCTACGTCGAGCTCAACAACGCCTCCAACGGCTATGACGAGCTCCTGCTCGACGCCTTCGGCGAGGTCACCCCGTGGGACGTCGAGGCCATCGACCCCGACGAGGCCGACCGCCAGTTCGGCGTGGGCATCGGCGGCGTCGACGGCACCGAGGCCGAAGACCCGCACCCGCAGATCATCTCCGTCCGCCAGCGCCGCGACTACCGCGTCCCCAGCGTCGCCGCCCTGCTCCGCCTCGCCGACGCCGCCCGCCGCACCAACCCCGGCGACGGCGACACCGCCGCCGTCGAGACCGTCGGCGAAGCCGTCCTTGAGCTCATGCAGGCCGGCGACGGCTCCCTCGGCGCCCTCGACATCCCCGAGCTCGAATCCCTCGACGGCGTCGTCGTCGTGGCCGAGGTGGCCACCCCCCTCGACCCCGAGGCCTATGAGGACAACGACGGCACCGGCCCCTTCGCCGTCGGTGCCGAGGACAGGGTCGTCGACCGGCTCGACGAGCACGCGTTCGTCGACCTGGAGGAGGACCTGGACGAGGACGAGGACGGCGGCCTCGCCCCCACCGGCCAGACCACCGAGCCCGCCGACCGCCGCTGACCGCCGTTCACGACTGACGGCTTCCACCGCTGACCACCGGCTGACCACGGGCTGACGACCGTCCACGGCCGACTACCAGGCCCGCCGACCGCCGTCCACCACTGACCGCTGCCGCCCCGGCCCTTCAACCGGGGCGGCGGCGGACCGGGTAAACGCGCGCACCGGCTGCCCGCACGAATTGGGCAGCCGTCCAGGGCAGCCGTGGAGGGTTCGGGGCGGACGTCGGGTGGTCGGGCTGTCACCTGGTGGTGCTGCCCGTCTGTGCGTCCGCAGGTCCATGCCTGGCGTGACCTACAGCAGCCCGGTGGTGTCGAAGATGCGGCTGGTGCCGTCCGAGGGTGACGGTCAGGCAGCCGGCGGTGCTCCATTGGGACGTCGCGAGTAGGTCGTACGTCGTCGCGTTCCAGAGGCGGAGCTTGTTGTCGCGGTACGTGATGGTGCCGAAGTCGATGCCGGTCCGGGTGCCTGCCGCAGCAGGACCATATGGGGGCGCATCGAGGCGGACGCGCCATGAAAGACAGTTACGTGCTGAGGCCGGGCATGGCGTCGCTGGTGAGTTTGCGGCGGAGCATGACCTGGCGGGTGCCGTCCGCGTAGAGGCGGACCCTGGCCAGTTCCCAGCCGCCGTATTCGGCCTGGATCGTCAGCTGTGCGTTGGCGGTGAGGCGGTCCACGTTCGACGGCAGCCGCAACGGCACGTACTCGTAGTCCATGAACCGATATTGCTACGGCGTAATCCGCTGCACCAGCCCTTCAACCGACCCGGCGACCACGACCGTGCCGGTGGCGGGGTCGGCGGCGACCGCGATCGGCAGGCGGACCGTGGGGTGGCGGGCGACCTCGCGGGGGGTGCCGCCGGACAGGTCGTAGCCCACCACCTCGTTACGCTCGGTGACCGTGACCCAGAGTGTCCCGCGGGCGAAAGCCAGCGCGAAGGGCGTGCCGGCGACCGGGAAGCGCTGGCGCAGGATCAGCGGGCCGGTCTCGAAGACCAGCAGTTCGCCGTCGCGGGCGTCGATGACGAGGAAACGCCCGGCGGCGTCGGTGGTCACGCTCACCGCCCCGTCGCCGGCGCGCAGCCCCTCACGGCGGGCGCCGGAGACGGCGTCGTACACGGTGAGTGACGTGTCGGAGGGGTCCAGGATCCCGATGAGGTCACCGGAGACGGCGACGCCACCGGGCTTCCCGCCGGAGTGCAGCGTGCGGGTGACGGCGCCGGTCGCGGAGAGGATGATCACGTCGCCGGTGGAGGGCACGGCGACCGCGGTCCACCCGGACGGGTGCACGGCGAGCGCGGCCCCGGGCGCCGGGAGCTCCCAGCGGTCGACCGCGGTGCCCCGGACGGTGAGCACGGTGCTGCCGGCCACGGCCCGGAACCCGCCGTCGGGCAGCGCGACCATGGCCTGAGCGGCAACAGGCACCGAGATAACCGACTTACCGGAAATGTCCAAAATATCCAACGAGGACGCGAGCGCGACCGCGGTCAAAGCACCGGACACGGCCACGGCAGCAGGCGGGCTACCCACCGGCGATGTGGAACCGGCCGGCGGAACCGCAGGCACCGGAGCCCACGTCGGTGTGGGGACCGTGGCGTCAGGACGGTTCACCGGGGGACCGGCGTCGCAACCGGCCAGGAGCGCCACCAGTACCAGCGACAACACAGCGGAACGGGTCATGATCCGGCAATTATGTCTGGCGCTCCGGATAGCCCGACATCGGTGCCGACACGTCGTCGAGGGCGGCGCGGATCTCCCGCGGCAGCTCGATCTCCTCGGTCTGCAACGCGCCGAGCAACTGCCCGACGGTGCGGGCGCCGAGGACGGGCGCGACGACGCCGGGCCGGTCGCGGACCCACGCGAGCGAGACCTCCAGGGGCGACACGCCGAGGCCGCCGGCGGCGGTGGCGACCGCCTCGACGATCCCGGCGCAGCGGTCGTCCAGGTACGGGGCGACGAACCGCTCGAAGTGCGGCGACGCGGCGCGCGAGTCGGCCGGGACGCCGCCGCGGTACTTGCCGGTGAGGACGCCACGGCCGAGCGGCGACCAGGGCAGCAGGCCGATGCCGAGCGCGGAGCAGGCCGGCACGACCTCGCGTTCGATGCCGCGTTCGAGCAGCGAGTACTCGACCTGGGTGGAGACCAGCGGTGCGCGGCCCGGCCAGGCGGCCTGCCAGGTGGCGGCGCGGGCGGTCTGCCAGCCTGAGAAGTTCGACACACCCGCGTAGCGGGCGCGGCCGGACGACACGGCGGTGTCGAGGGCGCTGAGCGTCTCCTCGAGGGGTGTGTCAGGGTCGTACCCGTGGACCTGCCAGAGATCCACGTGGTCGGTGCCGAGCCGCTCCAGGGACGTGTCGAGGGCGCGCAGCAGGTGGCTGCGGGACCCGTCACGGCGGCGCGCCATCCCCGGGCGCAGGCCCGCCTTCGTGGCGATGACCAGCTCGTCGCGGGGCACGAGCCGCCCGACCAGGGCGCCGATGACGGACTCGGCCTCGCCGTCGGCGTAGACGTCGGCGGTGTCCAGCAGCGTGCCGCCCGCGTCGCGGAACGTCTTGAGCTGGGCGGCCGCATCGTCGGCGTCGGTGTCACGGCCCCAGGTCATGGTGCCGAGAGCCAGCCGGGATACCGCCAGCCCGCTACGGCCGAGCGGTCGCTGTTGCATAGGTGGAACGATACGGCCGGATCCCAGCGAAGGCGGGTAGGCGGGCCCCCCGCTACCCTTGGTGCCGCCCCGTGCAGGGTCGCACGGGCGACCCTGGGAGGCTGTTGTGCGACTCGCGTTGAACCTCGGATATCTCGCCGCGTGGAATGAACCCGCCGGTCACCTGGCGCTCGCGCAGGAGGCCGACCGTCTCGGTTTCTCCTGCGTGTGGGTCGCGGAGGCGTACGGGTCGGACGCCCCGTCGATGCTCGCGTGGTTCGCGGGGCAGACGGAGCGCATCGAGCTGGGCTCGGCGGTGTTCCAGATCCCCGCCCGCACCCCCGCCATGGCGGCCATGACCGCGGCCACGATCGACAAGCTGTCCGGCGGCCGCTTCCGGCTCGGCCTCGGCGTGTCGGGGCCGCAGGTGTCCGAAGGGTGGCACGGTGTCCGGTTCGGCAAGCCGCTGCAGCGCACCCGCGAGTACATCGACATCGTCAACCTCGCGCTGACCCGCAAGACCGTCGCGTATGACGGGCAGCACTACACGCTGCCGCTGCCCGACGGACCCGGCAAGGCCCTCAAGCTGACGCTGCACCCGACCCGCGACCACGTCCCCGTGTACCTCGCCGCCGTCGGCCCGAAGAACCTCGAGCTCGCCGGTGAGGTCGCCGACGGGTGGCTGGCGATCTTCTTCTCCCCCGAGTTCGCGCCGGAGTCGCTCAAGTCGATCGAGGCGGGGCGCGCCAAGGCCGGGAAGAGCATGGACGGGTTCCAGATCTCCGCGGGTGTACCGGTCGTCATCGGCGACGACCCGCAGATGTGCGCGGAGCTGGTACGGCAGTACGCCGCCCTCTACGTCGGGGGCATGGGCAGCCGCGAACAGAACTTCTACAACGCGCTCGCCACGCGGATGGGGTACGGCGACGCGGCCCGCGAGGTGCAGGACCTCTACCTGGCCAAGAAGCACCGCGAGGCGGCGGCCGCGATCCCGTTCGAGTTCATCGACCGGACGTCGCTGCTCGGGCCCGTCGAGCGGATCGCGGAGCGGCTCCAGGCGTACAAGGAGGCCGGTGTCACCGAGATCGCGACCCTGATCTTCGGTGACCACGAGCACGGCATCCAGACCATGCGGGAGCTGGCCCGGGCGTGGGAGATGGCAGGCTTGACCCCGTGACGACGCTCCTGCTGCTCCGGCACGGCCGCACCACCACCAACGCCAGCGGTGTCCTCGCCGGCCACCAGCCCGTCGGGCTCGACGACGTCGGGCAGGCGCAGGCCCGCTCGGTCGGCGACCGGCTCGCCGCGGCGAAGCTGCCCCTGGCGGCGGTGGTGTCCAGCCCGTTGCCGCGCTGCCGGGAGACCCTGTCCCTCGCCCTGCCCGATGTCACGGACGTCTCGGTGGACGAGGGGATCGTCGAGTGCCGGTACGGCGACTGGACCGGCCGGCCGCTGAGCGAGCTCGCGAAGGAGCCCCTCTGGGCGACGGTCCAGGCGCACCCGTCGGCGGCCGTGTTCCCCGGGCCCGACGGCGAGTCGATGGCCGTCATGTCGGCGCGCGCGATCGCCGCGGTCCGCTCGTGGGACGCCCGGCTCACCGAGTCGCACGGCGCCGACGCGGTCTGGCTCGCCTGCAGCCACGGCGACATCATCAAGGCGATCGTGGCCGACGCGCTCGGCATGCACCTGGACCTGTTCCAGCGCATCGCCGTCGAACCCGCGTCGGTCACGGTCATCCGGTACACCCCGTTGCGGTCCTTCGTCCTGCGCCTCAACGACACCGGCGGCGACCTTTCGCCTTTTGTACCGAAGGTGGACGAGGAACCGACCTCGGATGCCGCCGTCGGGGGCGGTTCGGGCGGTTCTGTGTGATCTTGCTGCCTGGCGTGAGCGTTGACCGAAGCGTGCGGATAGAGTTCTTAGCATGAGCGGTCCAGAGCGAAGCGGCGGAGCGCTCATCATGGACACAGTTGGAGCTCGCTCCGTCGCTGGAGCGCAGCGGAGGTGACGGAGTGAGCCACCAGGTGTACGCATTCGAGCCGCCGGAGCGGTTCGTCGCGGGGACCGTGGGTGCGCCGGGGGAGCGGACCTTCTTCCTGCAAGCGCGCGGTGGAGGGCGGCTGGTCAGCGTCGCCCTCGAAAAGGTGCAGGTGACCCTCCTCGCCGAGAAGCTCGAGGAGCTCCTGCTGGAGGCGCAGCGCCGCTTCGGCGTCGACCTGCCCGCGACCGCGGTCGTCGACACCAGCGACAACGAGCCGCTCGACACCCCGCTCGACGAGGAGTTCCGCGTCGGCACGCTCGGCCTCGCCTTCGACGTCGACACCGCGACCGTGGTCATCGAGGCCATCGCCGTCGGTGACGAGGAGACCGAAGAGGCCGAGGAAGAGGACGACGACGAGCTCAGCACCGCCGACCGCGACCGGCTCCGGGTCCGGCTGACCCCGCAGGCGACCCGCGCGTTCATCGACCGGGCCAAGCGCGTCGTCGCGTCCGGCCGGCCGCCGTGCCCGCTGTGCGGACAGCCCCTCGACGCCCGCGGGCACCTCTGCCCGCGGCACAACGGCTACCGCCGGTAGACGCCGTGCCGGCACTGCCCCAGGACGAGGCGCTGGAACTGCTCCGCCACGGCACCATGGAGCTTGAAGGCCGGCTGATGGACGCGTCCAACGCGACCCTGCGCGCCGTCATCACCCACTCCTCGACCGTCGCCCGCTGCGTGTACAAACCCGTCAGCGGCGAACGCCCCCTGTGGGACTTCCCCGACGGCACCCTCGCCGGCCGGGAGTACGCGGCCTGGCTGCTGTCCGAGGCCACCGGCTGGTCCGTCGTCCCGCCGACCGTCCTGCGCGACGGGCCCCTCGGCGTCGGCATGGTCCAGCTGTGGATCGACGACGAGCTGCAGTGCGACGACGCGATCCTCGGTTTCGTCCCCGCCCGGAAGGTCCCCCAGGGCTGGCGGCGGATCCTCACCGCGCACGACGAACGCGGCCGGCCCTTCGTCCTCGCCCACGACGACGACCCGCGGCTCGCCCGGATGGCGGTCTTCGACGCCGTCGCCAACAACGCCGACCGCAAGGGCGGGCACATCATCGACACCGTCGACGGCCGCGTCCACGGCGTCGACCACGGCATCTGCTTCCACGCCGAGGACAAGCTGCGCACCATCCTGTGGGGCTGGGCGGGCGAGCCGCTGCCCGACGAGGCCGTCGAGGTCCTGGAGAAGCTGCGCGCGCAGTACACGGCCGGGCTCGCCGAAGCGCTGTCGGAGCACCTGACGGCCGCCGAGGTCGGCACCGTCGCGCTGCGGATCACCCAGCTGCTGCGGGACAAGCGCTACCCGGCACCCGACGAGGACCGGCACGCGATTCCGTGGCCGCCGATGTGAGGCGCTGTCCAGGGCTATCTGGGCTAGGTTCGTCACACCGGTTTCCCCCGTGTTTCGGCCGGGCACCGCAGATAGTCTTGGCGGATGGATTCATGGTCGGCACCGGCGGTGCCCACGCTGCCCCGCACCGCTGCCGGTGCAGCCACCCTCGCCCTCTTCGACTCCGCGCGCCGCGAGATCGCGCCGACGCACGTCGAGGGCCGGCCCGCCACCATGTATGTCTGCGGCATCACCCCCTATGACGCGACCCACCTCGGCCACGCCGCGACGATGCTCGCGTTCGACCTGGCCAACCGCGTCTGGCGCGACGCCGGCCACGACGTCGACTACGTGCAGAACGTCACCGACATCGACGACCCGCTCCTGGAGCGCGCCGCCCGCGACGGCGAGGACTGGGTCGTCCTCGCGATGCGCGAGACCGCCCTCTTCCGCGAGGACATGGAGGCGCTGCGGATCATCCCGCCGAAGCGCTACGTCGGCGCCGTCGAGTCGATCCCGCAGATCGCCCGCCAGGTGTCGTCGCTGCTCGCCACCGGCCACGCGTATGTCCTCGAGGACGGCACCCGCGACGTCTACTTCAGCGTCGCGACCACGCCCAGCTTCGGCAGCGAGTCCAACCTGTCCCGCACCGAGATGCTGCGCCTGTCCGTCGAGCGCGGCGGCGACCCGCAACGCCCCGGCAAGCGCGACCCCCTCGACCCGCTGCTGTGGCGTGGCGTGCGCGAGGGCGAGCCCGCCTGGGACGGCGGCGACCTCGGCCCCGGCCGCCCCGGCTGGCACATCGAGTGCACCGTCATCGCCCTGAGCCTCCTCGGCGACACCATCGACGTGCAGGGCGGCGGCAACGACCTGCTCTTCCCGCACCACGAGTGTTCTGCCGCCCACGCCGAGGCCCTCAGCGGCAGGACCCCCTTCGCCTCGCACTACGTGCACGCCGGCATGATCGGCCTCGACGGCGACAAGATGTCCAAGAGCAAGGGCAACCTCGTCTTCGTCTCCCGCCTCCGCGCCGACGGCGTCGACCCCATGGCGGTGCGCCTCGCCCTCCTCGCCGACCACTACCGCAACGACCGCCAGTGGACCGACGACGTCCTCAAGACCGGCCAGCAGCGCCTGTCCCGCTGGCGCGCCGCCGCCAAGGCCACCGTCGGCCCGCCCGGGATCGAGCTGCTCGAGCTGCTCCGCGAGCGCCTCGCCGACGACCTCGACGCCCCGGGCGCCCTGGCCGCCGTCGACGCCTGGGTCGACGCCACCCTCGCCGACGCCGGCGAGGACCGCGACGCCCCCGCCGTGCTCCGCCTCGCCGTCGACGCCCTCCTGGGCATCAAGTTGTAGCCCGCGTCGTTGAGCACGGCGCAGGTCGTTCGGTTGCTTTGAAGGATCGCGTGGGCGGGCAGGCCTGATCGCCGCGCCCGGGACCGTCGGACGTCCCGGGTCGCCATGGAGCGGAGGCCGCCCGCCCACGCCATACTTGCCGCCATGAGCTGGGACATCTTCGTCCTCAACGTCGCCGCGACCGTCACGACGACGGACGAGATCCCGGGCGACGACCCGATGACGCCCTTGGGCACGAGCGCCGACGTCCTCCGGCGGCTGCGCGACGGCCTGCCCGGCGTCGACCTGTCCGACCCGGCGTGGGGTCACCTGCGGGGGCCGGGGTGGACCATTGAGCTCAACATCGGCGCCAAGGACCCGGTCGACTCGATCATGCTGCACGTGCGCGGCGGTGGCGACGACGTGCTGGGCGTTATCGCGAGGGTCGCCGCGCTGGCCGGCGGCCGGGCCCTCGACATGTCGACGGGGGAGTTCCTGACCGGCGATCCGGCGCGGACCGAGGGCTGGCACGGGTTTCAGCGCTATCGCGACCAGGTGCTCGGCGAGAGGTGACGCCGGGAAGTGTCGTACCCGGGCGGTACGGTGCCGCTGCCGGGTGAGGTCGGGCCGGTGCGGTCAGGTGCGGGTCCGGGATGACAGGAGCGCTTCGAGGAGGGCGGCAGGGCCAGGAGGGTCGGGGGGTGTGCCGTAGAGGGCGGCGCTGATGTGGCGGCCCGGGCCGGGCAGCCGCACCGCGCGGACGCCCGTGGCGCGGTGGGCGCGCAGGGCCAGGTCCGGCAGGATCGTGACGCCGAGGCCGGCCGCGACCAGGGCCTGGACGGCGACGTAGTCGTCGGTGGTGAATGCGATGTCCGGTGTGAACCCGGCAGCCGCGCACCGGCGGACCAGACTCGTCCGGCAGCGTTCACAGCCGCCGATCCAGCGGGCGCCGGCGAGGGCGGGCAGGTCGCGGGTCTCGTCCTGGCCGGTCACGAGGTACAGCGGCTCGTCGAACAGCGGCGTCAGCCGCACCCCGTCCCGCGGCGCCGCTTGCGGTCCGCCGAGCGGTCCGGGCACCTCGCCGACGCGGCCCGGCCCGCCGACGGGGCGCTTGCCGGCCGGGCCTGCCGCGCCGGTGGGTGTGTCGTCGGCGTGGCCCGCGTCGCCGGTGGATGCTGTGCCGGCGTGGCTCGGCTCGCTGGTGGGTGCCTCGCCGAGGGGGCCCGGCCTGCCGGTCGGAGGCGGGTCGCCGGTGGGGGCTTCGGTGACGTCGGCCGGGTCGTCGTAGTCGAAGACGACCGCCAGGTCGACCTCGCCGGCCTTCAGCAGGCGCAGCGCCTCCGGGGGTTCGGCTTCGACCAGGCTGAGCGCGACGTCCGGGTGCGCCGCCGCGAAGCGGGCCGCGGCGATGGGCACGAACGAGCCGAGCGCCGACGGGAAGGCGGCGAGGCGGACGCGGCCCGCGGTCAGGCCGGTGAGCGCGGCGAGCTCCTCCTCGGCGGCGTCGAGGCGGCCCAGGATCTCCTCGGCGCGTTCGGCGAGGAGGTGGCCGGCGGGCGTGAGGCGGACCCCGCGGCCGACGCGCTGCACGAGGCGGGCGCCGGTCTCCGACTCGAGGCGGGCCAGGTGGTGGCTGACGGACGGCTGAGCGTAGTGCAGGGCCTCGGCGGCCGCGGTCACCGAGCCGTGCCGGGCGACCGCGAGCAGCACCCGCAACCGCGTCACGTTAAGCATCGACGGCACCTATGCTTTTCCAAGAAACTCGGCATTAGCTTTATATATGGTACCGGCAGCAGGCTGGACCCATGATGAGCCTCAACGACGTGCTGCGGGCCAAGCGGCTGATCGAGACGTATCTTCCGGTGACGCCGTCGTGGTCGTATCCGCTGCTGGACGAGGTCGCCGGGCGCAGCGTGGTCGTCAAGCACGAGAACGCGCAGCCGACGGGCGCGTTCAAGGTCCGCGGCGCGCTCAACCTCCTCGCGGGCCACCCGCGTGGGGAGCCGGTCGTGACGTACTCGACGGGGAACCATGCCCGGTCGGTCGCGTACGCCGCCCGCGTCTTCGGCATCCCCGCGCACATCGTGATGCCGGCGGGGGCCGCCGGGTTCAAGGTGCGGGCGGTCCGGGCGCTCGGGGCGACGGTGACCCTGCACGGAGCGGACATGGCCGACGCGGAGGCGTACGCGGCGACCCTCGGCGGGCGGCTGATCAGCCCCGGGGACGAGCCGGCCGTGATCGCCGGGGCCGGGACCGCGTACCTGGAGCTGTTCGAGCGGCACCCGGATCTCGACACGGTGGTGGTGCCCGTCGGCAGCGGGACGGGCGCGGCGGCCGCGTGTGTCGTCGCGGCCGCCGTCGCGCCCGGGTGCCGGGTCGTCGGGGTGCAGTCGGCCGCCGCGCCGGCCGCGCACGACTCGTGGCGGGCGGGTGCGTGCGTACGCCGGGACAACCGGACACGGGTCGACGGGCTGGCGACCGGGCGCGGGTTCGAGGTGCCGCAGGCGCTGCTGCGGGACCTCCTCGCGGAGTTCGTGCTCGTCGACGACGACGCGATCGACGGGGCGCGGCGGGTGCTGTCGGGTGCCGCGCACACGCAGGCGGAGGGCGCCGGGGCGGCCGCGCTGGCAGCGGTGCTCGCCCGGCCGGAGCTGATGGGGGAGCGGGTCGCGGTCGTCCTGTCAGGCGGCAACGCCACCGAAGCGGAACTGTCCCGCTGACGACGGGCGGTCCCGGAGCGGATCGGCCTTCGGTGTGACGTGGGACACCGTCCGGCGCGCGGAACCGACCGTTCGCCGATCAGGGCTCCCGCCGGTGAGCGGGCGGGCATTTGATCGGGTTACGTCGATCTGCCGGGCCGTCCGCCAGGCCCGGACACCCCCGTGAAGGAGGTCCGCCGTGACCGGTCCCGAAAGCCCCGACACCCCCCGGGCATTCGACCAAGGCCCGCCCCGGGCCGCGGACAAGAGCCCGTGGAACTGGCTGCTGTTCATACCGATCGTCCTGCCGCTGGTCACCGTCTGGTACAACGCCGACAGCCCCAGGCTGCTCGGGTTCCCGCGGTTCTACTGGATGCAGCTGGCGATCATTCTCGTGGGCGTCAGCACCACGACGCTCGTCTACCAGATGACGAAGCGGCGGTGACCGGCCATGTGGCGTGACCATCAGGTCGAGATCGCGGTCTTCGTCGTCCTGTTCATCGGGGTGAGCGCCGTCGGGTTCGTCGCGGCCCGCTGGCGCCGGCCCGACAACCTCAACCACCTCGACGAATGGGGGCTCGGCGGCCGGAACTTCGGCGGCTGGATCACCTGGTTCCTCGTCGGCGGCGACCTGTACACGGCGTACACGTTCGTCGCGGTGCCCGCGCTGCTGTTCGCCGCCGGCGCGGCCGGGTTCTTCGCCGTGCCGTACACGGTGATCATCTACCCGCTGGTGTTCCTGGTCCTCGTGCGGATGTGGTCGGTGTCGCACCGGCACGGGTTCGTCACGCCGGCCGACTTCGTGCGGGCGCGGTTCCAGTCGCCGACGCTGGCGCTGCTCATCGCGATCACCGGGATCGTGGCGACGATGCCGTACATCGCGCTGCAGCTCGTCGGCATCGAGTCGGTGCTCAAGACGATGGGGGTGATCGGGTCCGGCACGATCGCTCGGCACCTGCCGATCATCGTCGCGTTCGCGATCCTCGCCGCCTACACGTACTCCAGCGGGCTGCGGGCGCCGGCGCTCATCGCGTTCGTCAAGGACACGCTGATCTACATCGTCATCCTCGTCGCGGTGTTCTACCTGCCCTACAAGCTCGGCGGCTGGGGCGCCATCTTCGACGCCGCCGACGCGAAGTTCGACAAGACGCCGGCGCTGTCGGACGGCATCCTGTTGAATGCCAACAACCAGCTGCAATACATCACGCTCGCCCTGGGCTCCGCGCTCGCGCTGTTCCTCTATCCGCACAGTCTCACGGGTGTACTGGCCAGCAAGAACCGCGACGTGATCAAGCGCAACATGTCGGCGCTGCCGGCGTACTCGCTGCTGCTCGGCCTCATCGCCCTGCTCGGGTACGCCGCGATCGCCGCGAACGTGACGCCGCTGAAGAACCCGAACGGCACCAACGACAACAACACCGTCGTGCCGCTGCTGTTCGACAAGCTCTTCCCCGACTGGTTCGCCGGCGTCGCCTACGCCGCGATCGGCATCGGCGCGCTCGTCCCCGCCGCCATCATGTCGATCGCCGCGGCGAACCTCTTCACCCGCAACGTGTACCGCGAATACCTCAAGCGCGACGCCACCCCGCACCAGGAGGCGACGGTGTCGAAGGTGACGTCGCTGCTGGTGAAGGTCGGTGCCCTGGTCTTCATCGTGTTCGTCGACCCGCAGTTCTCCATCGACCTGCAGCTCATCGGCGGCGTCATCATCCTGCAGACGCTGCCGGCGGTCGCGCTGGGCCTGTTCACCCGCTGGTTCCACCGCGGCGCGCTGATCGGCGGCTGGATCGCCGGGATGGGCCTCGGCATGTGGATGCTGTACCAGATCCCGAACGCGGCCACGAAACGGGCTCACTTCGGCGGCTCGGCGTTCCCGCTGAAGGAGTTCGGGTTCGACTCCACGAAGACGATCTACGTCGGGTTCGTCGCGGTCGCGGTGAACCTCGCCGTCGCGGCGCTGCTCACCGTGATCCTGCGGGCGGCGTCGGTGGCGGACGGCGGCGACGACACGAGCGCGTCGGACTACTTCGCCGACGAGGGCGACCCGCGCGTCTCCACCGCCGGCCCCGCGACCAAGCCCGAGGTCGCCCCTGATCCGGTCACCTGACGGGGCTACGGCAGGGTGCCGGCGAGGCGGGCGAGGAGGCCGTGCAGCCGGACCCGGTCGTCGCCGGGCAGCCCGCCCAGCATGAGGTCCTCGACGGCGTCGACCTGTTCGCGAAGCTTCGTGAGCAGGTCGACGCCGTCGGCCGTCAACGTCAGCGTGTGCCGCCGCCGGTCGCCGGGGTCGACGGCCCGCTCGACGAGCCCGCGGTGCTGCAGCAGGTCGACGACCGCGACCGTGTTGCGCGGGTCGACGCCGATCAGCGCGCTCACCCGCTGCTGATGCGCCGGCCCGACATGCCCGAGGCTCATCAGGACCGCGAGGTGGTGTGGGGCCAGGTCGTGCTCGGCGAGCATCCGGGCCCACCGGCGCCGCGACTCGGCCCCGAGCCTGGCCAGCAGATATCCGGTGCTCGCGTCGAGCCGTTCGTCCACGATCATGACCATAGCGACGCGGGTCGTGCTCGACGTTCATCCGAGTGTCGGCTTTTCACCGGCGGTGACGGCGGCGGCCACCCACCGATCCGGTGAGCGGCCGCCGCCGTGTGCCGCGTCGTTACGGGGTCGCGGCGGTCGCCACGGTCCAGGTGCTCGTGTCCTTCACGTTCGCGAGCGTGACGCCCTCCAGGATCCGGGTCATCTCCGCGTCGGTCAGCAAGCCTTCGCTGCTGACCTGGATGTTGACGCCGTTCACCCACCGGTTGCAGAAGCCGTTGCCGCAGCTGATGCCCGGCGACGGCTGCTGGTTGGAGTTGGCCGCGGGCACCACGAACATCAGGAAGCTCCCGGCCGGGTGGTCGCCGTCGACCCCGCCGAACGGCTCCGTCAGCCCGGTCACCGGCAGTGCGGGGCTGCTGAACACCAGTCCCGCGTAGTCCCCGTCCCGCGCGGACGCGATCCCGTTCAGACCGGGCATCGCGTGCATCGACACCTCGGTCAGCTTGTACCCGGCCGGCAGGTGGGCCAGCGTGACGGGCACCTTCGCCGCCGCGGGCACGCCGGCTCTGAGGCCGGCCGCGAGGTCGCGCAGGTCCTTCGCCGACGGGAACGCGGCGTCGTCGGAGCTCGCCTCGATGACCGCCCACGCGTCGGTGTTGTACTGCCACGCCAGGGTCCGCTTGACCGCCCAGCTGTAGTGGGCGCCGCTGACCTCGAGCCCGGTCCGCCCGCCGACCGTCACCGGCTGCGCACCGGTCAGCTTCGACGGGTCGTACGCGCCGGCCCGGTACACCGTCAGGTACGCGTACAGGTCGTCGCCGTTGCGCGGCGGCGGGCTGCCGTCGACGGCCTTGTCGTTGGTGGTGAGCCCGTCGGCGTAGACGGACGCCAGCTGGTACGCGGTCGACACGTCGACCGGCTGCGCGACCCGCAGCTTCCCGACCCGGTACCCGTCGAACGTGAACGTGAACGGGTCCGCCGTCGCCGGCACGGGCCCCGCTTCCGCGACCGGCGCGGCGGGCTGCGGCGCGTTCCCGGTCGCGCCGAGCTTCGGCACGGTCACCGCCGCGACGACCCCCAGCACCGCCACGGCGGCCGCGCCCGACGCCACCCAGCTGAGCCGGCGACGGCGCTGGGTGCGCTGCCCCGACTCCAGGATCTGGTCAGCGTCGTACCGCAACGGCGGTGGCTCTGACGTCGCCAGGTCCACCAGGTCCTGCATTCGCATGGGTCCACTCTCCGAGTTCAGACGGTTCATCCAAGACCACGCCTCCGGCGGCGAGGGCCGCCCGGAGATTCGCCAGACCTCTGGTCGTCTGGCTCCTGACCGATGCCGCCCGGATCCCGAGGACCTCAGCGGCCTCCTCAGCGGTCATGCCGAGGTAGTACCGCAGCACCAGCACCGCCCGTTGCCGCACCGGCACCTCTTGCAATGCCCGGCGGACGGTCAGGCGTTCGTCGGCGGCGCCGCTGTGATCGGCCAGCGCGACATCCGGCACCCTGTCCCCGGCGGCCCGTTCCCGGCGCCACCACGGCCGCCGGGTCTCGTCGATCGCCGCTCTGACCACCATCGTCTGCGCGTACAGATCGGGCCGGTCGAGCCTGGACCACCGCGGATACAGTCTGGCCAGGGCGTTGGCAACCGCGTCCTCGGCCGCGTGCCAGTCCCCGCATGTGACGTACGCCAGGCTCCGCAACGCCGCCATCCGCGACGCCACGAACTCCCGGAACCCGTCCGGATCCTCTGCCTTCAACCGGCCGCTCCCTCCGCCGCGGATAGAACGGCCGCCGCCCACCCGAACGCTGCACGCCCGCCTGAACTTTTTTTTCCATCCACGCGCGATGAACCGCACCCAGTCTGCCCGCGCCCCCCTTCGCCCTGCTGTCAGCCGGTCGTGGCTGTTCCTTTCCTTCCCACACCCGCGCCAGCCCGGGCCACCCATGATCCGGAAGACTTTTTGTCGCTATAACAGCGAAATGTCTTCCGGATCACGCGGATGGCCGAGCTGGTCGAGGGAGCGGTGGGCCGATGTACCGCAGGGAGGTACACGACCGCGCGGCCGGGAAGATGCGGCTGCTGGCCGGGCGATCGTCCGGGCAACGGCGACCGCGGGCACCGCGCAGCGGCGCGCGACCCGTAGGTTGCGCAATGCCTCGACTCGGCCGTCGCGCTGGTTCGGGATCCCGGTGGCCGGTGCGGCGAGAGCGGCCCGGGCGGCCGCTACGGCGTCGATCGGGTCCTGCGGTCCGGCCGGGCGACCTCGACCAGGTCGACGCCATGCCGGTGCAGGAACCGGGCAGGCCCGGCGCTGTCCGCCGCCGCGACGGTACGGGTGTCCTTGTGGGTGTCGAGGCCACCGCTGACCTCGACCTGAGACTGGACTGGGACCGTCCTTCTCCACTCGACCCGGGGGCGGCACGCACCAGCCGGGGCGAGATGGACAAGGCAGTGATGGATGCCTGCCGGCACAGGCTCCTATGAGGTCACACCGCCACGTCCGCTGCGTGCAGACAAGTCCCGCGCCGGCACGGCCGACAGATCCCGTTCAGGACCCAGCGTCAGCCAGACGAAGGGTCAGACCGACCGGTCCGGGACCTACCTACATCCTCGCGGTCAGCCGAGGGCCAGGTCGGGCTCGTCGGTGGGGAGGCCGGGGCGGACGCCCGGGATCTTGTACTCCTCGGTGAGGGACGTCATCGGGCCTGGCCAGGCGGCCTGGGCGACCTCGATCGGCTTGTGCTCGGCGTCGTAGGCGATGTGCAGCAGGACCAGGACAGGGGTGTCGGGGCGGATCTGGAGCAGCTCCGCTTCCTCGCGGGTGGGGAGGCGGGCGCTCACCTGGTCCTTGGCGCTCGTATACCGGCGGCCCAGCTCGGCCTCGACCTCCTGATACAGGGGGCGGTCGAACACGTCCGGGCGCTCGATCGAGGTGCCGCGGACGTCGGCCGGGCGGAACCAGGAGGCGCCGACCTCGACCGGGGCGTCGCCGGTGCGGACGAGGTGGCGGCGGACGAGGAGCGGGACGCCGACGTCGATGCCGAAGCCCTCGGCGACGTCGGCGGGGCAGGGCATGACGCCGACCTGCATGAGGTGCTGGCGATAGCGGGCGGCGAGCTCGGCGTGGTAGCCGCGCTCGGCGCCGTAGCGGCCGCGGGAGAGCCGGTTCATCCGGCGCTTGGTGCCGCGGACGAACGTGCCCGAGCCCGGGCGGGTGATCAGCAGACCCTCGATGCGCAGCTGGTCGATGGTGCGCTGGACGGTCTGCTTGGCGACGCCGAACTGGGTCGCCAGGGACGGGATGGACGGCAGGCGCTCGCCCGGCGCCCAGTCGCCGCGGTGGATCCTGGCCCGGAGCTGCGCGGCGATCTGCCGGTGCGGGAACTCCGCGGCCCCCGGGTTGATGGTCATACCCAAAGCCTAGCCTCCTAGGAAGCTCTCCGCAACAGGAAGCACGACACAAACCGCAACACCAAAAGCACCACATCCTGGGAAGTGGCTACTGAGGCATGGGAGCGGGCCTCGTAGTGTGACTGCATGCAGGTGACTCAGTCCGCGAAGCTGGCCAACGTCTGTTACGACATCCGCGGACCGGTCATGGCCGCCGCCAAGCAGATGGAGGCCGAAGGCCACCACATCCTGAAGCTCAACATCGGCAACCCGGCGCCGTTCGGGTTCGAGGCGCCGGAGGAGATCCTCCAGGACGTCATCCTGAATCTGCCGGCCGCGCACGGGTACGGCGACTCCAAGGGCCTGCTGTCCGCCAGGCGCGCGGTCGTGCAGTACTACCAGCAGAAGCAGGTCTACGGCGTCGACATCGAGGACGTGTACCTCGGCAACGGCGTCTCCGAGCTCATCGTCATGGCGTTGCAGGCGCTGCTCGACAACGGCGACGAGGTGCTGATCCCGTCGCCGGACTACCCGCTGTGGACCGCGTCCGTCAGCCTGTGCGGCGGCAAGGCCGTGCACTACATCTGCGACGAGACCAACGAGTGGATGCCCGACGTCGACGACATCGCCGCGAAGGTCACGCCGCGGACCAAGGCGATCGTCGTCATCAACCCGAACAACCCGACGGGTGCGGTGTACTCGCGGGAGATGATCGAGCGGATCGCCGAGGTCGCCCGCCGGCACAACCTGCTGGTTTTCTCCGACGAGATCTACGACAAGATCCTCTACGACGGCGCGACGCACGTGTCGACGGCCGCGGTGGCCCCGGACCTGTTCACGATCACGTTCAACGGGCTTTCCAAGGCGTACCGGGTGGCCGGCTTCCGGACCGGCTGGCTGGTGCTGTCGGGGCCGAAGCACCACGCGACGAGCTACATCGAGGGCCTGGACATCCTCGCCAACATGCGGCTGTGCCCCAACGTGCCGACGCAGCACGCCGTGCAGACGGCGCTCGGTGGGTATCAGAGCATCAACGACCTCATCCTGCCGGGGGGCAGGCTGCTCGCCCAGCGCGACACCGCGTGGCGCATGCTCAACGACATCCCTGGCGTGTCGTGCACGAAGCCGCAGGGCGCGCTGTACATGTTCCCGCGCATCGACCCCGAGGTGCACCCGATCAAGGACGACCTGCAGTTCGCCCTCGACCTGCTGCGCAAAGAGAAGCTGATGGTCGTGCAGGGCACCGGCTTCAACTGGCACCACCCGGACCACTTCCGGATCGTGACGCTGCCCCGGGTGGCCGACCTGGAGGACGCGATCGGCCGGATCGGTCGTTTTCTCAGCACGTACCGGCAGGTCTGAACGAACGGCGGCGGCCCGTCAGCGACGGAGCGCACGGACGGCCCGGACCGTCCGGACGACCACCGCGACGGCCGCCGCCACCACGCAGAAAAGTGAGCCCGGCGAGCTGCCGCCGGCCACGGATCGGCACCCTGGCGGAGCGCGGCGACAAGCAGAGCGCTACCAGGCGCCTGTCGCCGACGGTCCGGCCTGGCCGCCGCGGCGGCGCAGGTACTTCTCGAACTCCTGCGCGATCTCGTCGCCGGACAGCGGCTGCAGGCCGGCGTCGCCGGAGCGCTCCTCCAGCTCGCGGACGTATTCGGCGAGCTCGGCGTCCTGCTCGGCGGCCTGCTTGAGCCGCTCCTCCCAGTCGGAGGACTCCTTGGCCAGTTCGCCGGTGGGGACGGGCAGGTCGAGGACCTCCTCGACGCGGTGCAGCAGCGCCAGGGTCGCCTTCGGGCACGGCGGGTTGTTGGCGTAGTGCGGGACGTGCACCCAGAAGGAGACGGCCTCGAGGTCGGCGCGCACGCAGGCGTCGTGCAGGACACCGACGATGCCGGTCGGTCCCTCGTAGCGGGTCGGGGTGAGGCCGAGCCGCTCGGACGTGTCGGTGATGGTGGCGCCGCGCGGCGCGGAGCCGCTGACCGGCAGCGGGCGGGTGTAGGGCACGTCGGCGAGCAGCGCGCCGAGCAGCACGATCCGGCTGACCTCGAGGCTGTGGCACACCTCGAGGACCTGCTCGCAGAACGTGCGCCAGCGCATGCTCGGCTCGATCCCGCGGATGAGGACGATGTCGCGTTCCGCGTCGGGCGGGGTGGCCACGGAGAAGCGGGTCGTGGGCCACTCGATGCGCCGGGTCTCGCCCTCGGACATCATCACCGTCGGCCGGTTGACCTGGAAGTCGTAGAAGTCCTCAGGGTCGAGCGCGGCGATCGGCTCGGCGCCCCATTCCTGCTCGAGGTGCTCGACGACGGCGGTGGACGCGTCGGCAGCGTCGTTCCACCCTTCGAACGCGGCAATCGCGACAGGGGAGCGCAGCACGGGCAGGCCGTCGAACTCGGTCACGGTCCCAGCCTACGTGGGTGACCGCCGGATGGCTTGCCGGCCGCGCCCGGGGTGTCGGTTTCCAAGATCGCCTTGTACCATCCCGGGGTGCGTAACGGACGCCGTTCCTGGCTTGTCGCCTTTCTCGCGTTCTTCCTCGTCTTCGGGGCCTGGGGCGTGGCGGCGCCGTTCGACGGTCCGGCCGACGAGGTGCAGCACACGATCAGGGCGGCGGGCGTCGGATCGTTCGTGCCCGGACAGATCTTCGCCGAGCCGAAGACCGTCCCGGACGCGTTCGGCCGCCCCGGCATGGGCGCCTACCAGCGGGTTCCCGTCGGTCTCGACGCGCACGCGGAGTGCTGGGGCTTCGACCCGACGAAGTCCGCCGCCTGCGAGAAGGGCCTCAGCGGCGGCCCGGTCGGTGAGGTGAGCACCAGCGCCGGCCGGTACAACCCCTTCTTCTACATGGTCGTCGGCCCGCCGCTGCGGTGGATGCCGAACTGGGGCGGGCTCGTCGTCGCGCGGCTGATCAACGGGGCCATGTGCGCGGCCCTGCTCGCGTCGGCGTTCCTGGCGCTGCGCCGCTGGTCCCGGTTCGGGCTGCCCGCCTCGGCGCTGCTGTGCGTGGCCACCCCGATGCTCGCCCACCTGGCCGGCGGGGTGAACCCGAACGCCCTGGAGATCGCGGCGGGGATCGCGTTCTTCGCCGCGGGCATCCCGCTGTTCCTGGACCCGCCCGACCCCGCGAAGAAACCGCTGGTCACGTTGCTGGGTGTCGCGTCGGTACTGCTGCTGACGCTGCGCTCCGGCGGGCCCGCCTGGTTCGTGTTCGGGCTGCTGGCGCTCGCCGTCCCGCTGCGGTGGGCGTGGCTGAAGCAGTGGTGGCGGGTCACCCGCGTGAAGCTGTGGTGCGCCGGGATCGTCGTGGCCGGGTTGCTGTCCGCGGCGTGGATCGTCGGCATGCGCACCGGTGAGCTGGTGCCGCCGCCGCCGGGCCTGTGGAACTACACGCCGGGCGAGGCCGTCGCACAGTACATCGACAGCTGGTACCAGCTGCTCATCGGCATGATCGGCGTGGCCGGCTGGTTCGACACGAAGCTGTGGAGCCCGTTCTACCTGGTCTGGATGATGCTCGTCGGCGGTGTCGTGATCCTCGCCGGGCTCGTCGGCGGCTGGGTCACCCGGTGGCGGTACCTGGTCTTCTTCACCGGCGGCGTGATCCTCCCCGGCGTGCTGCAGGTCAGCCAGGCCAACGTCACCGGGTTCATCACCGGCGGCCGGTACATGCTGCCGCTCCTCGTGGGTGTGCCGCTGCTCGCCGCCTGGGTCCTGGAGCGGAAGCTCTTCGACGCCGGGCAGGTCCGCTCCCTGGGCCGCACGTTCGTGCTGTTCCTGCTGCCGGTGCACTTCGCGCTGCTGGTCTTCGCCATGGTCCGCTGGCAGCGCGGCCTCGCCCCGGACGCGGGCCTCGGCTGGTTCAACCCCCTCGCGGGGCAGTGGCACCCGCCGACCGGCTCGGTCCTGCCGCTGCTGCTGATGGTCGTCGGCCTGGCCGTGCTCGCCACGGTCGTCTGGCGTACGCCGGTGAGCACGCCCGACCCGGAGCCGACCGAGCCCGCGGAGCTGACCGCCCCGGACACGGATCCGGAGCCCGCGACCCGCTGAGCCACGGGTCCGCGCTGAGCTCCCGGCGTGGAGGTCACCGGTCGGCGCTGACCGGCTCCGGGGTCTGGACGGACCGCGCGGCGGGGACACCGGGCGCGACGGGCGGGTCGGCGCGGCGGTGCAGCACGACCAGCGCGGCGACCAGGGCGGCGCAGGACAGGGCGCTCAACGCGAGGTAGCCGCCGTGCAGGTGGTGGCCCTTCCAGACGGCGGCGACCCAGATCAGCGCCCAGTACACGGCCTGCAGCGCGGTTCCGGTCCTGACGAGCCACCTGGGCAGCGCGGTGTAGAGGACGCCGAGGCCGGCGAAGAGCAGCAGCATCGTGGCGTAGGAGCCCTGATGCAGGTGGGTCGTCGCGGGGCCGTACATGAGCAGCACCCACAGTCCGAGGGACGCCCCGGCGACGCCGAAGAGCAGGCGCAGGCCGCCCGGATCGGCGCCCGCCCGGATCCTGCGGCGGCCGGCGCGGGTGAGCAGGGCGAGCCCGGCGAGGGTGAACGCGCCGAGGGACAGGGCGAGGTAGCGGAACTCCTCGTCGCGCACGACGCCGGTGCGGCCCTTGCCGAGGAGGTGGTACCGGGTGTTCTGCGCGCCGAACAGGGTGGTGAGGTTGGCCGCCTTGTTGCCGAGGGTGCCGGTGACGCCGTCGGCGCCGTAGCGGGCGCGCAGCAGTTCGCCGAGGGGCCGTTCGTCGGGTTCGGCCATGCCGGCGAGGTGCATCTTCAGCAGCCGGTCGCCGGGCGGGTCGTAGAGGCGCTGGTAGGCGACCCACGGGGCGGACATCAGCAGGGCCGCCGCGGTCGCCGCCGCCAGCGACGTCCACGAGGGCCGGTGCCGGGGCAGCAGGAGGGCGACGCCGACGGGCACGAGGGTGAAGACGACACCGCCGTGCGCGACCATCGCCGCGCCCGCGGCGAGCCCGCCGATCGTCCAGCTCCACAGGCCGCGCCGGTCCAGGAACCACACGGTGCAGGCGAGCGTGACCAGGGCCGCGGGCAGCAGCTTCGGCCAGGTGAAGACGGAGTTGAAGAAGAACAGGCCGGTGCAGGCGCAGACGCCGGCGACGACGGTGAACGTCCGGGTGGGCACGCGCAGCGCCCGGTACAGACCCCAGAGCGCCGGCAGCCAGAGCGCCTGGAGCAGGACGGTGAGCACCTCGTAGCCGATGATCCGCCAGGCGTGCGACTCCGTCAGCGGCGCCTGCAGCAGCTGTACCCCGGACTGCAGCGGCGGACGGTCGCTGCCCAGCCAGCCCCAGGTGACGGTGCGCGGGTCGCCGTGGTGGACGTTGTCGGCGAACAGCTGCGGCAGGATGTTGTCGCCGGTGAACCCGTTGAGGTGGCAGAAGCCGTTGACCTGCCCGGCGACCGGCCCGGCGGTGCAGGAGAACGTGATCGCCGTGTACGCGAGGGTGAGCAGCAGCATCAGGCCGAGCGGCACGGCGACGTCGGCGCGCAGCAGCGCCGTCCGCAGCTCACGCCGCACGGCGATGACGGTCGAGGACAGCACCGCGGCGGCCGCGAAGACCGCGACCGTGACGTCGCCGAGGCGGTGCGCCGCGAAGTACGCCCACAGCACCAGATATCCGGCGAGGCAGCCGGCGAGACCGGCGACGGGCACGACGAGGTAGGCGGGGACGCGGCCGCGGCCGGCGAGGACGAGCCCCGCGAGGAGGCCCGGGGCGAGCAGCCACACCGCCTGGACCAGCAGGAGCGGCGTCAGCAAGACGCTCGGTTGCATAGCGTGATTGTCGCGACGGGCGTCCTTGATCGACGGGTTTCGCGAGATTTACGCTGGATCGATGCGATGGCTGATGTACGGGGCGGGCGCGGTCGGTGGCGTGGTGGCGGGCCGGCTGGCCGCCGCCGGGCACGACGTGGCGGTCGTCGCCCGCGGTGCCCACCTGGAGGCGATCCGCCGCGACGGGCTGACGGTGCGTGAGCCGTCCGGCGACACCGTCGTCAAGCTCGACGCGGTGGAGCACCCGGCGGACACCGGCAAGGACGTGGTCGTGCTCGGCATGAAGGGCATGGACACGCAGGCGGCGCTCGTCGCCCTGGAAGGGTTCGACGGGCCGGTCGTCTGCCTGCAGAACGGGGTCGCCAACGAGCGCGCCGCCCTGCGGCACTTCGCCCGCGTGTACGGCGTCCACGTCATCCTGCCCGCGAGCCACCTGGAGCCCGGGGTCGTGATCGCGCACTGCGCCCCGGTGCCCGGCGTCCTGGACCTCGGCCGGTTCCCGTCCGGCAGCGACAGCACCGCGGAGGCGCTCGCCCGGGACCTGGAGTCGGCCGGGTTCGTGTCGCAGCCGCGCGCCGACATCATGCGCTGGAAGTACCGCAAGCTGCTGATGAACCTCGGCAACGCCGTCGAGGCGCTGTGCGGCCGGGTCGACGGGGTCGACGCCGCCGCCGCGCCCGTGCACGCCGAGGGCGAGGCGGTGCTGCGGCACGCGGGCATCGACGTCGCGTCCGCGGCGGAGGACCGGGAGCGCCGCGGCGACATCATGCGCTGGCCCTCGGACAGCAAGCTGGGCGCGGCACGGGCCGGCGGCTCGTCGTGGCAGAGCCTCGCCCGCGGCACCGGCACCGTGGAGGCGGACTACCTCAACGGCGAGATCGTCCTGCTCGGCCGCCTGCACGGGATGCCGGCGCCGGTCAACGAGACCGCCCGCCGGCTCGTGCAGCGCGCGGCCCGCCAGGGCCTCGGACCCGGCAGCATGACACCGGCGGAGTTTCTGGAGGCCGTGAGCTTGGGCACGAATGACGGACGATGAGCGGGCTTCTCGGGCAGGATTTGTCAGGTGGCTTCTGACGACCGGCTCGCGGCCGTGCTCTTCGACATGGACGGCACCCTCGTCGACAGCGAGAAGGTGTGGTCGGTCGGCCTGACCGAGCTCGCCACCCACTACGGCGGTGAGCTGTCCGCGCAGGCCCGGCACGCGATGGTCGGCAGCAACATGACCGACTCGATGCGGCTGCTGCACGCCGACCTCGGCCTGCCCGGCAGCATCTCCACCGACGACAGCGTCAGGTGGCTGGAGGCCAGGGTCAAGGAGCTCTTCCACGGCGGCGTCGAGTGGCGCCCCGGTGCCAAGGAGCTCCTCGCGGCGTTGCGTGCGGAGGGTGTACCTCTCGCGCTGGTCACCGCCACGCACCGGCACCTCGTGGACGTGGCGCTGCTGACGATCGGGGCGGACAACTTCGACGCGGTCGTCGCCGGTGACGAGGTCGACCAGACGAAGCCGCACCCGATGCCGTACCTGACCGCGGCGCGGCTCGTCGGTGCCGTCACCGCCGCCGACTGTGTCGCCGTGGAGGACTCGCCGAACGGGGTGCGCAGCGCCCGGGCCGCCGGCTGCGCCGTCCTCGCCGTGCCGTGCGAGGTCGACCTCGACCCGACCGGCGTCACGCTCGTCGGCTCGCTGCTCGACGTCGACGTGGCATACCTGCGGAAACTGGTGGCATAGCGAAAGGGGCGCCCCCGTGGGCGCCCCTTCCACCGTCGTGGTGCTCGTGGTGCTCAGTCGTGCTCAGTCGTGCGAGATCGCCTGCAGGACGTCGACCCGCGAGGCCCGGATCGACGGCAGGATCGCCGCGATGACCCCGACCAGCGCCGCGAGCAGCAGGTACGTCGCCATCTGCGACCACGGGAACGCCAGCTTGCTGAAGCCCTCGTCGCGCAGCGCCCTGACCACGGCCGCGCCGAGACCGGTGCCGACGGTGAGGCCGAGCAACGCGCCGAACGTGGAGATGACGACCGCCTCGACGGTGACCATCCGCATCGTCTGCGCCCGGCGCATCCCGATCGCCCGCAGCAGCCCCAGCTCGCGGGTCCGCTCCAGCACCGACAGCGCCAGGGTGTTGACGATGCCGAGGACCGCGATGAGGATCGCCAGCGCGAGGAGGATCTGGATCATCGTGAGCAGCTGGTCGAACTGCGCGGACTGCGCGTCGACGTACTCGGCCCGGTTCGCGACCGACACCTCCGGGTTGTCGGCGAGCAGCTGGTCCACCTGCCGCTGGACGCCGGCGACGTCGGTGCCCTCGGCGACCCGCAGGTAGCCCCAGGACGGCTGCGCGCTGCGGTAGTCCTTCACCACGTCACCGGAGACGACGAGCCCGCCCATGACGTCGCTCTTCTTGTACACGCCGACGACCTTCACCTGGTGCGGCTCGCCGCGGGTGAACTGCATCGTCATCGTCGAGCCGACGGTCAGGTTGCGTTTCTTCGCGTCCTCCTCGTCGATGACTGCCTGGTCCGGGCCGCTCCACCGCAGCGTCCCCTGGGTCGCGGTGAGCTTGAACATGCCCGCGTAGGCGGCCATGTCGTCGGTCGCCGACACACCCCGGCCCCCACCGTCGACCTGGGCGAAGTCCCAGTACTCGCTGGCGGAGCTGGACACGCCCGGCAGCTTCGCCGCCGCGCTCATCACCGCTGGGTCGAACTTCGCCGGCCCGTTGTCGTCGCCGTCCCCGGAGATGATCAGGTCGACGGTCACCTGGGTCGCCGCCTGCGACGACAGGCTCTGCTTCGCCGAGGCGAGGATGACGTTGACGCCGGTGATCAGGGCCAGGCCGACCATGAGCGCGGCCGCGGTGATCGCGGTGCGCCGCGGGTTGCGGCCCGAGTTGAGCCGGCCCAGCTTGCCCGGCACCGACCAGGAGAACAGCCGGCCGAGCAGCCCCACCACCGGCTTGGCCAGCAGCGGGGTGAGCAGCGCGACGCCGATGAAGCTGATCAGGACACCGCCGAGGATCAGCCACAACGTGTTGCCGCCCTGACCGGCCAGGCCGAGGCCGAGCATCGTGCCGCCGACGGCGCCGATCAGGGCGCCGCTCACGGTCAGCTTCGTCAGCGGGCGGTCCGGGGTGGCGACCTCCTGCAGCGCCGCGATCGGCGGGATGCGGGAGGCGCGCAGCGCCGGGAGGACCGCGGCGACGACCGTCACCAGCAGGCCGACCACGAACGAGCTGATCACCGCGGCGGCCGGGACACCGACGCTGGCGAGGGCGACGCCGCTGACGTTGCCGAACACCCAGGCGAGCAGGACACCGACGCCGATCCCGGCGGCCAGGCCCAGGACCGAGGCGATGAGCCCGATCGCGACCGCCTCGATGATCACCGAGCCGAGCGTCTGACCCCGGCTGCCGCCGAGGGCGCGCATCAGCGCCAGTTCCCGCGTCCGCTGCGCGACGATGATCGAGAACGTGTTCAGGATGAGGAAGGTACCGACGAACAGCGCGACACCGGCGAACCCGATGAGGACGTTGTTGAAGAACTTCAGGCCCTCCCGGAACTCCTTGGTCGTCTCGTCGGTGAGCTGCTGCCCGGTCTTGACCTGGAACCCCCCGGCCTCGCCGCCGAGCGCGGCGGCGACGTCGTCGCGGAGCTTCTCGTTGGACACGCCCGCGGCGGCCGTCACGTTGAGCCCGCTGTACACGTCCTTCTCGCCGAGCATCAGCTCCTGCGCGACCGGCGTGGTGAACAGCACCTCGAGGGAGCCGCCGAGGGAGTCGCGGTCGCCGCTGTAGCCGAAGATGCCGACGAGCTTGAAGACCTTCTTGCCGGGCTGCAGCGTCAGGACGCCGACGTCGTCGCCGACCTTGAGCCCGCCGGCGGCCTTCGCGGTGGTGACGTTGACGACGATCTCGTTGTCGGCGGTGGGTCCGCGGCCCTCCCGCAGCTGCAGCAGGTCCGACGTGCCGACCCAGTTGCCGCCGAGGCGCGGCGGGCCGAACGTGGTGACGACCTTGCCGTTCTTGCCGATGACCCGGGCACCGTCGGCGGAGGCGTCACCGACGACGTTCGCGACGCCGGGGACCGCGCGGACCTTCTCCAGGGTCGCGGCGGGGATGTTGCCCTGCTGCGAGGGGCCGAAGTCCTGGTCGCCGACCTTCGGCTTCTGGGTGACGTTGACGTCGGTGCCCTGGAACACCGACGAGAACAGGCTGTCGAACGAGCGGCCCATCGTGTCGGTGAGCACGAACGCGCCCGACACGAACATCACGCCCAGCACCACCGCGAGGCCCGACAGGACCAGCCGCAGCTTGCGCGACAGCAGGCTCTTGAGTGTGGCGCGCAGCATCAGGCGGTCCCGTCCAGGTCGTGCTTGTCCAGCTTCTTGAGCCGGTCGAGGACGGCGTCGGCGGTCGGCGCGTACAGGTCGTCGACGATGTGCCCGTCGGCGAGGAAGATGACCCGGTCGGCGTAGGACGCGGCGTTCGGGTCGTGGGTGACCATGACGATCGTCTGGCCGAAGTCGCGGACCGAGTTGCGCAGGAACGACAGCACCTCCGCGCCCGAGCGGGAGTCGAGGTTGCCGGTGGGCTCGTCGGCGAAGATGACCTCGGGCCGCGACACGAGCGCCCGCGCGCAGGCGACCCGCTGCTGCTGGCCGCCGGACAGCTGGCTGGGGCGGTGGCTGAGCCGGTCCCGCAGCCCGACGGTGTCGATGACGGTGTTGTACCAGGCGGCGTCCGGCTTACGGCCCGCGATCGACAGCGGCAGCAGGATGTTCTCCTCGGCCGTCAGCGTCGGCAGCAGGTTGAACTGCTGGAAGATGAACCCGACCTTGGTGCGGCGCAGGTTCGTGAGCCCCCGGTCCGACAGGCCGGTGATCTGCGTGTCGCCGATGAAGACGTCGCCGCGCGACACGGCGTCGAGGCCGGCGAGGCAGTGCATGAGCGTCGACTTGCCCGAGCCCGACGGGCCCATGATCGCGGTGTAACGGCCCTTCTCGAGCTCCACGGAAACGCCGCCGAGCGCGTTGACCTGCGCCTCGCCCGTGCCGTAGACCTTCCAGACGTCGACCGCCTTCGCGGCCACCTCGGTGCGCGTCGCAACCGATGCAGTCATGATTCCCCCTGGTGAATGGTGTGCCTTCATCCTCTGGGGAACATGTGCGCGTCTCGTCCGCCCGCAGGGCGACCCGACCACGGGTTTTTCGCCCGGGAATGGCCCGGAGCCGATCTCAGGGTCATCCCCTAGCCCGCGTTTCTCAGCATTCACAGCAATGGGCCGGGAAATGCGGAAAGCCGGCCGGGGGAGACCCCCGACCGGCTTTGTACAGCGCTGGTGCTTATTCGTACGCGATGGCGTTGAGGACGTTGAGCCTCGCCGCCCGGATCGCCGGGATGATGCCGGCGACGAGGCCGACGAGCACGGCCCCGAAGAGGTAGAACACCATCGTGCCCCACGGCATCGTGACCGCCCCGAACCCGACCACCCGCTTCAGCGCGGTGACGATCGCCGAGCCGAGCCCGGCGCCGACCGCGAGGCCGAGCACCGTGCCGAAGACCGTGATCACGACCGACTCGATCGTCACCATCAGCCAGGTCTGGCCGCGCCGCAGGCCGATCGCCCGCAGCATGCCCAGCTCCCGGGTCCGCTCGATCACCGACAGCAGCAGCGTGTTGATGACCCCCAGGACCGAGATGGCCAGGGCCGCCGTCAGTAGGATCTGCACGACGATCAGGATCGCGTCGAGGAAGGCCTTGCTGTTGCCGGCGTACTCCTTCGTCGTCAGGACGTCGACCTCGGGGTTGTTCTTGAGCACCCCGGCGACCGCCGCCTTGGCGTCCTCGACCTTGACGCCGCTGTTCACCTTGAGGAACGCCTGGATCGGCTGCGGGAACGCGAACCCGGCCTGCGCGTCGGTGTCGGAGATCGTCACGCCGCTGGAGCCGGCGTTGGTCTTGAAGATGCCGACCAGGGTCACCGTCTTCGTGCCGCCCTTGGAGAACGCCATCGTGAAGCTGTCACCCAGCTTGTACTTGCGGTCCTTGGCGGTCTTCTCGTCCACCACGAACTCGCCGCTGCCGATCCGGTCGACGCGACCCTCCGCGGCCTGCAGCTTCAGCACCGTCGAGGCCGCCGCCATGTCCTCGAAGGCGGCCACGAAGTCCTGCTTGCCGTCGAACTGCACCGCGTCGTAGGTGAACGCGGCGACCGTCTGGACCTGCGGCAGCGCCTTCATCCCGCGCAGCTCGTCGGGCTGGATGGTCGGGGGCACGTCGGACGTCTGCTGCCCCATGACGACCAGGTCGGCCTGCAGGTCCTGCTGCACCGACTCGTCGATGGCCGTGGACAGCGACGTGAACACCGTGCTGATCATCGTGATGATGGCGATGCCGATCATGACCGCGCCGGCCGTGATCGCGGTCCGGCGTGGGTTGCGCGCCGAGTTGCGCTTGCCGAGCTTGCCCGGGATCGTCCACGAGAAGATCGACCCGAGCGCCCCGACGAGGGGCTTGCTCAGCAGCGGGGCGAGCAGCGTCACCCCGATGATGATCAGCAGCACGCCGCCGAACACCAGCAGCAGCGTCGCGTCGCCGGCCCCGGCCAGCCCCCACGCCAGGGAGCCGCCGCCGAGCGCGGTGACGACCCCGCCGGCGATCGTGATCCCGGTCAGCGGCCGGTCGGTGCTCGCCGCGTCCCGCATCGCCGCGATCGGCGCGACCCGGGCCGCCTTGATCGCCGGCACCACCGCCGAGATCATGGTGACCAGGATGCCGACCGTGAACGACACGATGATCGCGGTGAGCGGGAAGCCCACCCCGGCGGACTCCATGTCGGCGGACGAGGCGAAGAACGACGCCCCGAGCGTGCCGAACCCGAGCCCCACGAGGAAGCCGATCAGCGACCCGACCACGCCGATGATCAGGGCCTCGATCAGCACCGACTGGATGACCTGCCCGCGGCCCGCGCCCATCGCCCGCAGCAGCGCCAGCTCCTGGGTGCGCTGCGACACGATGATCGAGAACGTGTTGAGGATCAGGAAGATGCCGACCAGCAGCGCGACCGTGCCGAAGCCGAGCAGGAAGTAGTTGACGTACGCCAGCAGGTCCCGCAGCTGCTTGCTGGACTCCTCCGACAGGTCCTCGCCGGTCTGCACCACATACCCGTCGCCGAGCGCGGCCTTGACGTTGTCGCGGACCTTGGCGTCCGAGACGCCGCTGTCGCTCCTCACGTCGATGAGGTTGAACGCGCCCTTCTGGCCGAGCATGAGCTCCTGCGCGGTGCCCTCGGTGAACAGCACGGCGGTCTCACCCGCCATCGAGTCCCGGCCGCCGCTGTACTGCATGATGCCGGAGATCTTGAAGGTCTTGCGCGGCTGGGTGCGGGTGATGACGTCGATCGGGTCACCGACGGCGAACCTGCCCGTGAGGGCGAGCCCGTTGTTGATGACCACCTCGTCGTCCGCCGCCGGCGCCTTGCCGGCGATGAGCTTCGTCAGCTCGTCCTCGCCGCCCCAGTTGCCGCCGAACTGCCCGGACCCGCTGGCCACGATCTTGCCGTTCTTGCCGACGGCCCGGGCCCCGGTCAGGAAGACCTGCCCCTTCGCCGACCTCACCCCGTCGACGTCCGCGACCTTCTCCACGTCGGCCGCGGTCAGCGGCTTCAGCGACTGGGCCGGGCCGCCGCCCTGCGCCTCGACGTCGGCCTTCGTGGTGACCTGCACGTCGGTGTTGGTGTAGATGTCGGCGAAGATGTTGTCGAACGTGCGTCCCAGCGTGTCGGTCAGCACCAGCGAGCTGGCGATGAACATGACCGACAGCACGACCGCCAGGGCCGACAGGACCAGCCGGAGCTTGCGCGCCAGCAGGCTCTTGAGCGTCGCGCGTAGCACGGCTCAGCCCGCCTGCGGCGCGTCGGTGGCGCTCTCGACCTTGGCGTCCAGGCCCTTGAGCTTGTCCAGCACCGCGTCGGCGCTCGGCGAGTGCAGCTCGTCGACGACCCGCCCGTCGGCCAGGAAGATGACCCGGTCGGCGTAGGACGCCGCGTTCGGGTCGTGGGTCACCATGACGATCGTCTGCCCGTACTCGCGCACCGAGTTGCGCAGGAACGACAGCACCTCCGCACCGGAGCGCGAGTCGAGGTTGCCGGTGGGCTCGTCGGCGAAGATGACCTCCGGCCGCGACACCAGGGCCCGCGCGCACGCGACCCGCTGCTGCTGACCGCCGGACAGCTGGCTCGGCCGGTGCTTCAGCCGGTCCCGCAGCCCCACCGTGTCGATCACCGTGTCATACCACTTCGGGTCCGCCTTGCGGCCCGCGATGGACAGCGGCAGCAGGATGTTCTCCTCCGCCGTCAGCGTCGGCAGCAGGTTGAACTGCTGGAAGATGAACCCGACCTTGGTCCTGCGCAGGTTCGTCAGGTCACCGTCGGACATCCCGGTCAGCTTGGTGTCACCGACGAAGATCTCACCGCGCGTCACCGAGTCGAGCCCGGCGAGCGTGTGCATCAGCGTCGACTTGCCGGACCCCGACGGGCCCATGATCGCGGTGAACTGCCCGCGCTCCAGTTCGACGCTCACCCCGTGCAGCGCGATGACCTGGGCCTCGCCGCTGCCGTACACCTTCCACACGTCCACCGCGCGGGCGGCGACCGCCTGCCCGGTCGTGACTGTCGTGGTCACGCTCGATCCCCCTCTGGTTTCGTGAATGACCTCACGCTACGGGGTGATCTCGGGCGTGCCGTCCTCCAGGGGTGCCGGTCGGGCTACTCCCTGCGAAGGAGACGGATCCCGCTCAGGAGCCCGGGCGGACCAGACCCGTCTCGTACGCGAGGACGACGGCCTGGACGCGATCCCTGAGACCGAGCTTCGTCAGCACGTGCCCGACGTGCGTCTTCACCGTGGTCTCGCTCACCGACAACGCCCTGGCGATCTCCGAGTTGGACAGCCCCCGCGCCAGATGGACGAGCACCTCCCGCTCCCGCTCCGTCAGCACCCGCAGGTCCCGCGGCGGCGCCGCGTCCGGGTCCGGCAGCGCGTCGGCGAACTTGTCCAGCAGCCGCTTCAGGATCCGGGGCGCGACCACCGCCTCCCCGGCCGCCACGGTCCGGATCGCCGCGACCAGATCGTCGGCGGGCACGTCCTTCGCCAGGAACCCGCTCGCCCCGGCGCGCAGCGCGCCCACCACGTACTCGTCCAGGTCGAACGTGGTCAGGATCAGCACCCGCACCGGCAGCTTCGCCTCGACGATCGCCCGCGTCGCGGCGACCCCGTCCATCCGCGGCATCCGGATGTCCATCAGCACCACGTCGGGCAGCAGGCGCCGGGCCAGCTCGATCGCCTCGACCCCGTCACCCGCCTCGGCGACGATGTCGAGGTCGGCCTCGCCGCCGAGCACCATCCGGAACCCGGTGCGCAGCAGCGGCTGGTCGTCCACGAGCAGGAGCCGGATCGGCCTCTCGTTCAAGCTGGCTGCCTTTCGCTGGTCACGCCGGCTGCCGTTCGACGGTGTCCGCGTGCTGTTCGATGGGGATCCTCGCGTGCACACGGTAGCCGCCCCCGGGCCTCGGCCCTGTGCGCAGCGTCCCGCCGTACAACATGACCCGCTCCCGCATGCCGAGCAGCCCGTGCCCGATGGCGGCGGTCCCGAGCTGCGGCCCGCGCCCCGTGTCGCACACCTCCACGACCACGTCGGTGCGGGTGAACGCCATCCTGACCTCGAGCGTCGCCGCCCCCGCGTGCTTCAGCGCGTTCGTCAGCGCCTCCTGCACGATCCGGTAGATCGTCAGCGCGATGCCCGGGTCCAGCTGCCCGGGCACGCCCTCGACCTTCAGCACCGCCTGCAGCCCCGCCTCTCGGATCTGCTCGACCAGGCCCTCCACCCCCGCGAGCCCCGGCTGCGGCGCCAGCTCCCCGGCCGGCTCCGTCTCCGTGCGCAGCACCGTCAGCAACCGCCGCATCTCCCGCAACGCGGTCCTGCCCGTCTCCTCGATCGTGGCGAGCGCCTCGTCGGCGGCCCGCGGGTCCCGCTGCAGCATCCGCCGCGACCCGGTCGCGAGGACCCCCATCACGCTCACGTGGTGCGCGACGACGTCGTGCAGCTCCCGCGCGATCCGCCGCCGCTCGTCGGCGACCGCCTGCTCGGTCAGCGCCCGCTGGCTCGTCTCCGCCGTCTTCGCCCGGTCCTCCAGGGCCGCCACGTACGCCCGTCGGGTCGCCATCATCCGCCCGACGGTGAAGCAGACCAGGGCGCTCATCGCGTTGAACAGCAGGAACACCTGCGGCCCCAGCACGAGCGGCTCCTCGTCGGTGCGCCCCAGCACCGTCGCGAGCGCCATCCCCGGCACCCAGATGAGCACCCCGGCCGCGATGGCCCGCTTGAGCGGCAGATACGCGGCGGCCGTATACGTCACGACGATCACCGCGAACCCGCCGTACACGACCGGCAGCATGCCCGTGAACGGCACCACGGTGTGCACCGTCGTGAACCACACCGCGAACCACAGCCACCGCCGCCGCACCGCCACCGCAAGCAACCCGGCCGTGTCGAAGACCAGCTGCGCCGTCAGGCTGCTCGACCCGAACATCTCCCGCGCCAGCGCCGTCGAACTCCCACTGACCACAGCGAGCACCACCGCCAGGGCGATGTCCTGCACCAACGGGTCCGCTCGGCGGCTCAGCACGCGCTTCAGCACCCTTCGTACGGTATCGGCTCCGGAACCCTTCGGATTCGTCGCCGCGTCCTACCCGCACCTCATGCTTGAGGATGAGACCCGCCTCACCCACCCCCGAGTCCCTCATGATCCACAAGGCCCTCCGAACCCTGCGCCGGAACGCCCCGCCACCGTCGCCGCTTGCCTCTTTCCCGTGATACGGAAGACTTTGTGTCGTCATAGCGGCACAAACTCTTCCGTATCATCAAGAACCCCGCCGAGGCGGACGTGACGGCCGATGCCGCGTCGGGTTGGATCATGCTGAATCGGTCTAAATAACTACGAATCAGGCAGGCCCTAGCCGGGCGAAACCGGGTGAGGCGAAACCGAGCCAATGGTGCTACTCGTCGCGGCCCGTCGGCGGCTCCTCGTCCGTCACCAGCGGCAGCGTGACCGTGGCCCGCTCCGGGAACGGCGGCGGCGTCCCCCCGAACGCCGGGCACAGTGCCTGGTGGGCGCACCACCCGCACAACCTGCTCGGGTGGGCGCGGAAGTCCCGCTCCTCGGTCGCCCGCTCGATCGCCTGCCACAGCGCCAGCAGCGTGCGCTCGAAGCGGGCCAGCTCGTCGGCGTCGGGGGAGAAGTCGCAGACCTCCCGGTCCTTCAGATACATCAGCCGCAGGACCTTGGGCACCACGCCGCGGGTCCGCCACAGCACCAGGGCGTAGAACTTCAGCTGGAACATGGCCCGGGCCTCGAACGCCTCCCGGGGGGCGCCGCCGGTCTTGTAGTCCACGACGCGGATGTCGCCGGCGGGGGAGACGTCGAGGCGGTCGACATAGCCGCGGATGACGAGCTTGCCGTCGACCTCGGCCTGCACATACGCCTCGCGCTCCGCGGGCTCCAGCCGGTTGGGGTCCTCGACGGCGAAATAGCCGCCGAGCAGCTCGCGGCTCGACTCCAGGAACCCCTCCACGTCGGCGAACAGGTCGGCGAGCCCCTCCTCGGTCTCGACCAGCCGCTGCCACTGCGGCGCGACGAGGGCGGCGGCGCGCTCAGGGGTCCGGCCGCCGGCCGGCTCCTCGAACAGCGCCTCCAGCACCGCGTGCACCAGCGTGCCCCGCATCTGGTCCGGCGTCGGGCGCTCGGGCAGACGGTCGATGGAGCGGAACCGATACAGCAGGGGGCACGTCTTGAAGTCGGCGGCTCGCGACGGCGACAGCGTAGGCAGGGTGGTGATGGTCTCCGTCATGCGTGGAAGGTTAGGCCACGGGTACGACAGTTTTCGCGGACCGGCGTCCCGGCGCGGACTACCCGTAGCATCATGGGCAATGGACGACTACCGCTCGGCACCCGCGCCGGCGTCGTCGGCCGCCCGCCCCCGGAAGCCTGAGCGCGGTTCCGGGATCCCGCTGGGTCGGCTGCTCGGCGTCCCGATCTTCCTCGCCCCGTCCTGGCTGCTGCTCGCCGCGCTGATCACGTTGACATATGGCCAGTTCCTGACGTCGCGCCGGGAGCTGCCGGTGAGCACCGGGTTCGCGGTGGGGTTCGGGTTCGTGGTGTGCCTGCTGGTGTCGGTGCTGCTGCACGAGCTCGGGCACGCGATCACGAGCCGGCGTAGCGGCATCGGTGTGAGCGGCATCACTCTGGAGATGCTCGGCGGTTACACCGAGATGGAGCGGGAGGCGCCGCGGCCGGGGGTGGAGCTGTTCGTGTCGCTCGCCGGGCCGGTCGTGTCGCTGCTGCTGGGGCTGTTGTCCGGCGCCGTCGCGCTGGTGCTGCCGCCGGGCGGGATCGCCGAGACGTTCGCGTTCCAGCTGGCGTTGAGCAACATCGTGGTCGCCGTGTTCAACGCGCTGCCCGGGCTTCCGCTGGACGGCGGACGGGCGCTGCAGGCCCTGGTCTGGAAGATCAGTGGTGACCCCAACCTCGGTCGCCGGGTCGCCGGCTGGTCGGGGCGGCTGGTCGCGGTCGCCACCGCCGTGACCGCGGTCGTCCTGTTCTACGAAAAAGTGCTCAACGGATACTTCGGACTCCTCTTCACACTGCTGGTCAGCATCACCATGTGGGTCGGCGCCGGCCAGGCGATCCGGCACGGGAAGGTCGCCGCGAGCCTGCCGCCGTTCAACGCCAGGGAGCTGGCCAGGCCGATCGTCCCTGTCGCGGCCGGCACGCCCCTCGCCGAGGCGGAGCGGATCGCCGAGCAGGTCGGCGGCAGGCACCTCGCGGTGGTCGACGGCGCCGGGTCGATGCTCGGGTTCGTGCACGGCGCGTCGGCGCGGGCGGTCCCGGCGGAGCGCCGCCCGTGGGTCCCCGTCGGCGACGTCACCCGCCGGATCGACGAGCACCACGTCCTGGCAGGCGATCTGCGGGGCACCGACCTGCTGCACGCCATCCGGGACGACCCGGGCGGCGACTACCTGGTGGTCTCGGGTGAGGATGTGCACGGCGTCCTGCGCGGCGCCGAGCTGCTCTCGCTCGTGGAAACACGCCGGACCACCACCAGAAGGAATCGCACGTGACTGTGTCCCTCGACCTGCCAGCGACCCGCAGGGGACCGTTCCAACCGGGTGACCGGGTCCAGCTGACCGACCCCAAGGGCCGGATGCACACGATCGTGCTCGAGCCGGGCAAGGAGTTCCACACCCACCGGGGCGCACTGCCGCACGACGACCTGATCGGCAGGCCGGACGGCAGCGTCGTGACGTCGGCCGGCGGCACCGCGTATCTCGCGCTGCGCCCGCTGCTGTCGGACTACGTGCTGTCCATGCCCCGCGGCGCCCAGGTCATCTACCCGAAGGACGCCGCGCAGATCTGCGCGATGGGTGACATCTTCCCCGGCGCGAGGGTCCTGGAGGCCGGGGCCGGCTCCGGCGCGCTGACCTGCTCACTGCTGCGAGCCGTCGGGCCGAGTGGCACCGTGACGTCGTACGAGATGCGCGAAGACTTCGCCGCCATCGCCCGCCGCAACGTGGAAGCCTTCCTCGGCGGCCCTCAGCAGGGGTGGACCTTGCGGGTAGGTGACGTAGCCGGCTGCGAAGATGTCGGTTTTGATCGGATAATCCTAGACATGTTGACCCCGTGGGAGATCCTGCCGCTCGTGTCGCGGGCGCTGATCCCCGGCGGGGTGTTCATCGGCTATGTGGCGACCACGCCACAGCTGTCCGAGCTGGTGGAGGCGTTGCGCGAGGACGGTGGCTACACCGAGCCCCGCGCCTGGGAGAGCCTGGTGCGCGACTGGCACGTCGAGGGACTCGCCGTACGACCCGATCATCGGATGATCGCGCACACGGCGTTCCTGGTCAGTGCCCGCAAGCTCGCACCGGGGGTGACGGCGCCACCCCGGCGCCGGAAGCCGAGCAAGGGCGCCGAAGCGTACGCGGCCCGGCGGTTGGCGGCCGCCGCGGTCGCACGGGAGGAGGAGGCAAAGGATGAGCCGTCCGAGCTTCAGTGACCTACCTGCCGTATTTCCCGACTGGTCGCCCTATCCCGACCTCGAGTCGGCGGCCAGGGCGTATCTGCGGGACCCGGACATCGCGCTCGACGCGATGGCCGGGGTCCTGCGGGGGCAGAGTGTGCTCGGCTTCACGCTCGAGCGGTTCGTCAACGACGTCAACGGGGTCTGGCAGGAGGTCGTCGTCTGCGACGGCACCCGGCTCATCCTGTGGCACGGCGAGGACATCCCGCCCGAGGAGGCGCCGCCGGGCTCGATGACGTCGTCGCTGCGGGTGGTGGCGCTGTCCGCGGTGACCGAGGTCGGCTGCCGCCGGCGGCTCAGCCGCAACCCCAACGGGCACGCCCGAGTGGACAGCGTCGATGTCTACCTGCTGCTGACCTCGCTGGACGAGGCGAACGTGGCCGCCGAGGAGGCAGGCTCCGTCATCCGCCACGACGCGTTGCGCTTCGGTAAAACTCTCGATGACGGCGGCGCCGGACAGATCGCCCGTTTGGAGGAATTTGCCCGGCTCGTCTCTTCGCTCGTGGGCAAGCCGATGCTATGAGGCGTTGGGCCCGGCGACCGGCACGTCGTCGGCCGCCCGGTGCACGTGGATGCAGTCGCCGGGGCACTCCTTGGCCGCGTCGATGACCTCGAGCCGGAGGTGTTCCGGCACGTCGACACGGCTTCCGGGGGCCAGCAGCAGCTCGCCGTCGGTCCGCTTCACATAGGCCAGGCCATCGACGTCGAACTCGAAGACCTCCGGGGCGTACTGCACGCACAGCCCGTCGCCGGTGCACAGGTCCTGGTCAACCCACACCTCAAGAGCACTCACGCTGCAACATTACAGGGCTGGTGAAAAGAGCCTCCAGGCCGCACGATTTGTAAAAGCCCTGTGGCGCACGGGTTCGAAGGGGCCCAGACCGGCGAACAACAGTTAGTGTTAGAGCACAACGTTCAAAGCCCCCGGGGAGGTGGGACGTGGCACGCAGCGACGACGCGGAGACGCGCGCCGCACGATGGGAGAAGGACGCCCACGATCTCTCCACGCAGGTCGCCTTCCTCCAAGAGGAACTCGCCCTGGTGCGGCGCAAGCTGACGGAAACACCGCGACACGTGCGACAGCTCGAGGAGCGGCTCGCCGCAGCGCAGGCGCAGATTGCCCGGCTGACCGAAAACAACGAGCGGCTCGTGGCCACCCTCAAGGAGGCCCGCGCCCAGATCGTGACGCTGAAGGAGGAAGTTGACCGCCTGGCACAGCCGCCGAGCGGTTACGGCGTCTTCCTCGCCCGCCACGAAGACGGCTCTGTCGACGTCTTCACCGGTGGGCGCAAGCTGCGCGTGGCAGTTTCCCCGGCCATCGAGGTCGAGGAGCTGCGCCGAGGCCAGGAGGTCCTGCTCAACGACGCCCTGAACATCGTCGACGCGCTCGGGTTCGAGCGGGCCGGCGAGGTCGTCATGTTGAAGGAGATCCTGGAAGGCGGTGACCGCGCTCTCGTCATCTCGCACGCCGACGAGGAGCGGATCGTCCACCTGGCCGACACCCTCTCCGACGCGCCCCTGCGCGCCGGTGACTCGCTCATGATCGAGCCCCGCTCTGCGTATGCGTATGAGCGGATCCCGAAGAGCGAGGTCGAGGAGCTGGTGCTGGAGGAGGTGCCCGACGTCGACTACACCGACATCGGTGGTCTCTTCTCGCAGATCGAGCAGATCCGCGACGCCGTGGAGCTGCCCTTCCTGCACGCGGAGCTGTTCCGCGAGCACCTCTTGCGCCCGCCGAAAGGCGTCCTGCTCTACGGCCCTCCCGGCTGTGGCAAGACGCTGATCGCCAAGGCGGTCGCCAACTCGCTGGCGAAGAAGATCGCCGAGCGGCGCGGTGAGGAGCGCAAGACCAGCTACTTCCTCAACATCAAGGGTCCCGAGCTGCTCAACAAGTATGTCGGCGAGACCGAGCGGCACATCCGGCTGATCTTCCAGCGCGCCCGTGAGAAGGCGAGCGAGGGCACCCCGGTCATCGTGTTCTTCGACGAGATGGACTCGGTGTTCCGCACCCGTGGCTCGGGGGTCTCCTCCGACGTCGAGAACACGATCGTGCCTCAGCTGCTGAGCGAGATCGACGGCGTCGAGGGTCTGGAAAACGTCATCGTCATCGGCGCGTCCAACCGGGAAGACATGATCGACCCGGCGATCCTGCGCCCCGGCCGGCTCGATGTGAAGATCAAGATCGAGCGACCGGACGCCGAGGCGGCCAAGGACATCTTCTCCAAGTACATCCTCACCACGGTTCCGCTGCACAAGGACGACATCGCCGAGCACGGCAACTCGCCGGACGCGACGGTGGCGGCCATGATCGACGCGGTGGTCCTGCGGATGTACTCCGAGACCGAGGAGAACCGGTTCCTCGAGGTGACCTACGCCAACGGCGACAAGGAGGTCCTGTACTTCAAGGACTTCAACTCCGGCGCGATGATCCAGAACATCGTCGACCGGGCCAAGAAGATGGCGATCAAGGACTTCCTCAGCAACGGGCAGAAGGGCATGCGCCTCCAGCACCTGCTCGACTCCTGCGTTGACGAGTTCCGCGAGAACGAGGACCTGCCCAACACCACCAACCCCGACGACTGGGCCCGCATCTCCGGCAAGAAGGGCGAGCGGATCGTCTACATCCGCACGCTCGTCTCCGGCGGCAAGGGCGCGGAGGCCGGCCGGTCCATAGAGACCGCGACCAACACCGGCCAATACCTGTAGGACCGCGACACGAGCGGGCGGCGACTCCGGAAAGGGTCGCCGCCCGCTTCGCGTGAGCGGAGCGGAGGGGAAGGCACGCCCGGCGGAAGCGCCAAGAGCAGCAAGCGGCATGCTCCGGCCCGTCGTGGCGAAGGTCCGTCGCTCCCGCCAGCCGCCGGTCAGGCCGTGGACGGCCTTCCCTCTCCCGCCGCCGGTAGTCGCCCAGCCGCGACCGTCCCGGCCGCGAACACCCGCGGCGTCTCAGGCGGACCGCGCGGCCTCCGTCAGGACGGTCTCGAGCGTCGTCAGTACCGTGGACGCCTCCGCCAACGAGAGATGGTGCGTGTCCGCATAGCACGTCAGGACCGTGGCCCGCTCCGCGTCGTCGGCGTGCACGAACAGCCGGCTCGACGGGGTGTCCTTGAACGGCACCCACTCGAGGGTCCGCCGCGGCACCGCCCCCCGCACCTGCGGCGTGTCCGGTCCGCGCCGGTCGTTGAGGTGGAAGTCGACCCGGAACTGCGGCCCCCGCTCCGCCGCGATCCGCGCCACGAGGGACTCCTTGCCCGCCGTGTCGTAGTACGCGTGCTTGTACGCCACCGTCGCGGCCCGCCGGGCGCTGTCCACCACGGCGCCGAACGGCGCGTCGGCGACGTCGACGAGGCACAGCCCCGGCTGGGCGACCGGCGCGACCACGTCCGCGAGCCCGGCCCGGAAGCGGTTGTTCGTGACCAGCAGCACGGGCACCGGGTCGATGCCCGCGCAGCGCCGCACCGCCACCGCGAACGCGGCCAGGAGCGTCGAGGCGGGATCGGCCCCGGTCCGCTCGGCCAGGACCCGCGAGGCCAGGGGGATCGCGGGGGAGACCAGCCGCCCCTTCCAGTGCCGCGGCCGCTCCCGGCGCCGCGACAGGCCCGGCCACGGCGCGGGCATCGCCCGCAGGACCCGCTCCCAGTGCCGCAGCGCGTTGCGGCTCTGCCGGGCCCCGGCCTCCGACGCCTGCCAGCCGGCCTGTTCGAGGGGTTGCATCCCGGCGACCGGCTCCTGCACCCGCGCGGCGACCTCCCGCAACATCACCGCCGCCCCGGACCGGTCCATCGCCAGGTGCCAGATCACGGCACACAGATGGGTGACCCGGCCGTCGTGCCGCACGACCCCCATCCGGATCGGCCAGTCGTCCGTGAAGTCCACGCTCTCCCGCCGGAACCGCCGCAGCATCCGGTCCGCCTCGACGGCAGGGTCCTGCGCGTCGACCACCTCCAGGACGGCCTCACCCGCCGCCGCGACGACCTGCCTCGGCGTCCCGTCGGCGGCGAACCGGACGCGCGTGCGGAGCACCTGGTAGCGGCTCATCAGGTACCGCAGCTCGGCGCACACGTCGTCGACGGTCGTCCCCGCCGGTACCGGCGAGATCCCACCCAGTGGTAGTTGATCGCCGAACCGGGTCATCGACGCCCAGATGTCCTGCTGCCCCCACGACAGCGGCGCCTCGCCGGCGCCGACACCCTCGAAAGCGACAGAAATTCGCATCAGTGGATGTTACGGGCGGCGACGGCTTCACAACAATCGGACATCATGCAAACCTGGCGTGCCGCGGTGGAGGCAGACTGTCGTACCTTGCGACTAGGGTTGTGGGCATGAGTGTGCGGCGCGTGATGGGCACTGAGGTCGAATATGGCGTGTCGGTGCCCGGCCAGCCGGGGGCCAACCCGATGGTGACGTCATCCCAGGTGGTCAACGCTTATGGCGCACGGCCCGAGCTCACCAAGGGCGGCCGGGCCCGGTGGGATTATGAGGAGGAGTCCCCGCTGCGCGACGCGCGCGGGTTCACCTATTCGGGTGCCCTCTATGACCCGGCCGAGGCTCTCGCGGACGAGGACCTCGGCCTCGCCAACGTCATACTGACCAATGGGGCCCGGCTCTATGTCGACCACGCCCACCCCGAATACTCCACGCCCGAGTGCACCAACCCGCGCGACATCGTGCTGTGGGACAAGGCCGGCGAGCGGGTCATGGCCGAGGCGTCCCGCCGCGCGGCGACGATCCCGGGGACGCTGCCGATCCACCTGTACAAGAACAATACCGACAACAAGGGCGCCAGCTACGGCACCCATGAGAACTACCTCATGCGCCGGCAGACCCCGTTCGCCGACATCGTCATGCATCTCACGCCGTTCTTCGTCACCCGGCAGATCGTGTGCGGGGCGGGCCGGGTCGGCATCGGGCAGGACGGGTCCGGCCCCGGCTTCCAGATCTCCCAGCGCGCCGACTTCTTCGAGGTCGAGGTCGGCCTGGAGACGACGCTGAAGCGGCCGATCATCAACACCCGTGACGAGCCGCACTCCGACGCCGACAAGTATCGGCGCCTGCACGTCATCATCGGCGACGCCAACCTGTCGGAGATCTCCACCTATCTCAAGGTCGGCACCACGTCGCTCATCCTCGCCATGATCGAGGACAAGGTGCTGTCCGCCGACCTCGGCATCGCCGACCCGGTCGCCGAGCTCAAGGCCGTCAGCCACGACCCGTCGCTGCGGCACCTGATCCGCATGCGCGACGGCCGGCGGCTGACCGCGCTGGACATCCAGTGGGCGTTCTACGAGCGGGCCCGCGCCTTCGTGGAGTCCCGGCAGGGTTCCGACGTCGACGAGCAGACCGCCGACGTCCTCGACCGCTGGGAGAGCGTCCTGGACCGGCTCGGCCGCGACCCGATGCTGTGCGCCGGCGAGCTCGACTGGGTCGCCAAGCTGCGCCTCCTGGAGGGCTATCGGGAGCGCGAGTCGCTCGGCTGGTCGTCGCACAAGCTCCAGCTGGTCGACCTGCAGTATTCCGACGTCCGCGCCGAGAAGGGCCTCTATCAGCGGCTCGTGGCCCGAGGGTCGATGGCGACGCTGTTCACCGAGGACGAGATCCAGCGCGCGATCGTCGAGCCGCCGGACGACACGCGGGCCTATTTCCGCGGCCGGTGCCTGGCCAAATACCCCGCCGAGGTGGTTGCCGCGAGCTGGGACTCGGTCATCTTCGACGTGGGCAGGGAGTCGCTGGTCCGGGTGCCGATGATGGAGCCCGAACGAGGGACCAAGAAGCACGTCGGTGCACTGTTCGACAAATGCCCGAGCGCGAAGGATCTGCTCGAAGCGATCACTTCCGGGTAAGTTCGAAGCAGCGGTTGTTTGGTGGTCCCCCGAGGAGGATGAGACATGGCTACGAGGGATACGGGCGGGCAGTCCCAATCCGGCAAGTCCCGGCGCGACGAGGAAGAGGACGTCGCCGCTCCCGAGGTCAACCCGGAGACAGCCGAGCGGGTCGAGCAGTTGGGTGAGGACGTCGACGACCTCCTCGACGAGATCGACTCGGTGCTCGAGGAGAACGCCGAAGAGTTCGTCCGCGGATACGTGCAAAAGGGCGGCCAGTAACCGTCACTGAGAAGGTCCCCGTCGGTCCGGACGCATCCGGGCCGACGGGCGTATTGTCTGACTCACCTACAGTCGATCATCCTGTGAAGGGAGCTCCGTTGCCGACGGGACTTGAGCACTCCGGTCGTCTCCCGGCCGCGTTCCACGCCGCGGGGACCTCGTCGTTCAGCGAGTTCCTGTCGGCGGTCGCACCCGAGATGCTCCCGGGCCGCCGGCCGCTGCCGCCGGGCATGGCCGCGGACGTCAGCGCGCACGCCACCACGATCGTCGCGATCACCTGCGCCGACGGTGTCCTCATGGGCGGCGACCGCCGCGCCACGATGGGCAACCTCATCGCGCAGCGCGACATCGAGAAGGTCTTCGCCGCCGACGCCTACTCGCTCGTCGGCATGGCGGGCACCGCCGGCTTCGGCCTGGAGATGATGCGGCTGTTCCAGGTCGAGCTGGAGCACTACGAGAAGATCGAGAGCACCATGCTCTCCCTGGAGGGCAAGGCCAACCGCCTCGCCACCATGGTCCGCAACAACCTCGGCGCCGCCATGCAGGGCCTGGCCGTCGTGCCGCTGTTCGCCGGGTTCGACGTCGACGCCAAGTCCGTCGACCGGGCCGGGCGCATCTTCAGCTTCGACGTCGCCGGCGGCGTCTATGAGGAGCGCGGCTACGACTCGATCGGCTCCGGCTCACTGTTCGCGAAGTCGTCGATGAAGAAACGGTACAAGCCCGGCATCACCACCGCCGACGCCGTGAAGATCGCCGTCGAGGCGCTCTACGACGCCGCCGACGACGACACCGCCACCGGCGGACCCGACCTGCTCCGCGGCATCTTCCCGGTCATCATGACGGCGACCGTCGAAGGCACCCACCGGCTCACCGACGAGGAGACCCGCGCGGTCGCCGAGGCGGTCATCGCCGAGCGCACCGACAACCCGGGCGTCTGAGCCCTCTCCCGTCCCCAGCTCCCACGTCAGAAGGAGAACCCGCCCCGTGGCCATGCAGTTCTACGCCTCGCCCGAGCAGATCATGCGGGACCGCTCGGAATACGCGCGCAAGGGCATCGCGCGTGGTCGCAGCGTCGTGGTGCTCAGCTATGAGGGCGGCGTCCTCTTCGTCGCGGAGAACCTGTCGACCGCCCTGCACAAGGTCAGCGAGATCTACGACAGGATCGGCTTCGCCGCCGTCGGCCGCTACCCGGAGTTCGAGAACCTGCGCTCCGCCGGCGTCCGCCTCGCCGACCTGCACGGCTACTCCTACGGCCGCCGCGACGTCACGGGCCGTCAGGTCGCCAACGCGTACGCCCGCACCCTGGGCGCCATCTTCACCCAGGAGCAGAAGCCCTACGAGGTCGAGATCTGCGTCGCGGAGGTGGGCACCACCGCCGCCGACGACGAGCTCTACCGCATCACCTACGACGGCTCCGTCCAGGACGAGCCCGGCCTCGTCACCATGGGCGGCCAGTCCGACACCATCTCCGGCGCCGTGAAGACCCGCCTGCGGCCCGACCAGACGCTCGCTGAGGCGCTGAAGCTGGCGGTCGAGGGTCTGAGCAGCGTCGGTGGGGAAAACGGCCAGCCGAGGAAGCTGGCGGCCAACCAGCTGGAGGTCGCGGTCCTCGACCGTCACCGCCCGGGCCGCACCTTCCGCCGCCTGACGGGCCTCGCCCTCACCGCGATCCTCGAGGACCCGGCCAAGGCCGACGCCGCCGAGGAAGGCCTCGAGGACAAGCCCCAGCCCCCGGCCTCCCCGAGCACCCCGGCCGACAACGCCAGCGGCCCCGCCCCCACCCCCGACGAGGAAGAGGGCGACAAGCCCGCCGCCGGGTAACCACTCCGAAAACAACCTGGGCCGGGACGCACCTCACCACTGCGTTCCCGGCCCGCCCCATGTCCGTCGCGCCCGCCTTCACCCCGTGTTCGGGCGTGCCTCATGTCCGCCGCGTGCCCGCCGCGTGCCGTCTCCTTCCACCCTGCGTTCCCGGCCCGCCTGATGTCCGCCGCGCGGCTCGACTCCGTGTGGTGCGGGTGCCCGCGCGGCCGGTCCCGAGCGCGCCGCGCGTGGACCGGTTCGGTGAGTGGACCGGGCCGGCGCGGGTGCGTGGCACTGGCTGGGGGGACGACGCCGGCGCTCGTGCATCTCCTGGCCGGTCTGCCGCACCTGCCCGGCCGATGTGGCGGCCCACCGGATCGTGGCCTCGACAGGCCTCAGGCGGAGGGTCGTAGACGGAAGTCTGACGGGCGTCGTACATTGGAGGCATGCCGTACCGCTGGTGGCCGGCGACCCTGGCAGCGCTGGTCGGGATCACCGACGCCGAGGTGCTGCAGGCGTTGAACGCTGATCGGCGACGCCCCCTTCCGGGCTTCGCGCTCGGCATTCCGGCGCTCAGCATCTGGGCACGCACGGACACGGGACGGGCGCTGATCGTCGTCGTGAAGCAGGAAGGCCAGTTCAGCTGGGGCATTCTCGGAGCGCGGGACATGACACCGGATGAGCTCGCCGAGTTTGAGAAGTGGGAGGCGAGCGCAGCATGAACACCGAGCCGCTCAGCGAGCAGCAGATGGACGCCATGGTGGCGGCCGTCGCCGCCGGTGAGTTCACGTTCGACCGGGTCGCGCCCATCCCGGCGCTGCCGCCGAAGCCGGACGCCGAGGTCATGGCCGTCTATTCGATGCGGCTGCCGTCCGACGTGGCGCAGCGCCTCGCCGCGGTCGCGAAGAGCAAGGGCGTGAAGCCGTCGACGTTGATGCGGCAGTACGTCGAATGGTGCCTGGCGACCGAGGTCAGCGACCGCCCGATCTCCCTCACCGACGCGCTGCGCGCCCTCACCCAGCTCCGCCCGGCCGCGTAGCGGCGAGCCGGCTCCGCCCGGCCGGAGCAGCGGCGAGCCGGGCGGAAACGACCGCTCAGGTGCGGATCAGCGCCAGGAGCAGCACGATGCCGGCCCGGCCCAGGTAGATCGTGGACTTCATCGGCGAGGCGCTCGGCGTGCCCGCCATCCGGGGGCGCATCGCCACCGGGATCTGGGTGATCCGGTAGCCGGAGCGGGCGACCCGCACCAGGACCTCGATCGTGTCGCCGAGGTACTCCGCCGGATACCAGTGCGCGAAGAACTCGATGAGCTTGCGGTTGCACGCGCGGTGCCCGGACGTGGTGTCGCTGAGCTTCGTGCGGGCGAGCTTCGACAGTACCGACGACAGCATCCGCATCGCCCATTTGCGCGGGCCGGTGACGCTGTAGCCGCCCTCACCCGCGAACCGGGCGCCGATCACCAGGTCATGGTCGTCGAGCGCGTCGACGAGCTTCGGGATGTACCGCGGATCGTGCTGCCCGTCCGCGTCGACCTGGATGGCGACGTCGTAGCCGTGGTCGCGGGCGTACCGGTACCCGGTGCGCATCGCCCCGCCGACGCCCAGGTTGAACGGCAGCCGGGCCACGATCGCCCCCGCGGCGGCGGCCCGCAGCGCGGTGTCGTCCTGCGAGCCGTCGTCGACGACGATGATGTCGACGCCCGGCAGCTCACCGCGGACCTCGGTGACGACGTCGGCGATCGAGCCGGCCTCGTTCCACGCCGGGATGATGATCAGGACCTTCTTACCGTTGATCATCGGAGACCTCGAGGGTGGAAGGGGCCGGCACCGCCGACGTGTCACGCGGGCGGCCGAGCTCGCTGCGCAGCAGGGCCAGGTCCTCGGCGAGGGTCCGGGTCTCCTCCTCCAGGCGGCTCACCTCCCAGCTGAGGTGCACCGTGACCATGAGCAGGAACACGATGCCGAGGAAGAGCACGAGGCTCACCCCGGACGCGATCCCGAGCGCCTCGGCCAGGTTGTCCGTCAGGAACGGGAAGAACGCCATCGGCAGGATCACGATGCTGACGACCAGCCACAGGATCGCGTACTTCTCCTGCAGCTGCCGCCGGCGCAGCAGTTCGAGCATGAACCCGAACACCGCGAGGGCGGTCAGCCCCGTGACGATGATGAGCTTCACCCGGCACCCTCCAGCACGGCCTGGAACGCGGGGTCGCGCAGCGCCGCGGTCAGCATGGTATGCCAGTCCCGCATCGGCGCCATCCCCACGGCCGCCCACCGGTCGTGACCGAGGACGCTGTACGAGGGCCGTGCGGCGGGCGTCACGTAGGCCGCGCTGGTGGTCCGGCGCACCCGCGCGGGGTCGAGGCCGGACAGCGCGAACACCGCCTGGGCGAGCCCGTGCCACGTGGTCTGCCCGGACGCGGTGCCGTGGTACACCCCGGCGGGCGCGTCCGAGTCGGTCAACGCGACCAGCCGGGTGGCCAGGTCCCGCGCCCAGGTCGGCTGCCCCACCTGGTCGTCGACCACGTCGAGGAACTCGCGGGCGGCGGCGAGGCGCAGCATCGTCTTGACGAAGTTGCGGCCCTGCGCGCCGTACAGCCACGCGGTGCGCACCACGTAACCGGACTCCGGCAGCACCTCCAGGACGCTGTGCTCGCCGAAGAGCTTGCTGTGCCCGTAGGCGTTCAACGGCTCGGTCGGCGCGTCCTCGGCATACGGCGACGTCCCGGCACCGTTGAACACGTAGTCGGTCGAGACGTGGACCAGCCGCGCACCGTGGGCGCGGCAGGCCTTGGCGAGCACCGTGACGCCCGTGCCGTTGACCGCGAGCGCGGACTCGTAGTCGCTCTCCGCGCCGTCCACGTCGGTCCAGGCCGCCGCGTTGAACACCACGTCGTGCCCCTGCACCTGGGCATGGACCGCTTCGACCGCGGTGATGTCCAGGTCCGCGCGCTTCAGGGCGGTCACGGGACGCCCGTCCAGGGCCGCCAGGAGGTCCTGGCCGAGCATCCCGCCGGCGCCGGTGACCAGATACCGGGTCACAGCGCCGCGCGCGTCTTCAGGGGCTCCCACCAGGAGCGGTTCTCCTTGTACCAGGCCACCGTCGAGGCGATGCCGTCCTCGAACGTGACCGCAGGCGCGTACCCGAGCTCGTTGCTGATCTTCTCGTGGCTCAGCGAGTACCGCCGGTCGTGGCCCTTGCGGTCCTCGACGGGGCGCACCGCCGACCAGTCCCGGCCGGTCGCCTGCAGGAGCACCTCGGTCAGCTCCCGGTTGGTCAGCTCCCGGCCGCCGCCGATGTTGTAGACCTCGCCGGCCCGGCCCTTCTCCAGGGCGAGCTGGATGCCGGCGCAGTGGTCGGACACGTGCAGCCAGTCACGGATGTTGCCGCCGTCACCGTACAACGGGACCTGAGCACCGTCGATCAGGTTGGTGACGAACAACGGGATGACTTTTTCCGGAAACTGGTAATGCCCATAGTTGTTGGAGCACCGGGTGACCACGACCTCCATGCCGTGGGTGCGGTGGTAGGCCAGCACCAGCAGGTCCGAGCCGGCCTTCGACGCCGAGTACGGCGAGTTCGGCTGCAGCGGCCACTCCTCGGTCCACGAGCCCTCGTCGATCGACCCGTACACCTCGTCGGTCGAGACGTGCAGGAAGCGCCCGACACCCGCCCGGCGGGCCGCGTCGAGGAGGACCTGGGTGCCGATGACATTCGTGGTCACAAATGGGCCGGCGCCGAGGATCGACCGGTCGACGTGCGATTCCGCGGCGAAGTGCACGACCGCGTCGTGCCCTGGCATGAGCTGCTCGACGAGGTCGGCGTCGCAGATGTCACCCTCGACGAAGGTGAGGGTGGAGTCGCCGGAAACGGGTGCCAGGTTGTCCCGGTTGCCGGAATAGGTGAGCTTGTCGAGCACGGTCACGGCCGCCCCGGCATGGGCCGGGTAACCGCCTCCGAGGAGGGTGCGGACGTAGTGGGAGCCGATGAACCCGGCACCGCCGGTGACGAGGATTCTCACGGGATCGGGAGTCTAGTGCACTCAGTAGGGCACTGAGTCGACCGAGGGTCCGCACAACCCGTAAGGTGGCCGGGTGCGTGGCATCATCCTCGCCGGTGGCACCGGCTCCCGCCTCTGGCCGCTGACCAAAGCGGTATCGAAGCAGCTCATGCCCGTCTTCGACAAACCGATGATCTACTACCCGCTGACCACGCTGGTGATGGCCGGGGTCCGGGAGATCCTCGTCATCACCACCCCGGAGGATCAGGACCAGTTCCAGCGCCTGCTCGGCGACGGCACCCAATGGGGCCTCGAGATCAGTTACGCGGCGCAACCACGCCCCGAGGGGCTCGCCCAGGCGTTCATCATCGGCGCCGACTTCATCGGCGACGACACCGTCGCGCTCGTGCTCGGCGACAACATCTTCCACGGCGCGCAGCTCGGCCAGCGGCTCGCCGACAACGTCGAGCTCAAGGGCGGACGGGTCTTCGCCTATCCGGTGGCCAACCCGCAGGACTACGGCGTCGTGGAGTTCGACGCCGACGGCAAGGTGCTGTCGATCGAGGAGAAGCCGGCCCGGCCGAAGTCGCGCTACGCGGTGCCCGGGTTGTACTTCTACGACAACCGGGTCGTGCAGATCGCCCGCGAGCTCAAGCCCAGCGACCGGGGCGAGCTGGAGATCACCGCCGTCAACGCGGCCTACCTGGAGCGCGACGAGTTGCACGTCGCGATCCTGGATCGCGGTACGGCGTGGCTGGACACGGGTACGTTCAACACGATGGTCCAGGCCGCCGAGTTCGTCCGCGTGATCGAGGAGCGGCAGGGCCTCAAGATCGGTTGCGTGGAGGAGGTCGTGTGGCGTGCGGGCTTCATCGACGACGCACAGCTGCGGGCACTGGCCGAGCCGTTGCGCAAGAGCGGCTACGGCGAGTACCTGATCCAATTGCTCGATTGGGAAGCCTGAGCACCGCCCCCACAATGAGCCGACCGAGCAACACAACGACATCGCGACGGGTGGGGCCGCACACGTGAAGTACCGACAGCTTTCGATCGCCGGTGCCTGGGAGATCACCCCGGTGCAGCGCGGCGATCCGCGTGGGCTGTTCCTGGAGTTCTACCGGTTCGAGCAGCTCAGCGCCGAGGTCGGCCACCCGCTGCGGCTGGCGCAGGGCAATCTGTCGGTGTCCGCGCGGGGGGTCGTGCGGGGCATCCACTTCGCCGACGTGCCGCCGGGCCAGGCGAAGTATGTGACCTGCACGAGGGGTGCCGTGCTCGACGTCGTCGTCGACATCCGGGTCGGATCCCCGACATTCGGCCGCTGGGAGGGTGTGCAGCTCGACGACGTCGACCGGCGCGCCCTGTACCTCGGCGAAGGCCTCGGACACGGGTTCTGCGCGCTCACCGACGACGCCACGATCACCTACCTGTGCTCCGAGAGCTACAACCCGGCGGGGGAGCACGGCATCCACCCGCTCGACCCGGACCTCGGCATCGTGTGGCCGACCGACGAGCCGCAGCTGTCCGCGAGGGACGCCGTGGCGCCCTCGTTCGCGCAGATGCGCGTCGAAGGCCGGCTGCCGGACTTCGCCACCTGCGAGGCGTATACGCAAAGTCTGCGGGCGCAATAGGGCCGGATCGGCGTTCAGGCGGCTAATGTTCCTACATGGACCGGCGAATTTTCGGCCTTGAGACCGAATACGGGGTCACGTGCACCTATCGGGGACAGCGCCGCCTGTCCCCCGACGAGGTCGCCCGCTATCTGTTCCGGCGCGTCGTGTCGTGGGGCCGTTCCAGCAACGTGTTCCTGCGAAACGGCGCGCGCCTCTATCTGGATGTCGGCTCCCACCCGGAATACGCGACGCCCGAGTGCGACTCGGTGCCCGACCTGGTCACCCATGACCGGGCCGGCGAGCGGATCCTCGAAGGCCTGCTGGTCGACGCGGAGCGCCGGCTGCACGACGAGGGGATCGCGGGCGAGATCTACCTGTTCAAGAACAACACCGACTCCGCCGGCAACTCGTACGGCTGCCACGAGAACTACCTGGTCAGCCGGCACGGCGAGTTCGGGCGCCTCGCCGACATCCTGATCCCCTTCCTCGTCACCCGCCAGCTCATCTGCGGCGCCGGCAAGGTCCTGCAGACGCCGCGCGGCGCCGTCTACTGCCTGTCGCAGCGCGCCGAGCACATCTGGGAGGGCGTCTCCTCGGCGACCACCCGGTCCCGCCCGATCATCAACACCCGCGACGAGCCGCACGCCGACGCCGAGCGCTACCGGCGCCTGCACGTCATCGTCGGTGACTCCAACATGAACGAGGTCACCACGCTGCTCAAGGTCGGCACCGCCGACATCGTGCTGCGGATGATCGAGGCCGGCGTCGCCATGCGCGACCTCTCGCTGGAGAACCCGATCCGCGCCATCCGGGAGGTGTCCCACGACATCACCGGCCGCCGCCGGGTCCGCCTCGCCAGCGGCAAGGAGGTCAGCGCGCTGGAGATCCAGCAGGAGTATTTCGACAAGGCGACGGAGTTCCTCGACCGGCGCGGCGCCGACGCGCCGACCAAGCGGGTCATGGAGCTGTGGGGCCGCGTCCTCAACGCGGTGGAGAGCGGCAACCTCAAGGACGTCGAGCGTGAGATCGACTGGGTGACGAAGCTCGGTCTCATCGAGCGCTACCAGCACAAGCACGACCTGCCGCTGTCCCACCCGCGGGTCGCGCAGATGGACCTGGCGTATCACGACCTGCGCCGCGGGCGGGGCCTCTACGGCCTCCTGGAGCGCCGCGGGAAGGTCGACCGGGTCGCCGGCGACCTCGACATCTTCGAGGCCAAGGAGACCCCGCCGCAGACGACCCGGGCCCGCCTGCGCGGTGAGTTCATCCGGCACGCGCAGGAGCGCCGCCGCGACTTCACCGTCGACTGGGTCCACCTGAAGCTCAACGACCAGGCCCAGCGCACCGTGCTGTGCAAGGACCCGTTCCGGGCCTACGACGAGCGCGTCGACCGGCTCATCGCCAGCATGTGAACCAGCATGTGAAACCGCACAGAAGTCAGAGTGTGAACGATCGGTTAGGCTGACCGGCGCTATGGATGACAACCCCGCCGGTCAGCCCGCCCCTCCGGAGAAGCCGAAGGCGAGCGACAACCCGGACAAGCCGAGGTCCAACCGCCATGGTCGCCGGCTGCAGCGCATCCGTGAGGAGATCGAGCGCAACCGCACCGACGGCCCGGCGATCCCGACCTGGGTCCTCGCGCTCATCCTCGTGCTCATCATCGGCGTCATGACGGCCCTGGTGGTCTTCTCATGAGAAGGCTCGCCGCGATCGCGGCCGCGGCGGTCGTCCTGGCCGGCTGCACCGACGACGGCGCACGCCGCACGCCGCTGCCGGCCAACCCGACGAACGCCGGGCCGGCGTCCGAGCTGCCGCTGCCGTCACCGAGCCTGCCGCCGGTCGTCAACTCCGACGGCTGCCAGGGCCTGGTCACCGCCGCCCAGGTGCAGAAGGCCAGCGGGCTGTCCGTGCAGGCCAGCGCCGGCGACGGCGTCGCCGCGGTCGCGCAGTACGGCCAGGCGGTGCAGAGCCTCGGCCTCAACGCCAGGGCCCGCATGTGCCCGTTCGGCAACGCCGGCGGCGACCAGGTCACCGTCGTCGCGCTGACGTTCCCCGACGCGGCCCAGTCGCAGAAGCTGTGGACGACGATCAAGTCCCTGGAGGCGGTCGGCGGCGTCGGCGAGGCCGCGCTCAGCGACAAGACCAAGACACTGCTCGCCCGCCGCGGCAAGGCGATCGTCGCGGTCTACCTGGTGGCGGCCGCCGCGCCCGAGGCCAACCACCTGAGCCAGCTGCAGTCAGTCGCGAACGTCGCCCTCAGCAAGGCCTGACGCCGCCGCTCGTCCCGCCGCGGCGGCCGACAGGAAGTAGGCGCGGTCCTGCGCGTACCCGCGGCCCATGGTCGACAGCTTGACCGGCAGCGCGAGCAGGGCCGGCTCCAGGTCCTCCGCGGGCGGCGCGACGATCCGGTGCGGCGGACACAACGGCCGCAGTTGCTCGTGTACGACCCGCGACAGCGCAGCGGGCAGATCCGACGGCACGACCAGGTCCGCCGGCGCGAGGGCGACCCGCCCGAACGCGGTCAGGCTGTGGTGCGACACGCCGCGATGCCGGGGCCGGGGGTCCTCGCCGGAGATGCGCGGCGCGGCGACCGGCCGCCCGCCGAGGGCCGCGACGGCGTTGACGGCCTCGCCGGCGGCCACCCCGGAGAAGCCCCACGACGTGCCGGTGCCCAGGTTGCCGGGGCCCTGCGTGACGATCGCCAGGTCGGCGCCGAGCCCGTGGCGGGCGGCGAGCAGGCCGCTGTGCACGTTGGTCGACTCCAGGTCGCCGCCGAACGCCTGGCCGGTGGTGACCGTGCCGGCGAGCATGGGGCGCAGCCCGTCGAGGGTGCGGGAGAACCAGGCGGGCAGCGCCCCGCCGTCGGTCATGACGTAGGCGACCTTGGCCGCGGGCCGGTCGGTGAGGACCCCGGCGAGGATGGCGGGCAGTGCCGAGTGCAGGTCCGCCACCACCACCGGCATTCCGGAGATATCTGCATTGTCGGTCAGGTCTTTCCGGTGCGGTGACGCCTCCTCGTCGGCCGCGAGGACGACCGCCTGCAACGGGGTGTACCGCGCCTTGACCACATGGCCGGGGACGTCGACGTCGTCGGGCAGCCGGTCCGGGATCGCGACGATCAGCGCGTACCCACCGGTGCCCAGGCCGAGGGCGAGGGCGTTGACGTTGAGCAGCACCCGGTCGCCGACCCGAGGCGTGCCGACGAGGGCCGGATACGCCAGGGCCCGCACCTGCTCCGGGTCGTCGGGCCGGCGCGACTCGAGGGCGACCTGGACCTCGACGCTGCCGTGCCACGATGTACGGGGCGCGACGACCGTCCCCCAGCGCCAGCGGATCATCGGCACAACCTACAGTGCCGCCGCGCCGTGACGGTCCTGTGACCCTACGTTCAGTCACCGTGTGGGCGACGCCGTTTGCGCGTTCGGGCTGGTAGGTTCGCTGGCGTGTCGCGGACCCGAACCGAGCGCCTGGTCAATCTGGTGATCTGCCTGCTCTCGACACGCCGCTTCCTGACCGCCGGTCAGATCGCCTCCATCGTGCCCGGCTATGAGCACGACCCCGAGGACGAGCGCGACCACGAGGCGTTCCAGCGCAAGTTCGAGCGTGACAAGGCCGAGCTGCGCGAGCTCGGCGTGCCCCTGGAGATCGGCACCCCGTCGGTGTGGGACAACGAGCCCGGCTACCGCATCGCCCGCCGTGACTACGCACTGCCCGACATCCCCCTCGAGCCCGACGAGGCGGCCGCCGTCGGCATCGCCGCGCGGCTGTGGCAGCAGACCGGGCTCGCCGCCGCCGCGTCGTCGGGTCTGGCGAAGCTGCGTGCCGGCGGCATCGACGTCGACCCGCACGCCACCCTCGGCGTCGAGGCGGTCGTCACCGTCGACCCCGCGTTCGAGCCGCTCACCGCCGCCGTCCGGGACCGGCAGGCGGTCACGTTCGACTACCACGTGCCCGAGCGCGACGCCGCCCGCACCCGCAAGCTGCAGCCGTGGGGCGTGGTCTGCTGGCGCGGCCGGTGGTATGTCGTCGGTCACGACCTGGAGCGCGGCGCCGAGCGCTGCTTCCGGCTTTCCCGGATCGTCAGCGGCGTCCGGCGGGTGGGGCGGCGCGGGGCGTACGAGCCGCCGAAGGTCGACCTGATCGCCTACGTCGCGAAGACGAGCGGCCCGGTCGAGCGCACCAGCCGCGCGACCGTCCTCGTCCGGCCCGGGCGCGCCGCGGGCGTGCGCCGCTGGGCTGAGGCGTGCGTGCCCGGCCCCGACGGCGACCGGCTCACGCTGCGCTACGCCGACATCGACTTCTTCGCCGGCTGGCTCGTCGGCTACGGTGCCGACGTGGTGGTCCTGGACCCGCCGCCGCTGCGCGACGAGGTCGTGAAGCGCCTCAAGGAGATCGTCGCCGCGGCCGCTCCCGTCGCGGAGGTCAGGGCGGAGGTGGCGGTGTGACTGGTCCGGAGCGCAGCGCAGTGGCCGGTCGCCAGGATTGCAGCGACTGGTCGCACCGGCGCCGGAGCGCAGCGGAGGTGGCGGTGACTGGTCCGGAGCGCAGCGCAGTGGCCGGTCGCCAGGATTGCAGCGACTGGTCGCACCGGCGCCGGAGCGCAGCGGAGGTGGCGGTGTGACGACCTCGGTGGACCGGCTCGGCCGGCTGCTCAACCTGGTGCCGTATCTGCAGGCCAGGCCCGGGATCACGCTGGCCGAGGCGGCGGCGGACCACGGCATCACCGAGCGTCAGCTGCGCGAGGATCTCGAGCTGCTGTGGCTGTGCGGCCTGCCGGGCTACGGCCCCGGCGACCTGATCGACATGGCGTTCGTCGGCGACGGCGTGACCGTCACGTACGACGCCGGCATCGACCGCCCGTTGCGCCTGACCCCCGACGAGGCCCTCGCGCTCATCGTCGCCCTGCGGACACTCGCCGAGACCCCGGGCGTCGCCCAGCGCGACGGCGTCCACCGCGCCCTCGCCAAGATCGAGCACGCGGCGGGCGACCTCGCCGACGCGCCGGTCGCCGTGCGCATCCCCGGCAACGCCGACCGCCTCGAGGAGCTCCGCGGCGCCGTCGAGCGCCGCCACGCGCTGCGGATCACGTATTACACGGCGACCCGCGACGAGACCTCGGAACGCGTCGTGGACCCCATGCGGGTCCTCGTCGTCGGCCGCTGGGCCTACCTGGAGGCGTGGTGCCGCCGCGCGCAGGCGGTCCGGCTGTTCCGGGTCGACCGGATCGACGCCTCCACGGTGCTGGAGGAGCCCGCCCGCGTGCCCGTCCAGGCCGAGCCGACCGACACCCGCACCGGCACCCTCTTCCGCCCCACGCCCGACCTGCCGCTGATCACGCTGCGGGTCGGCCGGGGCGTGCGGTGGATCACCGAGCAGTATCCGTGCGAGGAGGTCGTGCGGGGGCCGGGGGAGCACTGGACGGTCTCGCTGCGCGCCTCCGACCTGGACTGGGCCCGCCGGATGGTGCTCGGCCTGGGCGCCGAGGTGTCGGTGGTCTCGCCGCCGGCCCTGGCGGAGTCGGTCGCCGCCGAGGCGCGGGCCGCCCTGTCCGCCTACGACGCGCCGGTCCCCGCGCTGCCGTAGGTCCACCGCTCCCCGTTGCGCCGCGCTGCCAGGGTGTCCGTCGTGGTCTAAGGTCGGTAGGTGCTCTGGTGGATCTCGGGCGGCATCGTCCTGCTCTCGCTCATCGTCCTCGTCGCCGCGGTGATGTCGACGGCGGGCCGCGTGCGTCAGTTCGATAACACCGCGCAGTCCCTGCAGCGGCGGCTCCTCGACGGCGAGAAGCGTCTGCAGCCCCACCTGGCCCGCCTGCAGCAGACCGCGGAGGCCATGCAGCCCCGCCTGGAGGCCATGCAGGAGCAGGCTTTGATCATCCAGGCCAGGCGCGGCGAGCTGGAAGACGCAGATCAGCGCCCTGCCGCCCGGTAACAGTAAAGAAACCTGGCGGATCAACCGGGCAATTAGCACCGTTGTCCGGACGGATGGTTGACGATCGGGCACCGGACCGTCAACACTCGTCAGGACTTCAGCGGCCGGACCCCTTCCCGCAACCCGGCCTCTGCCCGTCACCCGATGTCACCAGTACGATGGGTCGGGCAATACAAGACTGTGAGGTGGCTTCATAATGGGTGCACTCAGGCCGTGGCACATCATCGTGCTCGTGGTGGTGCTGATCCTGCTCTTCGGTGCCAAGCGTCTTCCCGACGCGGCGCGGTCGCTCGGCCGTTCGCTGCGCATCATCAAGGCGGAGACCAAGGGCCTCGCCGATGACGATGTCGACGCGAAGGCGGAGGCCCAGTCGGGTCGCGCGCCGCTGTCGGGCACGGTCGACGACAACAAGCCGTCGCCGGCTCCCATCGTCGACCCGGTCAACCGCGTTCCCGAGCGCTGAGGCGCCGTTCCGTCGTGAGTATCCTCGCCCGGCGGCGGAAAGAGCCGTCGCAGTTTGAGCGTGCCGCAGACGGCTCCATGAGCCTCATGGAGCACCTGCGCGAGCTGCGCACACGGCTCTTCAGAGCGTGCATCGCAATCCTGGTCGGCACGATCGTCGCGTGGTTCATCGCCGAGCCGGTGCTCAACTTCATCCAGCAGCCCTACTGCGACCTGATGGCCTCCAAAGCGATCCAGCAGTCGGCCAACCATGCGCTGCCGGACGGGTACAAGTGCCCGTTCGTCCAGCTGGGTGTCACGGACGTGCTGGTCCTGAAGCTGAAGCTGTCGCTGTGGCTCGGGCTGATCCTGGCCGGCCCGATCTGGCTCTACCAGCTGTGGGCGTTCATCGCGCCGGGCCTGCACCGGCACGAGCGCCGCTGGGCATATCTGTTCGGCGGGCTCGCCGGCCCGCTGTTCGCCGCCGGCGCCTACCTGTCGTTCGTGGTGGTCTCCGAAGGCCTGATCTTCCTGCTCAACATGACCGGCCCGGACATCTCCACCACGCTGGAGATCACCCGCTATGTCGACTTCGTGACCGGAATGATGCTGGTGTTCGGGCTGGCGTTCGAGTTCCCGCTCGGCGTCATGCTCGCCAACATCGCCGGCATCGTCACAGGCCGGAAGCTGCTGGGCTGGTGGCGGTTCGCGGTCTTCACCACGTTCGTCTTCGCCGCCATCGCCACTCCGACCGCGGACCCGTTCGGCATGACCGCGCTGGCCCTGGCCCTGTCGGCGCTCTACTTCGCAGCCGTCGGCTTTGCGCTGTTCAACGACCGCCGTCGCGGCCGCAACCGCCCGACGTATGCCAACCTCGACGACGACGAGATCTCGTCCCTCGACGACTACGTCCCAGAGCCGGTCGGCGCCGCGACCTCGGTCGGCGGCTACGACCCGATCGATGCCCCGACCTCGGTGGACGCTCCGACCCCGGTCGAGCGCCCGCGCTCCCTCGACAGCCGCTACGACGACATCACCTGATCCGGTCCCGCTCGGTGACCGCTGACCATAAACGGCCGACCTGACCGTTACCGCGCCCGCCATGGCGAAAGGCCCCGGCGGGCGCGGTGCTGTCTTTGCGCCGCTTGCTCCACGGGGATGTGAAGTCTGCTCGTCACGCAAGGTTCTGAGCGGTTCGCGACGATCGCCTTGCCGCCGGGCGCCACTCCTGCGGCGCCCCGCGATCGTCTGGAGGGCTGTCTCGCACGCTCTTCGATGTCTGAGGGGCGGTCGAGTGGGACGCTGGCCGGGGTGGGGTGCGGGGCCCTAGCATCCGTGCGTGAACATCGCGCTGCTCGCCAACCCGACCGCCGGTAAAGGGCGGCGGGCCGCATTGCTGCCCGAGGTCGTAGCGCGGCTCGAGGCCGGCGGGCACGCGGTCGACGTGGTCACCGCGACCACCCGCGACGGCATGGTCGAGCGAGGCAGGGCGGCCGTCGCCGGCGGGAAGGCCGTGGTCGCGATGGGCGGCGACGGGACCGTGCACCTGGGGCTGCAGGCGGTCGCCGGGACCGGGGCGGCGTTCGGGATCGTGCCCGCCGGGACCGGCAACGACTTCGCGGTCCGGCTGGGGCTGCCCGGCGACACGCTGCACGCCGCCGACGCGATCGCGCGCAGCACGGGGACACGGGACGTGGACCTGGCGCGGGTGGAGGGCGGCGACGGGACCACGGCGTGGTTCGGGGCGGTGATGGCGGCCGGGTTCGACGCGTTCGTCAACGAGCGGGCCAACCGGATGCGCTGGCCGCGCGGGCCGCAACGGTACAACCTGGCGATCGTCGGTGAACTGCTGGCGTTGCGTGCCCGCAGGTACACCATGCGGATCGACGGGAACGAGAGCGTCTTCGAGTCGGTGCTGGTCGCGATCGGCAACACCGAGAGCTACGGCGGCGGCTTCCGGATCGTGCCCGGCGCCGACCCCGCCGACGGGCTCCTCGACGTGGTCGTCGCCGAGCCGCTGAGCAGGCTGACGCTGATGCGGCTGCGGCCGAAGGTGTTCAAGGGCACGCACGTGCGGGACCCGCGGGTGTCGACGTTCCGCGCGAAGACGGTGGAGCTGGCCGCCGAGGGGGTCACCGTGTACGCCGACGGGGAGCGGATCTGCCCGCTCCCCGTGACGATCACCTGTGTGCCAGGTGCGCTGAACCTGATGTGTTAGGCGGCGTTGTGGATGCGGACGGTGACACCGTTCGCGGACGGGGTCGTGGAGACGTCCGACTCGGTGACGCCGTCGGGCAGCGAGAAGCTGCGGCTGAACGAGCTGGAGCTCGACGAGCTCGACGTGAACGTCGCGCCGCCCTCCGAGCTGTGCGACGAGGTGCTGGTGCCGCCGCCGCCCTTGATGGTGAGGCGGCCGCCGGACACCTGGACGTCGACGTTGCTCGGGTCGACGCCGTCGACGGTGATGACGAGGTCGTCACCCTCGGTCGCGGTCGACACGGAGGCGGCGTGGGAGCGCGAGGCGGCGTGGTCGACCTCGGACTCGATGCGGGCGAGGGCTTCTGACGGGTTCCAACGGCCTAACGGCATGGTGTCCTCCGGATAAGACGATCGGTATTCCCCTGCACTGTCGCTGCCTGGCGGGGAGCCGACAAGCGCACAGGCGGTGTTGCGACACAGGTTTCCCAACCGCGACGGAATTTAAAGCAGCCGCAGCACGGCGCTGAGGCCGTGGACCTTGCCAGGGTCACTCTCCGGGAGGACAAGGACGCTGCAGCCGGCCGCGGCGGCGCCCGCGTCCGCGGGGGAGTCGCCGACCATCAGGGTCCGCTCCGGGTCGGTCCGCAGCGTCGCGCACGCCTTCCAGAATATCGCCGGATCGGGTTTGCACCTGCCCACCTCGTACGACAGGACGAACGCGTCGACGAGATCCGCGAAACCCAGCTGGCCGGCCAGATCACGCAGGTCGAACCCGATGTTGGAGACCACGGCGACCGGCACGCCGCGCTCCCGCAGCGCCTGCAGCGTCGGGATGGTGTCCGCGTACAGCTGCCAGCCGTCGGCGACCAGCAGGCGGTCGTAGAGGGCCTCGGCCAGGTCCGCGTCGACGGTCGCCGCCAGCCCTTCGTAGGCGGCCCGGTGCGCCCGCACGGACAGGTCACGGTCCGCCCACACCTCGGCGAGGTGCGCCGGCACCCGGTGCGGCTTCGGCCCGCCGGCCCGCCCGGCCGTCGTCAGCCGGTCGGCGAGGACCGTCGCCCGGCCGCGGTCCAGGGTGGTGCCGAGGCTCGAAGCGGCTGACGTCACCCACCTGACGGGGTCCTCCACCTGCGCGATCGTCCCGTGGAAATCCAGGAGCACGGCCTCGACGGGCCGCCATGGACTTGGTGGTTCAGCGCTTTCCGGCACGCCAGCACGATACCCATGAGCGGATCCGGGCATCTTTCGCCTAGCCTTGGGGTCATGAACACCCCCGCCGAGCGGTACGAAGCGGCGCAAAGGCGGGCTGAGCGTCCTGCCCTGACCGAGTTCGTCGAAGAGCTGGAATTCGCCCTGGACCCGTTCCAGGTGGACGCGTGCGACGCCCTCGAACGCGGCACGGGCGTGCTCGTCTGCGCGCCGACCGGTGCCGGCAAGACCGTCGTCGGGGAGTTCGCGGTCCACCTGGCGTTGCGGCAGGGACGCAAGTGCTTCTACACGACGCCGATCAAGGCCTTGTCGAACCAGAAGTACAACGACCTCGTGCAGCGCTACGGCGCCGGGCGCGTCGGGCTGCTCACCGGCGACAACGCGATCAACGGTGACGCCCCCGTCGTCGTCATGACGACCGAGGTCCTGCGCAACATGCTGTACGCGGGCTCGGCGACCCTGGAGGGCCTGTCCTACGTCGTCATGGACGAGGTGCACTACCTCGCCGACCGGTTCCGCGGCGCGGTCTGGGAAGAGGTGATCATCCACCTGCCGGACTCGGTGACGCTAGTCTCGCTGTCGGCGACCGTGTCCAACGCGGAGGAGTTCGCCGACTGGCTCGTCACCGTGCGTGGCGAGACCACGGTCGTGGTCAGCGAGCACCGGCCGGTGCCGCTGTGGCAGCACATGCTCATCGACCGCCGGATGTTCGACCTGTTCCACGACGCCGAGGCCGCGCAGAAGCACGACGTGCATCCTGAGCTGCTGCGGTACCACCGTGAGATGCTCCGGCGCGCCGAGCTCGCGGGACCGAGGGGCGGCCGCCGCAAGGGCCCCTACCGGCCCGAGATCGTCGAGCGGCTCGACCGTGAGGGGCTGCTGCCGGCGATCCTGTTCATCTTCAGCCGGGCCGGCTGCGACGCCGCCGTCCAGCAGTGCCTCGCCGGCGGCCTGCGGCTCACCGCCCCCGACGAGCGGGTCGAGATCCGCACCATCGTCGAGTCCCGCACGAAGCACATCCCGAGCGAGGACCTGCAGGTGCTCGGGTACTGGGAATGGCTCGACGGCCTGGAGCGGGGCCTCGCCGCGCACCACGCGGGGATGCTGCCGGCGTTCAAGGAGGTCGTCGAGGAGCTGTTCGTCCGCGGCCTCGTCAAGGCCGTGTTCGCCACCGAGACCCTCGCGCTGGGCATCAACATGCCCGCCCGGTGCGTCGTGCTGGAGCGGCTCGTCAAGTACAACGGCGAGGCGCACGTCGACCTGACCCCGGGGGAGTACACGCAGCTGACCGGCCGCGCCGGGCGCCGCGGCATCGACGTGGAGGGGCACGCCGTCGTCGTCTGGGCGCCGGAGCTCGACCCGCGGCACGTGGCGGGTCTCGCCTCCACCCGCACCTACCCGCTCAAGTCCAGCTTCCGGCCGTCGTACAACATGGCGGTCAACCTCGTGGGCAGCGTCGGCATCACCGAGGCCAGGGAGCTCCTGGAGAGCTCGTTCGCGCAGTTCCAGGCGGACCGTTCGGTGGTCGGGCTGGCGCGGCAGGTGCAGCGCAACGTCGACACGATCGCCACCTACGGCGCCGAGACGAGGTGCCACCTCGGCGACTTCGACGAGTACTTCGGCTACCGGGTCGCGATCGCCGAGCGGGAGCGGGCCATCGCCCGGCAGGGCGCCCAGCAGCGCCGCGCGGCGGCACTGGAGTCCCTCGAGCGGCTGCGCCCCGGCGACGTCATCCGGGTGCCCACCGGCCGCCGGGCCGGCATCGCGATCATCATCGACCCGGGGATCGGCGGCCGCGGGTTCGGCGAGCCCCGCCCGCTGGTGCTCACCGAGGACCGGTGGGCCGGCCGGATCTCCGGCGCCGACTTCACCGCCGCCGTCGAGTCCCTCGGCCGGGTCAGGGTCCCGAAGCAGTTCAACTACCGCTCGGCCCAGGACCGCCGGGACCTCGCCGCCCAGCTGCGCCGCCTGTCGCTCGACCCGCCGCCGCGGGGACGTAGCCGCAATCGGGATATTTCGGACGACGCTGAGCTCGACCAGCTACGGGCCTCCATGCGGCGGCACCCGTGCCATCAGTGCCCGGAGCGGGAGGAGCACGCCCGCTGGGCGGAGCGCCGCTGGCGCCTGGAGCGCGACACGGAGGCGCTGCGCGGGAAGGTCGCCAACCGCACTGGCTCCCTCGCCCGCACGTTCGACCGGGTCTGCGGGCTGCTCACCGACCGCGGCTACCTGTCGGCGGGCGGCACCGTCACCGACGCCGGCCGGATGCTGGCCCGGATCTGGTCCGAGACGGACCTGCTCGTCGCCGAGTGCCTGCGCCGGGGCGTGTGGGACCGGTTGAGCGCGGCCGACCTCGCCGCCGCCGCGAGTGTCCTGGTGTACGAGGCCCGCCGCGAGTCAGACGACCGCGCCTCCATCCCGCGCGGCGACGTGTCCGAGGCGATCGACGCCACCCTCCAGCTGTGGTCGGAGGTGCGCGAGGACGAGGACTCCCGGGGCCTGCAGCTGACCCGGGAGCTCGACCTCGGTTTCGTCTGGCCGGTGTACCGGTGGGCCCGCGGCGAGTCCCTCACGAAGGTGCTCGGCAGCGTCCACGGGCTGGAGGGCGACATGCCGGCCGGTGACTTCGTGCGGTGGTCCCGTCAGGTCCTCGACCTGCTCGGGCAGCTCGCCGACGCACCCGGCGCCTCCGACGGCGTGCGCCGCACCGCCCGGCAGGCGATGGGTGCGATGACCCGGGGCGTGCTGGCATACAGCGTCATGACGTAGTGACACAGCGAGTTTTCACCCGGTCGGATTAGAAAATTTCGTTCGGATCCGCAATGATGCATTTCGCCGGGGGGCCAGTTCCGGCACGGGAAGGAATCATCGTGGGAGAGCTGCACCATTTCACGTACGGGCCGATCACCCCGATCTTCGCGTTCGCGATGTCGTTCCTGGGTTCCCTCCTCGGTCTGGTGAGCACGGCCCGGGCACGGGCGGCCACCGACACCCGGCGACGCGCCTGGCTGCTGGTCCTCGCGGCCTGGGCCATCGGCGGCACCGGCATCTGGGTCATGCACTTCATGGCGATGATCGGCTTCAGCGTCGTCGGCTCCCCGCTGCGCTATGACGTGCCCATCACCGTCGCGAGCTTCTTCATCGCCGTGGTCACGGTCGGCATCGGCCTGTTCATCGTCGGCCTCGGCAAGCCGTCGCTGCTGAAGGTCCTCATCGGCGGCCCGATCACCGGCGTCTCCGTCGCCTTCATGCACTACACGGGCATGGCCGCGATGCAGATCAACGGCTCGTTCGACTACAAGAGCAACCTCTTCTTCGCCTCCTACGCGATCGCCGTCGTCGCCGCGACCGTCGCTCTCTGGTTCACCGTCGTGGTCCGCGGCATCCCCGCGACGATCGCCGCGGCGGCCGTCATGGGCGTCGCCGTCTGCGGCATGCACTACACCGGCATGGCCGCCATGCACGTCAACCTCACCACCGACAGCCTGGCCACGGTCCCCGGCGTCGACGTCAACTGGTTCCTCGCCCCGATCGTCCTGTTCGTCCTGGTCGTGGTTATCGCCCTGGTCAGCGCCGTCATGGCCGTCCCCTCGGAGCGCGAGCAGGCCGAGACCGCCGCCGTCATGGACAAGATCGCCGCCGGCGACGCCATCCGCACCGCCACCGCCGGCCCGGTGTTCGGCGGCGGATCCAACACCAACACCACCCCGGCCGCCCCCGGCACCGGCCAGGCGTTCTCCGCCCGCGCCGCCAACGGCATCGCCGACGCCCGCCGTCAACGCGGCCGCTGACCGCTCAGCCACTCCCCACCGCCGTCGGGCAGGGCGCTACGCCCCTCCCGGCGGCGGCGCTGTCTCCTCTCCGAACTGCCCCGCCGCTCGCGGCGCGCCGGGTGAGGGACCGGTGAGCGGCGCGGCCGCTGACCGCTCAGCCACTCCCACCGCGCATCACCGACCCCGCGCAGCTGCCCACGGAGACGGCCGCGCTCCCCACCGACCCCCGTGGGTGGCGGGGTGCGGCTGTCGACACCGGCCTCGCCCGGCACCGGCTCGGCGACACCGCCCATGTCAGCGGCGGACCGGCACCGGGCGCCCCACCGCCACGACCAGGACAACGAGGAACGCGAGGCTCGCGGGAGGGGGAGAGGAAGAGGAATCTGGGGAGACCGTCGCTGGGCGGTGAGCGCCTGGCGGATAATGGGCGGGTGACCGAGGCCCGGCCCCGACTCAGGCGCACTGTCGGCGACTCGCTCGAGGACTTCGAGCGGGACCTGATCTCCAACCTCTACTACCAGCGTGGCACGACGATCCAGTCGGCCAGCGGGCCCGACGGGTATCACACCCTGGCGGTGACCGTCAGGGACAGGCTGGTCGACCGGTACGCGCGGACGGCGGCGGCGCACTACGCGGCCAATCCGCGGTTTGTCTACTACCTGTCGGCGGAGTATCTGCTCGGGCGGCAGCTGCGGCAGAACCTGCTGTACACGGACACGGAGCGGTGGGTCCGGCCGATCGCCGAGGACCTCGGCGTGTCGCTGGAGGCGCTGGAGGTGTACGACGTCGAGCCCGGACTCGGCAACGGCGGGCTCGGGCGGCTGGCGGCGTGCCTGCTGGACTCCATGGCGACGCTGGACATCCCGGCGGTCGGGTATGGCATCCGCTACGAGTTCGGCATCTTCAAGCAGACGTTCCGCGACGGGCAGCAGGTGGAGCGGCCCGACGACTGGACGTTCTACGGCAACCCGTGGGAGTTCCAGGCGCCCGACGACCGGCAGCTGGTCGGCTTCTACGGCGCCACGAAGGACGACCCGGCAGACCCCGAAGGCCTGAGGAAGATCTGGACGCCGGGGGAGACGGTGCGGGGCGAGCCGAGCCACATGCTCGTGCCCGGGTACGGCACGGAGACGGTCAACATCATCCGGCTGTGGCAGGCGCGGGCCAGCCGCGAGTCGTTCGACCTGGCCAGGTTCGGCGTCGGGCAGTACGTCGAGGCCGTCGACGACATCGTGAAGGCCGAGAACATCAGCAAGGTGCTCTACCCCGACGACAGCACCGAGCCCGGCCGGGAGCTGCGGCTGAAGCAGCAGTACTTCCTCGTCGCCTGCTCGCTGCGGGACATCATCCGCCGGTACCGGCTGCGCAACAGCAACTGGAACGGCTTCGCCGACAAGGTCGTCATCCAGCTCAACGACACGCACCCGGTCATGGCCGTCACCGAGCTGATGCGGCTGCTGGTCGACGAGCACAGGCTGGCCTGGGACGAGGCGTGGACGATCACCCGGCGCACGTTCAACTACACGTGCCACACGCTGCTGCCCGAGGCCCTGGAGACGTGGCCGGTCCGGCTCCTGGAGCGGCTCCTGCCCCGGCACCTCGAGATCATCTACATGATCAACCACTTCTTCCTGGAGGAGGTGCGGCAGGCGTACCCCGGCGACGACGACATCGTGCGGAGGATGTCCATCATCGGCGAGGGTGACGAGCGCCGGGTCCGGATGGCGCACCTCGCGGTCGTCGGCAGCACCGCCGTCAACGGCGTCGCCGAGCTGCAGACCAGACTGCTCGCGGAGACGACGCTGCACGACTTCGCGACGCTGTGGCCCGGACGCTTCCGCAACATCACCAACGGGGTGACGCCGCGGCGGTTCCTGCGCATGGCCAACCCGGCGCTGTCGGAGCTGATCACCGACGTCCTCGGTGACGAGGGGTGGCTGACCGACCTGGAGCGGCTGCACGGGCTCGGCCCGCACGCCGACGACCCCGCGTTCCGCGCCGCGTGGCGGGACGTGAAGCGGCACAACAAGGCCGGGCTCGCCACCGCCGTCGAACGCTCCACCGGCGTCCTCGTCGACCCCGAAGCGCTGTGCGACGTGATGATCAAGCGGTTCCACGAGTACAAGCGGCAGCAGCTGAAGCTTCTGCACGTGATCACGATGGTGAACCGGATCCGCGCCGACCCCGGCGCCGCCTACGTGCCGCGCACGGTGCTCTTCGGCGGGAAGGCGGCACCCGGGTACCACGCGATGAAGCTGCTCATCCACCTCGTCAACGCGGTCGCCGACGTCGTGAACACCGACCCGGTCGTCGCCCGGCACCTGCGGGTGGTGTTCCCGCCGGACTACAACGTGACGAAGGCGCAGTACGTCATCCCGGCCGCGGACCTGTCGGAGCAGATCTCCCTCGCCGGCAAGGAGGCGTCCGGCACGGGCAACATGAAGCTCGCCCTCAACGGCGCGCTCACCATCGGTACCCTCGACGGCGCGAACATCGAGATCCGTGACCGGGTGGGGGCGGACAACTTCTTCCTCTTCGGCATGGACACGCCGGCGGTGGCCGCGCTGCGCCGGTCCGGCTACTCGCCGCGGTCGTTCTACGAGGCGGACTTCGAGCTGCGCCTCGCCGTCGACACGATCGCCTCGGGCACGTTCGCGAAGGGCGACCGCGGCGTGTTCGCCCCCGTCGTCGACGCGATGCTGGGCCGCGACGAGTACATGGCCCTCGCGGACTACCGGTCCTATGTGGACTGTCAGGACGCGGTCGCGCAGGCGTGGACGGACCAGGAGCGGTGGACCCGGATGTCGATCCTGAACACGGCCCGGTGCGGCTTCTTCTCCTCCGACCGGACGGTCCGCGAGTACTGCGCCGACATCTGGAAGGTGGAGCCGGTCAGGGTCAGCCGGTAGCGTGCCGCTCCTGGGCCGCCTGGGCGGCGTCGCCGTGGCGCCGCGCCCAGGCGCCCATGGAGCGCATCGGCTCGATGGGCGCCGCGCCGGCCTCGGTCAGCTCGCAGTCGACGCGCGGCGGCGCCTCCGCGTACCGGCGGCGCCGCACGAGACCATTGGGACTCCAGGCGGCGCAGCGCGTCGCCCAGGACCTTCAGCGCAGGGCGAACTCGTCGGCGAGCCGGCCGGTGACGAGCTCGGCGTGGTTCGGCGAGGGCGTGGGCGGGTCGTCAGGCGGCGAGGGCGTCGACGATGCGTCTGGCGGCGCCCTCCAGGCCCCAGCGTTCGGCGAGGGCGAGCAGCGCGTCCGGGTCGGCGGGAGAGGTCGGCAGCTTGGTGTCGACGTCGCCGAGGTCGATGGTGCGGGCGACCGCCACCACGTCGCGGGCCGCCGTCAGGTAGTCGCGGCCCGCGACGATCTTCGCGCGGAGGCCCGGGGCGAAGCCGGACGCCGGGTCGTCGAGCGCGGCGAGGATGCCGTCGAGGTCGCCGTACCGGTCGACGAGGCGCGCCGCCGTCTTCTCCCCGACGCCCGCGACGCCGGGCAGCCCGTCGGACGGGTCGCCGCGCAGCGCCGCGAAGTCGGCGTAGCCCGCGGCCGGGACGCCGTACTTCGCGTGCAGGGCCGTGTTGTCGAGGACCTCCAGCTTCGCCACGCCGCGTCCGCAGTACAGGACGGTGACCCCGCGGGCGTCGTCGATGAGCTGGAACAGGTCGCGGTCGCCGGTGGCCACCTCGACTGGGCCGGGCTCGCGGGTGGCGAGGGTGCCGATGACGTCGTCGGCCTCGAAGTCGTGGGCGCCGACGGCGGTGATGCCGAGCGCGGCCAGGAACTCCAGGATGATCGGCACCTGCACCGACAGCGCGTCGGGGACCTCCTCGCCGCCGGCCGGGGTCAACCGGTGGGACTTGTAGGACGGCAGCAGCGCGACCCGCCACGCCGGCCGCCAGCTCTCGTCGAGGCAGCAGACGAGCCGGTCGGGCCGCCGGCCGCGCACGAGGGTGGAGAGCATGTCGAGGAAGCCGCGGACCGCGTTGACCGGGGTGCCGTCGGGCGCGACGGCCGCCTTCTCGGGCACGCCGAAGAACGCGCGGAAGTAGAGGCTGGCGGAGTCGACGAGCAGCAGAGGTCGGGCCACCCGACCACCCTACCGATGTTCCCTACCGCAGCACGTGCACCCGGGTGGTCGTGCCGGTCTGGCTGGTGTGCCGCTGCACGAGGTCGGCGAGGTAGTGCACCATGACGAGCCCGCGCCCGCCGCGCCCGCGGGCGGGCTGGAGGCGGCCGGCCATCACGTCGGTGAGGTGGCCGAAGTCGCGGACCTCGCAGACCACCCGCTCGTCGTCGTGCCAGGTGCGCAGGGTGCCGGACCCGCCGCCGTGCATGATGCTGTTGGTCGCCAGCTCGTTGACGGCGCTCTGCAGGTCGCCGATGCGGTCCGGCACCAGGTCCGCGTCGAGGCCGACCTCGGCGACGGCGCGGCGGACCCTGACCAGGTCGTCGACCTCGAAGCGCAGCGTCGTGGCGCCGAACGGCGGCTCCGACAGCGGCACGTTGTAGGTGTCGGTGATGCCGTACGGGTCGTAGGCGTCGCTGGGGGACCGGCCGCCGCCGTCGATCATCACCGGGTGCGTGGCGTAGGCGTCCTTCACCACCTGCGACTCGAGGCGGCTCGTGTCGTAGGGGCAGAGGATGGCCGCCTCGTGCCCCTGGAACGCCACGTTGATCATCGCCTCGTGCTGGACGCAGGCGGGATACTCGTCCTCGGAGCGGCCGGGCCAGATCGGCTCGCCGATGATGCGGACCCGCCGGCCGGCGTGCTGCTGCAGGAACCGGGTCAGCACCCACGGGATGATCCGGCCGGGGTTGCGGCCGGCCTCGGTCATGTCGTGGAACGCGACGACCTCGGCGAAGGCGCCGAGCCGCTCACGGATCAGCCGCACGTTGGCCGGTGGGGCGGCGACGGCGACGGGCTCGCCGAGGGAGACGCCGTCATAGATGAAGTTCATCGTGCCGTCGAGATAGGTCGCATGGTCGTTGTACAGGAGCGCCTCGTGGACGAACGGCTCAGTGAGCCGGTCGCCGGTGACGGTGCCGCCGTGTGCACTCATGAGATGCGCTGCTCATCTCGATTCGGGAACGGGTCGGGTCCGTGGATCGACCCGGCCTTTACTCAGGCGCCGAATGTAGACTACGCCACACCTCGCCGGTCGACACCTATCCGTTGGTATCGACCTCGGGCGGTCGACCCAAAACCCAAACGAACGTTAAGCTTGGACGCGTGTCCCAGAAGGAACAGCGACTCCGTGCCGCGCAGCTCGCCGCCACCACCGCCGGGCTCGACGCGTTGCTCATCCCACCCAGCGCCGACCTGCTATATCTCACGGGTTACGACGCGCACGCGCTGGAGCGGCTCACGCTGCTCGTGCTGCCCGCCGACGGTGAGCCGACCCTGATCGTGCCCCGGCTGGAGCGGCCCGCCGCCGAGGCGGCCGACCCGCACGGTGTCCGCATCGTCGATCACGTGGACGGTGCGGACCCGTATGACCTGGTGACCGCCGCGCTCGGCGGAGCGAAGCCCGACGCCGTCGGGCTCGGCAACCGGATGTGGGCCGAGCAGGTCCTCGCCCTGCGGGCCGCGCTGCCGTCGGCCGAGCAGCGCCTCGCCGGCGCCGTCCTCGCCGGGCTGCGGCTGCGCAAGGCACCCGACGAGGTCGAGGCGCTGCGCCGCGCCGGGCAGGCGATCGACGCCGTCCACGCCCGGATGGGGCAGTGGCTGCGGGCCGGCCGCACCGAGAGCGAGGTGGCCGCCGACATCGCCGCCGCGATCCGCGCCGCCGGGCACGCGACCGTCGAGTTCACCATCGTCGCGTCCGGCCCCAACGGCGCGAGCCCGCACCACGGCACGTCCGACCGGGTGATCGCCGTGGGCGAGCCCGTCGTCGTCGACATCGGCGGCCGGATGCCCGACGGCTACTGCTCGGACTCGACCCGCACCTACTGCGTCGGCGAGCCGCCCGCCGAGTTCGCCGCCTACTACCGGGTGCTCCTCGAGGCGCAGCGGGCCGCGGTCGCCGCCGTCCGGCCCGGGGTCACCGCCGCGTCCGTGGACGCCGCCGCCCGCGACCTGATCGCCGCCGCCGGCTTCGGGGACGCGTTCCTGCACCGCACGGGCCACGGCATCGGCCTGGACGGGCACGAGGACCCCTACATCGTCGCCGGCAACGACACCCCGCTCGAAGAGGGCATGGCGTTCTCGATCGAGCCCGGCATCTATCTCGCCGGGAAGCACGGCGCCCGCATCGAGGACATCGTCGTGTGCACGGGCACCGGCGTCGACCGGCTGAACACGCTGCCGACCGACCTGGTGATCCTGTGACCGCCGTCGAAAGGATCCTGCCGACGCAAGAGGCGGCCGACCTCATCGGCCTGGTGCAGGAGATCGCCGACGGCGAGCTGGCGCCGCGCGTCGACGACTTCGAGGCCCGCGCCCAGTTCCCCCGCGAGCTGTTCCGCCTCCTCGGCCGCGCCGGGCTGCTCGGGCTGCCGTTCGACGCCGAGCACGGCGGCGGCGGCCAGCCCTACGAGGTGTATCTGCAGGTCCTGGAGGAGATCGCGGCCCGCTGGCTCGCCGTCGCCGAGGGCGTGTCCGTGCACAGCCTCGCCTGCTATCCGACGGCCGCGTTCGGCACCGAGACGCAGCGCAAACGGCACCTGCCCGACATGCTCGGCGGCGAGCTGCTCGGCGCCTACTGCCTGTCCGAGCCGCAGAGCGGGTCCGACGCGGCGGCGCTCACCACCCGTGCGGAGCCCGACGGCGACGGGTATCGGATCAGCGGCACGAAGGCCTGGATCACCCACGGCGGCAAGGCGGACTTCTACAACGTCTTCTGCCGCACACCCGAAGGCATCTCGTGCCTGCTGGTGGACGCCGGCACCGAGGGGCTGCTGCCGCAGGCGCCCGAGCGGACCATGGGGCTGCGGTCCTCGACCGTCGCGCAGATCGTCCTCGACGGCGCGCACGTGCCCGCCGACCGGCTCCTCGGCGACGCCGGCGGCGGGTTCAGGATCGCGCTGAGCGCCCTGGACGGCGGCCGGCTCGGCATCGCCGCCTGCGCCGTCGGGCTCGCCCAGGCGGCGCTGGACTACGCGGTCGGCTACGCCAAGGAGCGGGAGCAGTTCGGCAGGCCCGTGATGGAGTTCCAGGGCGTCGGGTTCATGCTCGCCGACATGGCCACCCAGGTCTCCGCCGCCCGGGCGCTGTACCTGTCCGCGGCCAGGCTCCGCGACGCCGGCCGCCCGCACGGCGCCGAAGCGGCCAAGGCGAAGCTGTTCTGCACCGACGCCGCGATGAAGGTCACCACCGATGCCGTGCAGGTCCTCGGCGGCGCCGGCTACGTGCAGGACCACCCCGTCGAGCGGTACATGCGCGAGGCCAAGGTGCTGCAGATCTTCGAGGGCACGAACCAGATCCAACGTCTGGTGATCGCCCGGTCGCTCTGAGGATCGCGGCTGCGTCGACGTCGCGTGTCAGGTTAGGGTTCGTGCCGTGGAAGAGACCGATCGCGCGATCGTCGCGGCCCTCGCGGCCGACGGCCGGCTGTCCTACACCGACCTCGCCGAGAAGGTCGGCCTGTCGGTGTCCGCCGTGCACCAGCGGGTCCGCCGCCTGGAGCAGCGCGGCGTCGTCAAGGGCTACACGGCGCGGCTCGACCACGACGCGATCGGGCTGCCGCTGACGGCGTTCGTGGCGATCCGCCCCATCGACCCGTCCCAGCCCGACGACGCGCCCGACCGGCTCGCGAAGCTGCCGCAGATCGAGTCGTGCTATTCCGTCGCCGGCGAGGACTTCTACCTGCTGCTCGTCCGGGTCGAGAGCCCCCTCGCCCTGGAGCGGGTGCTGCAGGAGATCCGGACGGCGGCCAACGTCATCACCCGCACCACGGTCGTGCTGTCCACGCCGTATGAGAACCGGTCGCCGAGGATCTAACGCCGGGCGCGGGTGATCGCGTCGCCGACGCCGGCGGTGTCGGACAGGTCCGGCAGCACCACGTGCGCGCCCGCCGCCGCCAGCTCGCCGGTCGTGTAGCGGCCCGTCGCCACGGCCACCACACCCGCGCCCGTCGCGAGCGCCGCCTCGACGTCCAGGGGCGTGTCGCCGACGAGGACCGTCCGGCGGCCGTCGAAGTCGCGTCCGTACCGGTGCCGCGCCGCCGTCCTCGCGATGTCCACCAGGTTCGCCCGGACGGCATGGCTCCAGCCGTAGGCGCCCGCGTCGAGATCCAGGTGCTCGACGAGCCCGAACGGGCCGAGCTTCACCTCCGCGATCCGCCGCAGGTTGCCCGTCAGCACCGACTGCACCCCGGCGAGGGACGTGACGGCGGCCAGGGCGCCCGGCAGTGCCCGGCCGCGCACCGGCAGCAGGTGCGCCAGCTCCTCGAACGCGGTCTCCGCCGCGACCCGCAACGCCTCCAGGTGCTCCTCGTCCGCCGGTGCGCCGTTGAGCCGCAGCACGTCGTGCGCGATCGCCCGGTCGGTGCGCCCCGCCATCGCCGGCTGATGCGCGACCGGCCGCCCGTGCTGGCGAAGAAACGCCAGATCGTAGGCCTCACGACCCAGTCCATCGACGTCGACGAGCGTATGGTCAACATCCCAGAGCACCAGAACCTCGTCCACGAGACGCACTGTAGCGAAGCGAGGCAGAATGAGGCGGATGGGCGACATCGTGGTGGTCCGGCACGGCCAGACCGAGTGGAGCGCCGGTGGGCGCCACACCTCCAGGACCGACATCGACCTCACCCCGGAGGGTGAGCAGCGGGCCCGCGCGCTCAGCCGGGCCTTCGTGACGGCGGGCTTCGTCGCCGTCGTCAGCAGCCCCCGCCGGCGCGCGCTGCGCACCGCCGAGCTCGCCGGCCTCACCGTCACCGAGGTCGACGCCGACGTCGCCGAGTGGGACTACGGCACGTATGAGGGCCTCACCACGCCGGAGATCCTGGCCGGGCGGCCGGACTGGGACCTGTGGACCGACGGCTGCCCGGACGGCGAGTCGCCGGAGCACGTCACGGACCGGCTCGACCGCTTCCTGGCGCGGGTCCGGCCGATGCTCGTCGTCGGCGACGTCGCCGTCGTCAGCCACGGCCACGCGTCCCGGGCCCTGGCGTCCCGGTGGATCGGCGAGCCGGTCACGTTCGGCGCGCGGCTCAGCCTCGACACCGCCACCCTGTCCGTCCTCGGCCACGAGCACGACCAGCCGTCGATCCGCACCTGGAACTCGGCGGTATGAATCCCGCCGATAAATAGGGTTGTCGTCGTCGTGGATGCGCCCTATTGTTTTCATCAACACCGGATGAAACACGAATCGACAGGAGCCAGGCCATGACGCGGCACCCTTCCGAAGCACCGCAGCGGCGCCGGCCGCTCGGCGGCGGGGAAGTCGTGCTCAATGGCGGTCTCCGCGGATATCTCTGTGAGCGACTTCTGCAGCACCAGGGCAGGTGGAGCGGCTAGCATCCCGCTGGCACAACACCCCACCGCCCTTCCCGCAACCGGGAGCAGGGCGGTTTTTCTTTGCCCTCGCCGGCCGATTGACGCTGTTCTTTGACAATTCAAAAGTGGATGACGCACGTCTATATAAAGTGCGAAACAAGCGCCCGTGAGGCTGAGGAAGGTAGACCACTGGACTCTCAATCCGGAAGACCGGGTTCAACCCCCGGACGGGCGACGCAGCTCTGGTGGACTCGGCGGACACGCCGGTTTTCCGAACCGGAGAAGAGGGTTCGATGCCCTTGAGCTGTTCTGGTGCCCGGGGATGGGAACGCGAGGGGGACGCTCGCCTCCCGGGGCACCGGTACGTGCGGTTGTAGCTCAGTGGTAGAGCGTCGCCTTGCCAAGGCGAAGGTCCCGGGTTCAAGTCCCGGTTGCCGCTCCGTTGCTCGAGCCCGGGCGGGCCATCACCCCGCCCGGGCGCCTTGCAGGCTGGTGTAACCCGGCAACACATCCGGCTCTGAACCGGACATTGGGGGTTCGAATCCTCCGCCTGCAGCGCAAGCCCTCGTGGTCCAAAGGTAGAGGCACGGCGTTGAGGTCGTCGTAGTTGCGCGTTCGAATCGCGTCGAGGGCACGGCAGTACAGGCAGCACAGCACAACATGTCTTCGTAGCTCAGTGGAGAGAGCACCAGGTTGCGGACCTGAAGGTCGCTGGTTCGAGTCCAGCCGAGGACACGCAGTACCGCGCGCCGCTGGCTCAATGGGTAGAGCGGCTGGCTCTTAACCAGCGTGTTCGGGGTTCGAGTCCCTGGCGGCGCACTGCGGGGTGGAGGAGTTCGGTCGTCCTCGCCGGTCTCATAAGCCGGAGCATCGTGGGTTCGAATCCCACCCCCGCATCGTCGTGCAAGTGCTCGGCGCGGTGGACGAATTGGGAGAGTCGCCCGGCTTTCACCCGGGACACTGTGCGGGTTCGAGGCCCGTCCGCGCTACTGGACCGATCCGGCGTCGCCCAATCGGCAGGGCAAACGGCTGTTAACCGTTCAGGTCCCGGTTCGAGTCCGGGCGCCGGAGCAACACCACCATCATGCGGGTGCGCCGACGTCGGAGAGTCGGGCCTGGCTGTAAACCAGGTGCATCGCTCAGGGGGTTCGAATCCCTCCACCCGCACGCACCGCACGCCTTCGTAGCTCAGTGGAGCAGAGCGCCAGGTTCCGGACCTGAAGGTCGCTGGTTCGAGTCCAGCCGAGGGCACGCACGACCATGACCGTATGCCCGAGGGGTGAGGGAGCCGCCTGCAAAGCGGTACACGCCGGTTCGAGTCCGGCTCCGGTCTCAAGATCCGTCGTCCACCGGTCCATGAGACCATGTCGAAAACGCGGGAGCGGCTCCGTTTCCATGGTGACCGCTGCGCCGGACGGGCGCCGCGGCGGGGACGTGAGGAGCCTGAGATGGCGAAGTACCTGCTGATCGTGGACTACAACGGCGGCGACGTCGACACGCCGATGGACGAGTGGGCGCCGGAGGAGATCACGGCGCACATGGACTACTACGGCGCGCTGCGGCAGGAGCTGCTGGACAGCGGTGAGCTCTTCGACCAGCACGCGCTGACCGGCCCGGAGCACGCGAAGGTCGTGACCTGGGACGGGTCCGGCGCGCCGGTCGTCAGCGACGGGCCGTTCGCCGAGTCGAAGGAGATGCTCGCCGGGTTCCAGATCGTCGACGTCGTCGATGAGGCGCGCGCCATCGAGATCGCCGCGAAGATCTCCTGCGTGCCCGGACCGGGCGGGGTGCCGCAGCGGCAGCCGATCACGGTCCGGCGGGTGATGGACGCCGCCGACTACGAGCTGCTGACCTCCGAGGTCTGAGCCGGTGCGGGACCCTCTCGAGGACCTGCTGCGCGAGCTGGCTCCGCAGGTCCTCGGCGCGCTCGTGCGCCGGTTCGGGGACTTCGCCGCCGCGGAGGACGCCACCCAGGAGGCACTGCTGGCGGCCGCGACCCACTGGGACGCGGTCCCGGACAACCCGCGGGGCTGGCTGATCCGCACCGGTGAGCGGAAGCTGCTCGACCAGCTGCGCGCCGACCGGGCCAGACGGCGCCGGGAGGTGCTCTCGGTCGAGCCGCCGCCGCAGGTATACGACCGTGACGACACCCTTACCGTGCTGTTCCTGTGCTGTCATCCGGAGCTGAGCGAGGCGTCGGCGATCGCGTTGACGCTGCGTGCCGTCGGCGGGCTCACCACCGGCGAGATCGCCCGGGCGTTCCTGGTGCCGGAGGCGACGATGGGGCAGCGGATCAGCCGCGCCAAGCAGCGGATCCGCTCCCTCGACGCGCCGTTGCGGATGCCGGACGGGCCGCAGTGGGCGTCCCGGCTGCGGTCCGTGCTCCACGTCCTGTATCTGATCTTCAACGAGGGGTACGCCGGCGGCGGTGGCGAACTCGTGCGCGCCGGCCTGTCCGGTGAGGCGATCAGGCTGGCGCGGATGCTCCGCGAACTGCTGCCCGGCGACGGTGAGGTCGCCGGGCTTCTGGCGTTGATGCTGCTCACCGACGCGCGGCGGCCGGCCCGCGTCGACGCCGCCGGTGATCTCGTGCCGCTCGCCGAGCAGGACCGCGGGCGCTGGCTGCGGCCGCTGATCGCGGAGGGCGCGGCGGTGCTCGACGCGGCGTTCACCGCCGGCGCGGTCGGGCCCTTCCAGCTGCAGGCGGCGATCGCCGCCCTGCACGACCGGGCCGCGAGCACCGAGGGGACCGACTGGCCGCAGATCCTTGCGCTGTACGAGCTGCTCGAACGCATGACGGGCAGTCCCGTCGTCGCGTTGAACCGGGCGGTGGCGGCGGCGATGGTGCACGGGCCGGCCGAAGGGCTGCGACTGCTGGAGACGCTGGACGCGCGGCTGCCGGGCAGTCACCGGCCCGACGCGGTCCGCGGGCACCTGCACGAGCTCGCGGGCGACACGACGGCGGCGGCCGCGCACTACCGGGCGGCCGCGGCCGGCACCGCGAGCACCCCGGAGCGGCGCTACCTGACCATGCGCGCGGCCCGGCTCAACCACGCGGAAAACTGTCGTACCCCCGACGTACCGTGAGCGCATGACAGACGTCGAGACTTTTGTCGCAGGGGTGGCCGACGAGCGGCGGCGCGAGGAGGCCAGGCACCTCGTCGCGCTCATGGGTGCGGTCACCGGTCAGCCGGCGGCCATGTGGGGCAGCGCGATCATCGGCTTCGGCTCGCGGCACTATCGCTACGAGTCGGGCCGGGAGGGCGACGTCGCGCTGGTGAGCTTCTCGCCGCGCAAGGCCCAGACGGTGCTCTACCTGACCGGCGGCATCGACGTCTATCAGGACCTGCTCGACCGGCTCGGGCCGTATACGGCCGGCAAGGGCTGCCTGTATCTCAAGCGTGTCGCCGACGCCGACGACGCCGTCCTGCGCGAGATCGTCCGCCGGTCCTACAACATGATCTTGTAACGAGGGGTTCACGAGACATTCATGCCCTGATATATGTCGATGCGTGACGTCACCCGTCACGGATGGACCCACTCAGGGAGGGCCAGTGAGAACAAGCATTGCGGCGCTGATCGGCGCCGTGCTCGTCATCCCCGCGACGGCAACCGCCGCGTTCGCGGGACCCGCCGTCGAGGTGTCGGGCGGCCCTGCCGCCGACGCGGCCGGCGCGTCGGCCGCCGGCCGCGCGCTGCGGCTGCACGCCGCCGACGCGAAGGTCGCGGGCGGGGACGCGTTCCAGGTCTACCGCACCGAGGTCGACGCCGGCGGCGCGGCCCACGTGCGCTACACCAGGACCTATCACGGCCTGCGCGTCTACGGCGGCGACGTCGTCGTGCACACCGACGCCAAGGGGGCCTATGCGGGCACGTCCAACAGTCTCGACGCGCCGCTGCGGCTGAGCGTCACCCCGGCCGTCGCCGGCGTCGCCGCGCAGCGTGCCGCGAAGGCCGCGTTCGCCGGCCGGGTGACCGCGACCCGCACGCCGCAGCTCATGGTCGACGCGTCCAGCGGCACCGGGCGCCTCGCCTGGGAGAGCGTCGTGGAGGGCTGGGCACCCGACGGTCAGACCCCGTCGGTGCTGCACGTCGTCACCGACGCGACCAGCAACGCCGTCCTGGGCACCTGGGACGAGGTCGAGACCGTCGCCGGCACCGGGAAGACCATCTACTCGGGCAACGTCAGCATCGACACCACGCTGAGCGCCGGCACGTATCGGATGAGCGACCCGTCGCACGGCAACAACACCGCCTGCGACATGAACAACACGACGTCCGGCACGTGCACCGTCTTCACCGACGCCGACAACACGTGGGGCACCAACGCCAACAGCAACCGGCAGTCCGCCGGCGCCGACGCCTACTTCGGCGCCGCGAAGACGTTCGACTACTTCAAGAACGTGCACGGCCGCAACGGCATCTTCGGCAACGGCACGGGCGTGCCGTCGCGGGTGCACTACGGCAGCGCGTATGTCAACGCGTTCTGGGACGGGTCGCGGATGACCTACGGTGACGGCGCCGGCAACGCCCGGCCCCTGGTCTCCCTCGACGTCGCCGGCCACGAGATGGCGCACGGCGTGACGGCCAACATCGTCTCCGGCGGCCTCACCTACTCCGGCGAGTCCGGCGGTCTCAACGAGGCCACCAGTGACATCTTCGGCTCGATGGTCGAGTTCTACGCCAACACCGCCAGCGACCCGGGCGACTACCAGATCGGCGAGAAGATCAACATCCGGGGCAACGGGACGCCGCTGCGCTACATGTACAACCCCTCGCTCGACGGCTCGTCGCACAGCTGCTGGTCGACCAGCACCAAGAACGTCGACGTGCACTACAGCTCCGGCCCGGCGAACCATTTCTTCTTCAACCTCGCCAACGGCACCGGCAGCACCGCCTACGGCACGTCCCCGGTCTGCGGCTCGGCGCCCGCCGTCACCGGCATCGGCCGGTCGAAGGCCGAGCTGATCTGGTTCCGTGCCGTGAACCTGTACTTCACGTCCAACACCTCGTATGTCAACAGCTCCAACCCGGGCAACACGGCCCGGGCGTATTCGCTGCGCGCCGCGTCCGACCTGTACGGCAACTGCTCCACCGAGTACAAGGCGGTCAGGGCCGCCTGGACCGCGGTGAACGTCGCCGGCAACGACGCCGCCTGCCCGTAACCGGGCCCTCGGTGAGGCCCGGCCACCGCTCGGTGGCCGGGCCTTGCCATGCCCGGGTGAGTGACCGGCGACCGGGCTCGCCGGTCACGCACGTCGGGGTGCGGTCAGCACTCCTCCGCGGCGGCGGTCACGGGGTCAGCCAGGTGCGGAGCGGGGGCATCGCGGCGTCGGTGACGATCTGCACGTCGGACTCGTGGGGGGTGCTGGTGCCCTCCATGCCGCCGAACATGAGGGCCGTCGTCACGGTGCCGATGCGGATGTACGTGTCGAACGTCGTGACCTCGCCGTCGACCTCCTCCGTCGCCGGGTTGAGCCGCGGAGCGGTGGTCTCGATCCGGAACGCCTCGTCGCCGACGCCCTGCAGCGGGACCAGCTTGTAGGAGCGGCGGCCGTGCTTGTCGGGTTCGCTCGGGCAGGCGGTGACAGCGGCGCGGAGCTGGCTCATGAACGCCTCCGCCTGGCCTGCCTTCCAGATGGTGACGTTCTGGTTGATGATGTCGGCGGCCGACCTCCCCGGGTCGCCGACGTGGTGGAAGTGCGTGTCCCGGTTGCGCTGCGCGACGATCTGGGTCCTGGCGGGCAGCGCGCCCTTGCACGGGGCGCCGAACGTGACCGCGCCCCGGTCGGCGTCGGCGATGTCGGACCGGTTCGCCGCCGGCAGCTTCAGCATCGCGGTCGCGGGGATCGACGTGGGCGCCTTGGCCGTGGACGATCGTGTCGACGGCGCTTGTGCCGAGGGTGCCTGTGCCGAGGGCGCCGCCGACGCGGACTGCGACGGTTCGACGGTGACGACGGGGTCGGCGCCGCGGTGCCGCAGCACGCCCCAGGCGGTGCCGGTGACCCCGACGGTGACGGCGACGACGGCGGACGCGAGGAGGACCCGGGTGCGGGCGCGCCGGTCGGCCCGGCGCCGGATCGCCTGCGGCGAGCCGAGCGGTTCGCCGGCCGCGTCGCGGGCCAGGGCGCCGTACAGGTGGCTGAGCTCAGGCATCGTGCACCCCCACGCTGCGGGACGGATCGAGGTCGCTGAGGATCTCCGCGAGCCGGGCCCGTCCCCGCGACAGCCACGACTTGACGGTGTTGGGGGTGGTGCCGACCTCCTGCGCGATCTGGTCGACGGTGAGGTCGGCCAGGTAGAACAGCGCGAGGGCCTGCCGCTGCCGCACCGGAAGCTGCCGCAGGGCCCTGGTGAGCAGGACCGTGTCCTCGCTCGGCGGCCCGGCCGCCGCGGGTGGCCCGGTCCGCGCGGCGACGCTCAGCCAGCCGCGCTGCCGCCGCCACCGGTCGGTCGCCAGCCGCGTCACGACCAGGCGGATCCACGCCTCCGGCGACGGGTGCGCCGTCACCGTGTCCCACCGCCGCCAGGCCCGCGCGTACGCCTCCTGCACGATGTCCTGCGCCTCCGCCCGGTCGGCGATCACCGCGTAACCGAAGCGCAGCATCCGCACCGACGTGGTGCGGTAGAACTCATCGAATGCTCTTGGGTCCCGCACGTCCCCGTTCGCCCTCCCCGGTTGTGTGCCCGTCCTGTCCTGTAAGTGGATACGGGCGAGCGGCCCCGCAGGTTGCAGGCCCCGGCGGAGTGTAGACGCGGGTCAGAAGACGCGGAGCCGGCCGAGGGGCCCGACGAGCTCGCGCTCCTCGTATGCGAGGTGTGACAGCAGCGTGTCCCTGAGCAGCTCGACAGCCTTGCCCACCTCGCCGATTCCGTCCGGCCGTGACACCATCGCCACCAGCGCAGTGTCGACGCGTTCGAGCACGTCGGCGATCACGTGGTGCTCGGCCTCGAGGCGGTCCACGACGGGCACGAGCCGCGGGTCGGCCGCCCGTAGCCGCGGGAACAGCTGCACGTCCTCGAGCGTGTGATGGGTGGTGACGACCCGGCAGTAGCTCTCGCAGTACGTCCCGAGCGTCCACGAGTTCTGCCGCATCGTCATCGTGTTGATCATCGACCGCGCCGCACCCACGTCCATGGTGCCGGCGGCGACCTGCCCGACGAGGTCCCGCAGCTGCTCCAGCTCCTGCCGGAGGTGGTCGTGCACGTCGACCAGATGCTGCCCGGACGCCCGCTCGGCAGCGGTCAGCGGCACCTCGTCGACAGGCCCCGACGGACGCTGCGCCTCGTCCCACACCGTGATCCCCGGCGACGCGCCTTCGATCGTCGCTCCGGCGTCGGCACCCCTACCACCCGCGCCGGCCGCGCCGCCCCGTCCGGCGGCGACCAGGTCGCGCACCCGCGGTGCCACATCCTCGGCGAACCGGCGCAGCTCGGCGCCGCCGCCCGCCTGGACCATGAGGATGAACGTGCTGATCCCCTCGCCCAGGGCGAGGTCGGCCAGCTGCGGCGCCCACTGCTCGACGGGCCCGTCCAGGGGCGCCTGCCCGGCGACGATGTTGTACAGCCGCCGCACGTCCTTCGGGTCCCGCCCGGCACCGGTCGCGGCCTCGTCGATGCGCCGGTTGGCCTCGGCGAGCTGCGGCGGTGGCACGTACGGCGCACTGGGCAGCCACCCGTCGGCGACCCGGCCGACGAGCCGCAGCATGCGAGGCTTGACGCCGCCGATCCAGATGCCGATCGGGTGCGCCGCGGGCGGCCCGGGGTGCGCGCCGCGCAGCCGGTAGTGGGCGCCGTCGAACCTGGCGCTGCGCTCGTCGCTCCACAGCGCGCGGATGACCCGCACCGCCTCCTCGAGGGCCTCGATCGACGCGCCCGGCGTGAGCACCTCTGCGCCCATCCCGGCGATCGCGTCCCAGAACGCGCCCGCGCCGAGCCCGAGCTCGACCCGCCCGCCGGTGAGCACGTCCAGCCCCGCCGCGGCCCGGGCGAGCACGGCGGGCGGCCGCAGCGGTAGGTTGGCGACGTTGGGGAACACGGTCAGCCTGCTGGTCCGCGCCGCGATGAACGACAGTAGCGTCCACGCGTCCAGGAACCGCGCCTGGTAAGGATGATCCTGGACGCTGGCCAGATCCAGCCCGAGCTCCTCGGTGAGCACGGCGAGCCGCAACGTCTCCCCGGCGGTGGCCGCCTCGGCCGGCAGGAACGTCCCGAACCGCAGCTCATGCCCATAGTCGGTCATGCAGATATTCTGCCACACAGACGATTTCCGCCCACGGCCCGCCCCTGTGAGCATCCCCACCGAACCACGTGCCACCCCCGCGCCCCTCGTTCCCCCGCCGGTTGCAGGACACTGTGGCGCCACGAAGGTCTGACAGAATCGGGGGCGTGGACGGCACGGGGACTGGCGCCCGGTTCGGTGAGGTCGCCGAGGTGTACGACGATGCCCGCCCCGGCTACCCGCCGGAGGCCGCCGCGGCGGCACCGTCCTGGACCTGCGGACCAGTCTGACGCTCGCCCGGCGGGCGGTGGTGGCGTGACCGGAGGAGAATCGGCGGCATGTATGTCATCAAGGAGCGGTTCTTCGACATCGGCGACGATTTCGACATCACCGACGACTCGGGACAGGTGGTGCTGCACGTCGACGGCAAGGTGCTGAGCCTGCGTGACAAGCTCGTCATCGAGGATCCGCACGGCGCCGAGGTCGCGTCCGTGCACCGGCACCTGATCGCGTTGCGACCCACGTACACCATCGAAATCGGTGGCGAGAAGGCCGCTGAGGTGCGCAAGAAGCTCTTCACGCCGTTCCGCGAGAAGTTCACCGTCGACCTGCCGGGCGACGACGACCTGACGATGACCGGTGATCTGTTCGACCACGAGTACACCGTGGAGCGCGACGGTCGCGAGGTCGCCTCGGTGTCGAAGCGCTGGCTCAGCATCCGCGACAGCTACGCGGTGCGCATCGGCGACGGCGAGAACCATGTCCTGATCCTCGCCGCCGTCCTCGCCCTCGAGCTCGCGACGCAGCGCGAGAAGGACGAGGAGGAGAAAAAGAAGGCAGCGCTGCAGGACTGAGTCACAGCGTCCAGTAGCCGGCGTCGCCGTCGGCGAGCGGGGTCGCTGTCACCGGGCCCGGACGCCGTCCATGAGCAGGTCCAGGAGCCGGCCGGCCTGCTCGCGCTGCTCCGGGTCACCGGTGGCCAGGCAGATGCCGTTGATCGCCGTCAGGAGGTCGACGGGGTCGACGTCGGGACGCAGGACGCCGGTGGCGGCGGCGAGCAGGTCGCCCACCGCGGCGACGAGTCGCTCCCGGCTGTGCGCGAACGGCGTCCCGCCCGCGGCGATCACCATCTTCAACGCGTCGGCCAGCCCGCGCTTGGTGGCCATGTAGTCGACGAAGCGGTCCATCCACACGCGCAGCGCCCGGTCCGGCGGCTCCGCGGCGATCAGCTCCGGCACGGCGTCGCACAGCCGGGCGACTTCGGTGCGGTAGACCTCCTCGATCAGCGCCTCCCGGGTCGGGAAGTGCCGGTAGAGCGTGCCGATGCCGACCCCGGCCTGCCTGGCGATCGCGTCGAGGGTGACCTCCGGGGCGTCGGCGAGGGCGACGACCGCGACGTCGAGAAGGCGGGCGCGGTTGCGCTGCGCGTCGGCCCGCAACGGTCGCTGGGACATCACACTCCCCGAGGGTTGGCAATCGGAGGATGCTCCGCTTATCGTGGGGAGCGGGTAGTGGAGGCTCCTCCACTTCCGATCTTACAGGGGGACACCATGGCACCCATCACCACGCCGTTCGGCCGCGAGTCGACCGCCCGGCAGGTCATCGAGGGCATCGACCTGACCGGCCGGCGTGCCGTCGTGACCGGCGGCGCCTCCGGCATCGGCGTCGAGACCGCCCGCGCCCTGGCCGGGGCGGGCGCGGAGGTCACCCTGGCCGTCCGCGACGGCTCCGCCGGCGACCGCACCGCCGAGGACATCGCCGCGACCACCGGCAGCAAGCAGGTCCACGTCGCCCGGCTCGACCTCGCCGACCAGGCGTCGGTGCGCGCGTTCACCGCCGCGTGGGACGGCCCGCTGCACATCCTGGTCAACAACGCGGGCGTGATGGCCACACCGCTGATGCGCACGCCCGAGGGCTGGGAGATGCAGTTCGCGACCAACCACCTCGGCCACTTCGCGCTCGCGACCGGCCTGCACGCGGCCCTCGCCGCCGAGGGCGCCCGCGTCGTGAGCGTCAGCTCCAGCGCCCACCTGCGCTCCGGCATCGCCTTCGACGACATCCACTTCGAGCACCGTGCGTATGAGCCCTGGTCGGCATATGGGCAGTCGAAGACGGCCAACGTGCTCTTCGCCGTCGAGGCCACCCGCCGCTGGTCCGGTGACGGCATCCTCGTCAACGCGCTCATGCCCGGCGGCATCCGCACCGGCCTGCAGCGCCACGTCACCGAAGAGGAGCTCGACCGCCTCCGCGCCGCCGCCGGCGTCGGCGCCTTCCAGTGGAAGACCACCGAGCAGGGCGCCGCCACGTCGGTGCTGCTCGCCACGTCCCCGCTCCTGGACGGCGTCGGCGGCCGCTACTTCGAGGACTGCAACGAGGCGGGTCCGGTGGAGGAGGGCGACAGCCGGCGTGGGGTCGCGGCGTATGCCGTGGACCCGGCCTCCGCCACCCGCCTGTGGACCGTCTCGGAGACCACCCTGGCCCGCTGACGCGCCTGCCCACCCCGCTCGGACGGGGCCGGCCCCGGGTGCCCGGACGGACACTGCGCGACCCGTTCCCTGGTGAGGGGGGCGGGTCGCGCAGCATCGACGAAGGGCTAGATGCGGACCGCGACGACCGTGTAAGGGGTGGTCGGGGTCGGGGGAGTGGTGAAGCGGGCGTTCGGCAGGTAGAGGCGGTCGCCGAACCTGGCGACCGTGGTCGGCACGTCGAAGCGCGGATCGGTGACCGAGGCGATCAGGGTGCCGGTGCGGCCGTCCTTCGAGAGTTTCACGGACGTCAGCAGGTTGGCGCGGTTCTGCACCACATACAGGGTGCGGCCGACGGTCAGCAGGCCGTCGCCGTTGACGAGGGTGAGGCCGGCGATGCGCGACGTGTTGCCGGTGGCGGGGTCGACCCGGAAGAGGAACCCGGTGCTGGACTGCACGGCGATGAGGGCGCGGCCGTCGGGGGTGAGGGTGATGCCGTTGAAGTTGAGACCGTCGGGGTTGAGGACGAAGTCGCCGGTGAGGGGGAGGGTCTCGAACGTCGCGGGCAGCGCGCCGTGGCGGCCGAGGGTCAGCTTGTAGATGACCGCCTTGTTCGAGTCGGTGAAGTAGGCCGCGTGCGAGGTGAGCACCACGTCGTTGACGAACGTGGGAGCACCCGGAGCGAACTGGTAGGAGGCGAGGACCGCACCCGTGCGGACGTCGATGACCCGGGCGTTGCCGGCGTTGCCGCCGGAGACGAAGAGCCGGCCGCGCTGGTCGGTCTTCATGCCGAGGGACTGGGTGCCGACGGCGGGGCTGATGACGGCGCCGGTGCCGGTGATGAGGTTGGCGCGGTAGATGCGGCCGTCGGCGCGGGAGCCGAAGTAGGCGAAGGGGCCCGGGCCCGTCGCGATGCCCTCGGGCTGGAAGCCGTCGGGCAGGTTCAGCGTCGCGGGCAGGGACGTGGTGGTCGAGGCGGACGCCGGTGCGGACACCAGCACCGTGGCCAACGCGACGGTCAGGACGGCTGTGACGCGCAGGTATTTCGACATGTCGTTGTGTACCCCGGATTCGGCTGGTCGAGTTCATGTCCCGGCGGATCCGCTCGCCGGTGCCCGTGGGCGGGCGGGTGCCGGCGCGAGCGGGACCGGCCGTCCAGAGGTCACAACGGTCGCATCGGCGGTGCGGGACGGTTGTTGAGCGTTCCGGACCCCGCCGGCCACGAGCACCGGCGGGGTCCGGAGAAAAAGCGCCGGCCCGGGAAGCCGCCGCCGGGCAGAAGCTGCCTACAGGAAGCGGTAGGCCGTCCCGCCGCGCACCGGTGCGACCCGCACGCCGGAGCTGGGGTTGGCGGCCTCGACGACCTTGCCGCCGCCGATGTAGATGGCGACGTGCCCGGACGTGTGGATGACGTCGCCCGGCATCCACTGCCCGGACGGCACGCGCCGGCCGCGGGCGGCGATCTGCTCGCTCTGGTGCGGCAGCTTGATCCCGGCCCGCGCGTAGGCGGCCGACACCAGGCCGCTGCAGTCATACGTGTTCGGCCCGGAGGTGGCGTACACGTAGCGCTTGCCGACCTGCGCGAGGGCGAAGGACACCACGGTCCCGGCGGCGCCGGACGGCGGCTTCACGGTGGTGGTCGACGACCCGCCGGAGCCGGTGGTCTTCTTCGGTGCCGGCTTCTTCGTCGCCGGCTTCGACACCGGGGGAGCGGCGATCACCGGGCGGGTGTCGGCGTCGCGGGCGCTCGGCGCGGCGTGGGCCACGAGCCGCAGGGTCCGGTACGCCTTGTCGGCGTGTTCGTAGGCCGCCAGCTGCGTCTCCTGCTCCGCGAGCGAAGCCGGGGCGGAGACGTCGAGCGGGGGTGGTGCCGGTTGGGCCGCTGCCGCGGAGGGTCCGAGCCAGACGGCGGTGAGGGCGAGGGCGGTGGTGCCTGCTGCGATGCGGTGCAGCGGCTGACGTGCGTTCAGGATGACTCCACGGTCGGCCCGGTGCTCTCGTGCGTGTCTCGGGGATGCCTGCCGCTGTGGAAGCCGGCCGGGCCCCGAAGTACCGGGCGAATCGGACGATGTGGTTGCCGGCCGTCATGAGGGCCGTGGGCGACGCTAACCGCACCATCCGCTCCGCGTTGTCAGGCGTGAAATCACTCACAGACGTGATTGCCCGCCTGGATCCGTGAATCGCCGGATATGTCCGAGCCGAACGGCCCACCGCGAAGGACCCGGTCGACCGACCTCTCCCGGCGACCTCACGTTCCTGACCGGATCAACCGCATATGCTGCGATTCATGGGTATTCCGTGGGCTCTCCACGTCCGGGCGCTGCGGATCGGCGTGTTGCTGGCCGTCGCGACGACGGCGACGGCCTGCGGCGGCGGGAACAACCCGTCCGCCGGGGCCGGCTGCGCGCCGTACTCCGGCTACGAGGGCCACCACGGCACGACCGTCACCGTCTCCTCGTCGATCCGCGACGTCGAGGCGGACAAGCTCGCCAAGGCCTGGGAAGGGTTCCAGGTCTGCACCGGCATCGCCATCGAGTACGACGGCTCCGCCGGCTTCGAGGCCGAGCTGCCCGAGCGGGTCAAGGCCGGCAACGCCCCGGACCTCGCGCTCTTCCCGCAGCCGGGCCTGCTGACCAGCATGGTCCGGGCCGGCGCCCTCAAACCGGCCGGCCCGCAGGTGGCCGCCAACGTCGACCGGTGGTTCTCCGCCGACTGGAAGCGCTACGGCAGCGTCGACGGCGTCCTGTACGGCGCACCCGTCGACGCCAACGTGAAGTCCTTCGTCTGGTACTCGCCGAAGTACTTCACGGAGCACGGCTACACGGTGCCGAAGACGTGGGCGCAGATGCTCGACCTCAGCGACCGCATCGCCGCCGACGGGGTGAAGCCCTGGTGCGCGGGCATCGAGTCCGGCGTGGCGACCGGCTGGCCCGTCACCGACTGGCTCGAGGACACGCTGCTGCGCACCGCCGGGCCCGACGTCTACGACGCGTGGGTCGAGCACCGGATCCCGTTCGACGACCCCGCCGTCGCCGCCGCGCTCGACCGGGTCGGCGGCATCCTGCGCAACCCGGCCTACGTCAACGGCGGCTACGGCGGCGTCGACAGCGTCGCCACCACCGCGTTCCAGGAGGGCGGGCTGCCGATCCTGCAGCACGACTGCGCGATGCACCGGCAGGCGTCGTTCTACAGCACGTGGTGGCCGTCGACGGCGAGGGTCGCCGAGGACGGCGACATCTACGCGTTCTACCTGCCGCCGGTCGACCCCGCCGCCGGCCGTCCCGTGCTGGGCGCCGGGGTGTTCGCGGGCGCGTTCACCGACCGGCCCGAGGTGCAGGCGCTCGCCGCGTACCTCGCCACGCCGGACTTCGCGGGGCGCCGGGCCGTCAGCGGCGACATCGTCAGCGCCAACAAGGGCCTCGACCGCGACCTGCTCACCTCGCCGGTGTCGAAGCTGTCCGCGGAGCTGCTGACCGACCCGGCGGTCACGTTCCGTTTCGACGGCTCGGACCTGATGCCCGCGTCCGTCGGCGCAGGCACGTTCTGGACCGAGATGACGGCGTGGGTGAAGGGCACCGACACGGCAACCGCGTTGCACCGCGTCCAGGGCACCTGGCCGGGCGAGCCGTCTTAGCTTCAGCCGCCGCACGCCGATGTCAGCGGTGTGTACAAGCGGGTGCGGCGCTGGGCAGGCGACCGCCGGATCGCCACGAAGATCATCAGTGTGTCGCTCGTCGTCACCGCGATCTTCACCGCGTCCGGCGTGGTCGGGCTGCTCAACCTGCGCCGGCTCGTCGCCGAGCAGGACCACGAGTACAAGGTCAACGTCGTCGCCCTGGCGAGGATGACCGCCGTGCGCTCGGCCGTGGGCTCCCAGCAGGAGTCCGTGCTGTCCTACATCCTGTCCGAGCCCGGCTTCTACCGCGACAGCTACGCGGAGGTCATCACCGAGACCGACAAGGCCATCGACACGGACGTGGGCGCGCTGACCCGCATCGGGTTGCCCGCCGCCGAGCACGAGAGCCTACGTTCCTTCGCGGCCACGATCACCATGTGGCGCACCGCCCGCGACGCGGCCCTCGAGGCGGCCCGCTCCGGCGACCAGCGCAAGGCCGCGTCCGTGGTGCTCGTGCGCTCGGAGGCGATCGCGCGGGCCGTCAAGGACCGTGCCTCGAGCTTCCTGGACCAGCTCGTCGACGCCGTCGACGACGGTGCCCGCCGGACCCGGGCCAACAGCGTGCGGACCGCCCAGCTGATGGGGCTGCTGCTCGGCATCGGCGCGATCACCGCCGTGCTGTTGTCGGCGCTCGCCGCCCGCACCATCTCCAGGCCGCTGCGGGAGGTCGTCGACGTCCTCGCCAGGGTCGCCCGCGGTGACCTCAGCCGCCGGGTCGAGCTCGACCGGGCCGACGAGGTCGGGCAGATGGGACGATCGCTCAACGAGACGCTCGGCGTGCTGCGCAACGCGTTCGAGGAGGTGCACCACCGCGCCTCGCACGACGGCCTGACCGGCCTGGCGAACCGGGCGCTGCTGCGCGAGCGGCTCGGCGCGGCCCGCGACCACGCCCGGCAGGGACTCGCCGTCGCGATGCTGCTGGTGGACCTCGACGGCTTCAAACAGGTCAACGACGCGCACGGGCACGTCGCCGGCGACCATCTGCTCACCGTCGTCGCCGACCGGCTCCTGGCCGGGGTCCGCCCGTGCGACACCGTGGCCCGCCTCGGCGGCGACGAGTTCGCGGTGCTGCTCGACGGCATGGCCGGCCGTGAGGACGTGTACGCCGTCGCCGACAGGCTCCTCGCCGACGTGCAGGTCCCCACCGTCCACAACGGCGCCACGCTCACCCCGCGGGCCAGCGTCGGCGTGTCACTGTGGGACGGCGAGATCCCGATCGACGACCTCATGCACGACGCCGACGTCGCCATGTACGCCGCGAAGACCGGCGGCAAGGGCCGCGTCGTGCACTGCCCCCGGACCCGGACCGGCACCCCGACCTGAGGACGGCGACCCCGGGGAGCCGGCCGGGAACGCGGTCACCGGAAGGCGTCGGCGGGGTCCGCGTAGGCCATCATCAGCACGACCCGGCCGTCCTCGACGGTGAATACGTCCGCGACCGTCGCCTCGTGCCGGCCGCCGTCGCGCAGCACGCCCCACACGTGGTGCACGATCACGATCTGGTCGCCGCGGCGGTGCGCGACCGGCTCCGAGTGCAGCTCCGACCAGCCGTCGTAGGACGCCCGCAGGTACGCCGCGACCGCCGCCGGCCCGCGATGGTGCCCGCCGCCCGGGAACTCGTCGGGCTCCACCCAGTCCACGTCCGGCGCGAGACCGGCAACCGCGGCGTCGATGTCACCCTGGGCGAACGCGGTATAGGCGCGCAGTACCAGAGCGATGTCGAGGTCGAGCTCCTCCGCCGTCCAGGAGCCGCCGCCCGCGCTGTGCTCCGGTGCGGGCAGGTCGGGCACCCGGGAGTACCGGCGACCCCGCCCTTGCAGGCCGGTCCGCGCCGTCACCGGCAGCGCCACGAGGTGCACCCCCGCGGGGACCGCGAGCCGGCCGGTGCCCCACCGCACCCAGACCGCGACGCGGCCCGCCCCGGCCTCGGCGGCGAGCTTGTCCACGGTCCGCTTCCGGTCGCCGTGGTCGACCTCCACCACGACCGGCGGGCCGTCCGGCCGGGCGCAGGCGACATCCAGGACGGAGTGCTGCCGCTCGTACGGCGGCGGCAACGGCACCACGCTCGCGGCGCGGCGGTACGTGCGCCACCCGCGGCCCTCGGCCCACGCCACGACCGCGTCGACGAGCAGGCCGGTGACGTCGTCGGCACCGCGGTCGGCGAACGTGACGGCCTCCAGTTCCGCGACGAGCGACGCGACGATTTCCACAACAGCACGCTACAAGGCCCGCCGCAGCGAGTTGCCGACGCGACGATGTCCATGCTGGAACGCTACAAGGCAGACGCTCTGGCACGCTCAAAGGTTGATAGCCCTGCAGATGGGATTTGTCATGTTGAATCGGTCATGGCGCGTGGTTAGCGTCCGAACCATGACGAACAAGCTCACCCGCCGCGCCGCCATCGCGCTCGGCGCCGGTGCCGCCGCCGTCCCCGTCGTCGGCGCGCCCGCCTCGGCCGCCCCCGCTCCCGGTGCCGCTCCTGGGGCCTCTCCCTCTGCCGGGACCGACCGCTCGCTGCCGCCCGCCGAGCGCATCCGCCGCGTGTACGAGCGGCAGAAAGCACGCGCCGGCGGCACCTGGCACTCGCACATCGCCCTGGTCGACGCCGCCGGGGTGCCGCAGCCGGTGGTGCAGGACGACGCCGACCACGTCACCAAGGGCTACAGCGTGCAGAAGCTCGCCGTCGCCACCGCCGTCATGGACAAGATCGACCGCGGCGAGCTGCGCCTGGACCAGAAGCTGGACCTGCGGGCCGACATCATCCTCGGCGGCACCGGCATCTACTTCCTGCACACCGTGTGGGGCGACGACATCACGGTCGCGAACTTCCTCACCGCGATGCTGCTCGTGTCCGACAACACGGCGGTGCGCATGTGCGGCCGGGTCGTGCCCGCCCTGGAGATCAACGAGATCCTCGCCGCGAAGGGGTTCACGCACACCCGGGTCGAGCCGGTCGCCAACCCGAACCGGTTCTTCCTCGGCGACACCACCCCGCGCGAGATCCACGACCTGCTGTGGCGCCTGGCGACGAAGACGCTGCTGAAGCCGGCGTCGTGCGACTTCCTGCTCGGCGTCCTGCGCTGGATCAACGGCTACCACGACGGCATCCGCCGCAACATGTCCTCGTCCGAGCGCAGCCGGGTCGCCTCGAAGTACGGCCAGGACTTCAACACCCTCGGCGCGTCCCGGCACGAGGCCGGCATCATGTTCGGCGCGGACGGCGCCCCGGCCCTCGTCTACGGCCTGTTCGCCGAAGGCCTCGGCGACCTCGACAACTACGGCGCGACGCACCCCGCCGTCGAGGCGCACGCCGTCCTCGGCAGGGCCATGTTCGACGTCGTCGAACGCACCACCGTCCCGGCGATCACCGCCAAGCAGCCGCTCAAGCCCTTCACGGCGGTGGACGGCGGCTGATCCGGTCCAGGACCGCGTCGAGGAGCGGGCCCGGCGCCTCGTCCGGGATCCAGTGGCTGACGCCGGGCAGGGTCACGAAGCGGAAGTCTCCGGTCACGTACGCCGCGCACCGCCGGGCGGCGTGGCCGGAGATCGCCACGTCCCGGTCGCTCCAGACGAACGTGGTCGGCACCGTGACCGGGCCGAGCCCCTTGAGGTCGTGGCCGGAGATCGCCCGGTACCAGTTGAGCGCCCCGGTCAAATGCTCCGGCGGGATCGTCCGGTGCCCGGCCGCGATCCGCCGCAGCAGCGCCCCGCCGCGCGCGGCCAGCAGCTTCTCCGGCAGCCACGGCGTGCGGAAGAACACCATGTACGCCGACTTGAACAGCTGCGCCGGATCCCGCTGTACCGACGTCGCGTACGCCACGGGGTGCGGCACGGACACGGCGGTCAGCGTGCGGACCCGGTCCGGGTGCCGGCCGGCGAGATGCCAGGCCACCGCGGCGCCCCAGTCGTGCCCGACCACGTGCGCGTCCGGCAGCCCGAGCGCGTCCAGGACGGCGACGGCGTCGGCGACGATCTCGGCCATCCGGTAGGCGTCCCTGCCCTCGGGCCGGGCGCCGGGGGAGCAGCCGCGCTGGTCCAGCGCGAAGGTGCGCAGGCCGGCGTCGTGCAGCCCGCCGGCGATGCCGTCCCACTCGCGGCTGTCCTGCGGGAACCCGTGCAGCAGCAGGACCGGATCGCCCCCGTCCGGCCCGCCGGTGTGCACGTCGAAGGTCAACCCGCGAACGTCGATGCGCATCGGGTGACGGTACATTGAGGCGCATGGTCGATCGGTACCGGTCGCAGTCCGCCTACAGCGACCCGGGTCCGTATGCCGGGCTGCTCAACCACCTGCCGACGGACGTCCCGGGCCTGGTGGGCGTGGTGCGCAACGTGATCGTGCACTACTACGCGCAGGGCCTGTCGTTTGTGGGCGAACGACTGTCCGAGGTGGACGCCCGGTGGATGTCGCGGATCCTCGCCGCGGACCGGTCCCGGCACACGCGCCCGCTCGGCGCGCCCCGTGAGCCGAAGACCCGCGTCGTCGGCTGCGCCCGCGACTTCACCCTCCTCACCGTCGCCGCGCTGCGGCACCGCGGGGTCGCCGCCCGCAGCCGGATCGGGTTCGCGGGCTACTTCGGCGACGCGTTCCACTACGACCACGTCGTCGCCGAGTACTGGAACGGTGAGCGCTGGGTCCGCGTCGACGCCCAGCTCGACCCCGCCACGCCCGATGTCGACACCTTCGACGTGCGGCACTTCATCACCGCCGCCGAGGCGTGGACCCGGCACCGCCGGGAGGAGATCGACGCCGACAACTTCGGAGCGGACCCGGTCGGCCCGTACCGCGGCCACCGCTTCCTGCTCGACCAGGTCCGGCACGAGCTCGCCCACCGCGAGCGCGACGAGCTGCTGCTGTGGGACGAATGGGGCGCCGTCGACGAGGACCTCGCCGACTGGGTCGCGCAGCGCCTCGTCGCCGCCGACGCGGGCGACGCGGACGCCGAGCAGGAGCTCACGGAGCGTTACGCCACCGACGCGGCCCTGCACCCGGGCGGCCGTGTGCACTGCGTCTCCCCGAGCGGCCTGGACGCGTGGGTGGACCTCTGACCACTGTCGTGCGCTGAGACCGCCGGCCTGGACGCGTGGGTGGACCTCTGACCGCCGTCGTGCGCTGGGAACCGCCGGCCTGGACGCGTGGGTGGACCTCTGACCGCCGTCGTGCGCTGAGACCGCCGGCCTCGATGCATGGATCGGCCTGCAGGCGCTCTGGAGGTTCCGCCGGGAGGGAAGAAACACATCGGTGGGGAAAAGGCAGCGGGCGGTGGTGCGCATCCTGGACAATGGCCTGCGGCGTGATCACAGGTCGATCACGTTCACTGGGTGCCGCCAACCGCGCGGCGGGGGGAAAGCGTCGGAGGTTGTGTGAGCCCAACTCTCGGCGGGGTGACGGGGCCCGCCCAGCGGGCGACCCTGCCCACGATCCCGCGTCAACGTGTCCATGACCGCGTCACCGGTACACCGGCGGCACCGGCGAGCCGCAGGACCCGCGTCGCGACCGTCGGGGCCGTCCTCGCCGGCGTGGCGGTGCTGCTGCTCGGCTATCTGCGGATGGCCCGCGCCACCCCCACCAACAGCGACGCCGCCGCCAACGCGCTGCAGGCGTGGGACATGCTGCACGGCGACGTGCTGCTGCGCGGCTGGACGCTCAGCGACGTGTCGTTCTACCCGACGGAGCTCGTCCAGTATGCGCTGATCGAGGTCTTCTACGGCCTCGACCAGGACGTCGTGCACGTGGCGTCGGCGACCACCTACATCCTGCTGATCCTGTTCGCCGCGCTCGTCGCCAAGGGCACCGCGACCGGCCGCGCCGGGTGGGCGAGGGTGGCGGTCGTCGTGGCGACCCTGCTCGTCCCGCAGCCGCACGGCGGGTGGGCGATCGTGCTGTACGCGCCCGACCACACCGGCACGGCCGTGCCGCTGCTGCTCGCCTGGCTGCTCGTCGACCGCCGGGACACGATGCCGCTGCTGCGGCGGTGGTGGCCCGTCGGGGTGCTCGTCGTGCTCGCCCTCGCGCAGGTCGCGGACCCGCTGGCGATGTTCGTCGGCGCGGCCCCGCTGGCCCTGGTCAGCGCCGCCCGGCTCGTCCGGGACCGCACGTGGCGGGGCACCGACGCGCACCTGCTGCTCGCCGGCGCCGGGTCGATCGCCCTGGCGCACGCGCTGCTGGCCCTGATCTGGTGGGGTGGCGGCTTCGCCGTCCACTCGCCGGTCGCGCGCTTCAGCCCCGTGGCCGACCTCGGCGGGCACGTGGTCACCGCGGCGACGGCGACCGCGCACAACTTCGGCGCCTACCTGCCGACCCTCGACGGTCCGGTCGACCTCGCCGCAGGCCTGGTCAACCTGGCGATGCTGCTGCTCGCCGTCGCCGCCGTCGGCACCGTGGTCGCCAGGTTCTTCCGCGCCGGGGGTGACAGCGACCGGGTCGGCGAGGTGATGACCGCCGCGATCCTGGTCAACCTGACCGCGTTCGTCGCCTCGACGCAGGCCGGCGACATGGGCAGCGCCCGGCAGATCGTCACCGTCCTGCCGTTCGGCGCCGCCCTCGCCGGGCGGATCTGGGGCGAGCGGCTCCTCGCCGCCGGCCCGGCCGCGCGCCGGGTCATGGCGGCCGCGGCCGTCGTGCTCGTCGTGGCGTTCGCGACCCAGTCCGCCGCCGCGAAACCGGAGCCGCCGGAGGCGCACGAGGTCGCGGCGTATCTCGACGCGCACGACCTGCGCTACGGCCTGGGCAGCTACTGGGGCTCCAACACCATCACCGTCGCCACCGGCGGGCGGACCAGGGTCGCGCCGGTCATCGGGCCCGACATCCGCTCGTTCCGCTGGGAGTCCGACGCCGACTGGTACGACGCGACGAAGTACGACGCGCGGTTCCTCGTCGTGGACCTCAAGCACGCCCGGTACGGCACCGTCGACGCCGCCGTCAGCCAGTTCGGCCCGCCGGTCGAGCGGCACGACTTCGGCCGGTGGGCGCTGCTGATCTACGACCACAACCTGCTCGTCGGCCTGCCCGCGCAGTGCGGTGGACTCGCCGCCGCGACCCACACCCACTGCCCGCCGCTGGCGCCGAAGATCCCCGGCGCCGGCCTCCTGGAGAGGTAGCCGCCCGGTCCCGCGGGCCCGCGTGGAGTCACGGCGCCGGCCCGGGACCGGTTCGTGCGGCGGACCGTCCTGTCGCGGACAGGCATAGGCTGTCGTCATGGCGATCGAGTTCTCCGAGACGGTGCCCGTGGGCGCTCCGGCCGAGGTGGTCGGCCGCATCATGTCCGACGTGGCCCGCTGGCCGGAGTGGACGGCGTCGGTGTCCGTGGTGCGGCGCGCGGCGACCGGGCCGCTCACCGCCGGCGAGACGATCGTCGTCGAGCAGCCGAAGCTGCCGCCGTCCACGTGGACCGTGACCAGGGTCGGCCCGACCGGCTTCGAGTGGACGTCGCGGTCCACCGGCATCCGCAACGTCGCCGGGCACTGGGCCACCGACGCCGGCGACGGCACCAGCGTCGCCGTGCTCACCCTCTCCTTCGCCGGCCCGCTCGCCCGGCCGTCGCTGCTGTTCTATTCGGGGCTCGTCCGGCGGTACATGGCGATGGAGGGCGAAGGCCTGTGCGCCGCCGCGGAACGTCACGGCTGAGCCTCCGAAAGTTTCGCGGCTATTTCGAACCTGGGTCCGTAGGTGTACGGTCCCGGGCAGGCGCCGGGACCGGCAGCTGCTTTCGAAACGTTGCGAGAGGGCGGTGGCATGGCGACGAAACGCCCGACCATGGCGGAGATCGCGCGCGAGGCCAACGTGGCGATCTCGACCGTGTCGAAGGTCCTCAACGGGCACACCGACGTCTCCAGCACCACCCGCAAGCACATCGAGCAGCTCCTCGCCGACCGTGGCTACCAGCGCCCGCACGCGTCGCGCCGGCCCGGCCGCCGCAGCGACCTCGTCGACCTGGTCATCAACGAGCTCGACAGCGTCTGGGGCCTGTCGATCCTGACCGGCGTCGAGGAGGTCGTCGAGGCCGCCGGCCTGGGCCTGGTCGTCTCCGCCGTGCACAACCGGGAGAGCCTGACCAGGCGGTGGCTGGAGTCGCTGCTCGCCCGCGGGTCGCAGGGCGCGATCCTGGTGCTGTCCGAGCTCAGCGAGCACCAGCGGGCCGAGCTCTCCCGCCGCCGCATGCCGTTCGTCGTCGTCGACGGGGTCAGCCAGCCGCCGCCGGACGTGCCGTCGATCGGCGCGACCAACTTCGCCGGCGGGTACGCCGCGACCGAGCACCTGGCCGGGCTCGGGCACCGGCGGATCGCCGCGATCGGCGGGCCGGAGCAGCTGCAGTGCACCCGCGCCCGGATCGCCGGCTACCGGGCCGCCCTCGAGTCCGCTGGGATCGCCTCCGACCGGCACCTGGTGCGGTACGGAAACTTTCATCACGACGGCGGCCTGCGGGCGATGGCAGGGTTCCTGGCGCTGCCCGACCCGCCGACCGCCGTGTTCGCGGGCAGCGACCAGCAGGCGACCGGGGTCTACGAGGCGCTGCGGCAGGCCGGGCTCGGCGTCCCGCACGACGTGAGCGTCGTCGGCTTCGACGACCTCAACTTCGCCGGGTGGACGGCGCCGCCGCTGACCACGGTCCGCCAGCCGCTGCACGAGATGGGGGTCGCCGCCGCCCGGACGCTGCTGCGGATCATCGCGGGGGAGCGCCTGGAGTCGACCCGGATCGAGCTCGCCACCCGCCTCGTGGTCCGGGAGAGCACGGCCGCGCCGGCGCTGGTGCCGTCCCTGTAACGGCCGTCATACCCGCCATGCGGGATCGGGGCTGCCGTGACCAGCGGTGGAGCGCGACGATGAGGGCATGGGCAAGGTCTACGAACGCATCGACGGCCGGCTGCGCGCCTTCATCGAGACGCAGCACATCTTCTTCACCGCCACCGCGCCCCTGTCCGGCGACGGCACCGTCAACCTGTCCCCGAAGGGGCTGACCGGGTCGTTCGCCGTGCTCGACGAGCTGACCGTCGCCTACCTCGACTTCGCCGGCAGCAACGCCGAGACGGTCGCGCACCTGCGGGAGAACGGGCGGATCACGCTCATGTGGTGCGCGTTCGACGGGCCGCCCACCATCGTGCGGGTGCACGGCCGCGGCGAGCCGGTGTTCCGCGACGATCCGCGCTGGCCCGAGCTGATGGCGCACTTCCCGGGCATCGACACGACCCTGCACGGGCTGCGCGCCGTCATCGTCGTGCACGCGGAGCTGATCCGGGACACCTGCGGCTACGCGGTGCCGTTCATGACGTACGACGCTGACCGTGACCTGCACGGCAGGCGCTTCGCCCGGGAGGACGACGCTTCGCTCGGGAAGTACTTCGAGAGCAAGGAGCACGTCGCGGTCAGTATCGACGGGCTGCCCGGCCTGCCGCTCCCGCTGCCGCCGACCCCCGCCGGGGTGACCTCGGCGGTACAGGACGGAACCTGACCGCACCCGTCGGCAGGATGGGTGCTGACAGCGAAGTCTCCGCGAACGAGGGTCCAGTCATGCCGGGTAACGTGCCACCTGTCGCCGACGAGCGGTCAGGGCGGCTCACGTTCCTCGACCAGCAGCGTCCGGGAGGCCGGCCGGCCCTCCGTGGCGCCACCTGCCGGCCGCTGATGGCCGCCGCGGAGGGCTGGCCGGCCACGCCCTGGGTGCAGCCCTGGGAACCGGCCACCGCCACCGCGCAGCCGGTCTAGCCTGGGGTTCATGGCAGTCCCCGCGAGGCGCGCGGCCGTCGCGGCGCTCGCCGCGGCGGTGACCGCGAGCGGCACCGCGATGCTGTCCGGCGCGGGTCACACCGCGCCGGCCGGCCGGCTCGCCGCCGTCCAGGTGTCCCCGGCGCCGGGCCCGGCGCGGGTGGACCGGCCGATGCCGGTCGACCCGTCCGCCTCGGGGTCGGTGGCCGCGTCGCCGTCGATGTCACCGCCGCCGCCCGGCTCGTCGCCGTTCGCCTCGGGGTCGGTGTGGGCGGCGGTGAACTGCGCGACGGTCCGCATCCGGCTCAGCGGCGGCGGCCCCCCGACCGACTCCGGTGGCCCGCTCGTGCCGCCCGCCGCGACCAGCGTGACCCGGTGCGAGACGCCCCTCGCCAGCAAGGCACCGGCGGTGACCGGGGTCGCCGCGCCGAGGGTGCTCACCGGCGGCGTCGACCGGCTCACCGCCGTGCTGAACGCGCTGCCGACCCTGCCCGCCGAGCAGGCGTGCCTGCCGATCACCATGCCGGTGCAGCTGAGCCTGGTGTTCACGTTCCGGGCGCAGGAGCCCCTGGTCGTGGTCGTCGACCCGACCTGCTCGGCGCTGATCGCGGGGGACCGGGCACGGTCGTACACCACCATGAACCCGATCCCCGTCTTCGACGCCCTGTTCAGCGCCCAGCCCTCCCCGGGCTGACCGCCCGGGGAGCCCGCCCGCGGCGTCAGCCCAGCTTGAGCCAGAGCGCGCCGAGCGGCGGGACGCGCAGCCGCGCCGAGGCGGGCAGCCCGTTGCACGGCTCGGAGACCGCCTCGACGGCGCCCATGTTGCCGACCCCGGAGCCGCCGTAGACGTCGGCGTCGGTGTTGAGGATCTCCGCCCAGCGGCCGGTGAACGGCAGGCCGATCTGGTAGTGCTCGTGCGGGTGGGCGGCGAAGTTGACGATGATCGCGACCGCGGAGCCGTCGGCGCCCCACCGCAGGTAGGAGAAGACGTTGCCGCTGGAGTCCTCGTTGTTGATCCAGCGGAACCCGTCGGGCGTGATGTCCTGGCTCCACAGCGCCGGGGTCCTGCGGTACACGCCGTTGAGGTCGCGGACGAGCCGCTGCAGGCCGGCCCGCTGCGGGTCGTGCAGCAGCCCCCAGTCCAGGCCGCGCTCCTCGCTCCACTCCTGCTCGTCGCCGAGCTCGCAGCCCATGAACAGCAGCTGCTTGCCGGGGAACGACCACATGTAGGCCAGCAGCGCGCGGGTGTTGGCGAGCTTCTTCCACAGGTCGCCGGGCATCTTGCCGACCAGCGAGCCCTTGCCGTGCACGACCTCGTCGTGGCTGATCGGCAGCATGTAGTTCTCGCTCCACGCGTACACCGTGGCGAACGTCATCTGGTTGTGGTGGTACTGCCGGTACACCGGGTCCTTGGCGACATAGGTCAGGGTGTCGTGCATCCAGCCCATGTTCCACTTGAAGCCGAACCCGAGACCGCCGGAGTCGGTGGGGCGGGTGACGCCGAGCCACGCCGTCGACTCCTCGGCGATCATCATGATCCCGGGGTGGTGCTTGTAGACGGTCGCGTTCGCCTCCTGCAGGAAGGAGATCGCGTCGAGGTTCTCCCGGCCGCCGTACTGGTTCGGCGCCCACTCCCCGTCCTCGCGGGAGTAGTCGAGGTAGAGCATGGAGGCGACCGCGTCGACGCGCAGGGCGTCGGCGTGGAACTCCTCGCACCAGTAGAGGGCGTTGGCGACGAGGAAGTTGCGGACCTCGGAGCGGCCGAAGTCGAAGATCAGGGTGCCCCAGTCGGGGTGCTCGCCGCGCCGCCAGTCGCCGTGCTCATACAGCGGCGTCCCGTCGAAGCGGGCCAGGGCCCAGGCGTCCTTCGGGAAGTGCGCCGGCACCCAGTCGAGGATGACGCCGATGTTCGCCTGGTGCAGGCGGTCCACCAGATAGCGGAACTCGTCGGGGCTGCCGAAGCGGGCCGTCGGCGCGTAGTAGCCGGTGACCTGGTAGCCCCACGAACCGCCGAACGGGTGCTCCATGACGGGCAGGAACTCGACGTGGGTGAAGCCGAGGTCGCCGACGTACTCGGTCAGCTGGTCCGCGAGCTCCAAGTAGGACAGTCCGGGCCGCCACGAGCCGAGATGGACCTCGTAGACGCTGACCGGCGCCTCGTGGGTGCGGCGCTCGGCGCGCTGGGCGATCCACTCGGTGTCCTTCCAGTCGTACGTGGAGCGGTGCACCACGGACGCGGTCGCCGGCGGGATCTCCGTGTGCTGCGCCAGGGGGTCGGCCTTCTCCACCCAGCCGTCGTCGGGGGTCAGCAGCCGGAACTTGTACCGGTCGCCGGCCTGCGCGCCGGGCACGAACAGCTCCCACACGCCGCTGCCGCCGAGGGACCGCATCGGCCAGCCGGCGTGCGCGTCCCAGCCGGTGAAGTCGCCGACGACCCGCACGCCGCGGGCGTTGGGCGCCCACACCGCGAACGCGACCCCGCCGGGGCGGGTCTGCGCGCCGAGGACCGTCCACAGCCGCTCGTGCCGGCCCTCCTGGATGAGGTGCAGGTCGAGCTCGCCGACGGTCGGCAGGTGCCGGTACGGGTCGTCGGTCACCACCCCGTCGGTGTCGATGCGGTAGTCGGTGACGATGCCCGGCAGCTCCGCCTCGAAGACGCCCTCGCCGTGCACCTGCCGCATCGGATGGCGCTCGTCGTCCGCCACGACCGTGACGGTGCCCGCGCCGCGGCGCAGCGCCCGGATGACGGTCGTCCCGGCCGCAGAGCCACCTACGGGGTGGGCGCCGAGGACGCCGTGCGGGTCGTGGGACCGGCCGGCGATGAGGTCGTCGAGGTTCATAAGCTCCGTCACCTGGGTTCCGTCAGCGAGCCGTTGACCAGCCGGTCGATGGACTGCAGCGGGATCCGCAGCCAGGTCGGCCGGTGCCGGGACTCGTACGCGGTCTCGTAGACCGCCTTGTCGAGCTCGTACGCGCACAGCAACGCCCGGTCCTCGCGGGGGTCGTAGCCGGCGGCGGCAGCATAACCGTCGCAGAATGCGGCCCGGTTACGGTCCACCCACTGCCGGGCCCGCTCGGCGAGCGCCGCGTCGCGCTCCTCGCCGATGAGCAGCTGGTAGGCGGCATACTCGTAGGAGCGCAGCATCCCGGCGACGTCGCGCAGCACCGAGTCGGGGCGGCGGCGTTCCTCCACCGGTACACCCGGCTCACCCTCGAAGTCGATCAGCAGCCACGACTCGGGGGTGCGCAGCACCTGGCCGAGGTGCAGGTCGCCGTGGATGCGCTGGACGGTGACCGGGTCGTCGCCGGCGTTGCGGAAGATCGCCTGCGCGCCGGGGACGAACTCGGCCAGCTGCGGCACGGCCTGCACGGCGGCGTCGAGCCGGGCCAGCATCGCCTCCGCGGGCGCCGGCGCGGTCCCGCTGCCGAGCTCGACGGCGAGGGTGCGGTGCACGTGCGCGACCGCCTCGCCGAGCCGCCACGACTCGGCGGCGAAGTCACCGCCGACCTCGTCGGGGTTGAGGTCGTGCTCGGCGAACAGGTCCCGGGCGCTGGTCGCCGCCATCGCCCAGCCCTCCGCGGAGTTCTGCGCGTACTCGGTGACCATGGCGAGCGTTACGGGCACGCCGTCCTCGCTGCTCTCCACCGCGCCCAGCAGCCGGGCCACGTTGGGGCAGCCGGCGCGGGCGAGGACCCGGTTGAGCTCCAGGTCCGGGTTGAGGCCCGGGGTGACCCGGCGGAAGACCTTGAGGATCGCGGCGCTGTCGAACACGACGCTGGTGTTGCTCTGCTCCACGTCGACGACCCGGGCCGGCGCCTGCACGGGCAGCGCCACGCCGGGCTCCGGCACGAACCGGACGCCATCCACGGTCGCGCCGGTGTCGATGAGGCCGAGGAGCCGCTGCGCGGACTGCTCGTCGTAGAGGGCGTCGGAGCCGGTGCGGTCGCCGTCTGCGCCGATCAGCGCCGCCGCCGCGAGCTCGGTGATCACGTTGAGGTCCCAGCCGACGAACACCTGGTAGCGCTCGGTCCCGCCGTCCTCGTAGTGCGCGTCGAGCAGCACGTGGTCGACCTGGTCGGGCAGCGGCGTGACCACCGCCGGGCGGACATCGGTCAGGGTGCGGTTGCGGCCCGCGTACCACCGCTGATGCGGCAGCCAGTCGGTGAACGGCAGCGAGGTCATGGGATGCGAATCTCCTCAGCTCTGCTCAGCCGGCGGGCCGCACAGCTGAAACCAGTAGAAGCCGTGGCCGGGCAGCGTGAGCAGGTAGGGCAGCTGGCCGATGTTCGGGAACTGGACGTGACCGGTGAGCTCGATCGGGGTGTAGCCGGCCCACTGCTGCAGGTTGAGCTCGATCGGCTGCGGGAAGCGCGACAGGTTGTTGACGCACAGCACGACGTCGTCGTCGTGCAGGCGCACGTACGCCAGGACCGACGGGTTCGAGCCGCCGAGCTCGCGGAACGTGCCGACCGCGAACGCCTCGTGCCGCCGCCGGACCTGCAGCATCGTGCGGGTCCAGTTGAGCAGCGACGTCGAGCTCTCCTTCTGCGCCTCGACGTTGACCGACTGGTAGCCGTACACGTGGTCCTGGATCGCCGGCAGATACAACCTCCCCGGATTCGCCTGGGAGAAACCGGCGTTGCGGTCCGGGGTCCACTGCATCGGGGTGCGCACGCCGTCGCGGTCGCCGAGCCAGATGTTGTCGCCCATGCCGATCTCGTCGCCGTAGTACAGCACCGGCGAGCCGGGCAGCGACAGCAGCAGCGCGGTGAACAGCTCGATCTGGTTGCGGTCGTTCTCCAGCAGCGGCGCCAGCCGCCGCCGGATGCCGACGTTGGCGCGCATCCGCGGGTCCTTGGCGTACTCCGCGTACATGTAGTCGCGTTCCTCGTCGGTGACCATCTCGAGGGTCAGCTCGTCGTGGTTGCGCAGGAAGATGCCCCACTGGCAGTTCGCCGGGACCTCCGGGGTGTGCGCGAGGATCTCCGAGATCGGGAAGCGCGACTCACGGCGGACCGCCATGAAGATGCGTGGCATCAGCGGGAAGTGGAACGCCATGTGGCACTCGTCGCCGTCGCCGAAGTACTGCACGACGTCGGCCGGCCACTGGTTGGCCTCGGCGAGCAGGACCCGGCCGGGGAACTCGTCGTCGATCACCTTGCGGCAGCGGCGCAGGAACTCGTGCGTCGCCGGCAGGTTCTCGCAGTTGGTGCCCTCGTCCTCGAACAGGTACGGCACCGCGTCGAGCCGGAACCCGTCGATGCCCAGCCCCAGCCAGAACCGCAGCACGTCCAGCATCTCCCGCTGGACCTCCGGGTTCTCGTAGTTGAGGTCCGGCTGGTGGTGGAAGAACCGGTGCCAGTAGAACTGCCGGCGCACCGGGTCGAACGTCCAGTTCGACTCCTCGGTGTCCACGAAGATGATCCGCGCGTCGGAGTAGGCGGTGTTGTCGTCGCTCCACACGTAGTAGTCGCCGTACGGCCCGGCCGGGTCGCGCCGCGACTCCTGGAACCACAGGTGCGAGTCCGACGTGTGGTTCATGACCAGGTCGGTGATGACCCGGATGCCGCGCTTGTGGGCCGCGTCGAGCAGCGCGACGAAGTCCTCGACGGTGCCGAAGTCCGGCAGCACCTTGTAGAAGTCACGGATGTCGTAGCCGCCGTCGCGCAGCGGCGAGTCGTAGAACGGCGGCAACCAGATGCAGTCAACGCCGAGCCACTGCAGGTAGTCCAGCTGGTTGATCAGCCCCTGCAGGTCCCCGGAACCGTCCGCGTTGGAGTCGGAGAACGCTCTGACGAGCGCCTCGTAGAACACCGCGCGTTGATACCAGGTGGTGTCGGTCGGCACCAGCCGCGCCGAACTGAAGTCGCTCGCGGATGGATGCTCGACCGTGCCGTCCGTGACGTGGGTGCCTTCAACCGGACTGACCGGATCCGTCATGCTGCCACCTACCTTGTGCAGTTACCGGTGACGGTGCACCGTGAACACGTGCGCCGGCTCGTAGAGAGGGTCGAGCCGGACCGCGTTGTGTTGTCCCCAGTCGAAGGTCGCACCGGTGAGCTCGTCGCGCACCGTGAACCGCTCGTGCCAGTCGAAACCGAGCGCGGGCATGTCCAACGTCGTGTTACCCCACTGGACGTTCTGCGAATCCAGCGAGACGACGACCAGCACCGTGTTGTCGCTGTCGGGGTCCCGCTTCGAGAAACACAGCACCTGTGCGTTGTCGATGCCGTGGAAGACGGTGTTGCGCAGCCAGTGCAGCGCGGGGTTGTCGCGCCGGACATGGTTGAGCCGCTTCAGATACGGCGCCAGGGACTCCCCGGCGGCCTCGGCCGCGGCCCAGTCGCGGGGGCGCAGCTGGAACTTCTCGTTGTCCAGGTACTCCTCGGACCCCGGCCGGTGCAGGTGCTCGAACAGCTCGAAGCCCGAGTACATGCCCCAGGACGGGCTCAGCAGGCTCGCCAGGACCGCCCGGATCTTGAACATCGGCGGCCCGCCGTGCTGCAGGTGCTCGGGCAGGATGTCCGGCGTGTTCGGCCAGAAGTTGGGCCGCATGTAGTCGGCGGCCTCGATCAGCTCCTGTACGTACTCCCGCAGCTCCCACGCCTGCACGCGCCACGTGAAGTACGTGTACGACTGCGTGAACCCGATCTTGCCCAGGCCGTGCATCATCGCGGGCCGCGTGAACGCCTCGGCGAGGAACAGCACGTCGGGCTCGACGGACTTGACCTCGTCGATGATCCAGTGCCAGAACCCGACCGGCTTGGTGTGCGGGTTGTCGACCCGGAAGATCTTCACGCCCTGCTCGACCCAGTGCAGCACCACCCGCAGGATCTCGTCGCGGATGCCGAGCGGGTCGTTGTCGAAGTTCAGCGGGTAGATGTCCTGGTACTTCTTCGGCGGGTTCTCCGCGTAGGCGATCGAGCCGTCGGCGCGGGTGGTGAACCATTCCGGGTGCTCGGTGACCCACGGGTGGTCCGGCGCGCACTGCAGCGCGAGGTCCATCGCGATCTCGACCCCGGCGTCCTCGGCGGCGGCGAGGAACGCCCGGAAGTCCTCCAGGGTGCCGAGGTCCGGGTGGATCGCGTCGTGGCCGCCCTCCTCGGCGCCGATCGCCCACGGCGACCCGATGTCCTGCGGCCCGGCCACCAGGGTGTTGTTCGGGCCCTTACGGTTGACCCGGCCGATCGGGTGGATCGGCGGCAGGTACACCACGTCGAACCCGAGGTCGGCGACCTCGGCCAGGCGCGGGATCGCCGACCGGAACGTGCCGTGCGTGACGGGCTTGCCGTGCTCGTCGACGACCGCGCCCTGGGAGCGGGGGAAGAACTCGTACCACGCCGAGAACAGCGCCCGCTTCCGGTCGCACCAGATCGGCAGCTCCGCGGAGCGGGTCACCTGCTGGCGCAACGGATGGCGCCACAGCACGTCGGTCAGGCCGAGCGCCGGGGACACCCGCGCGAACAACGGGATCGAGGCGTCCGCCAGGGCCTGCGCGGCGCCGGTGACCCGGGACCGCTCCGCCGCCGGGACGCCGGTCGCCGCCTGGTTGAGCAGCGCCGCGCCCTCGGCCAGGTCGTTGCCGAGGTCCTGCAGGCCCTGCCCCGCGCCGATCTTCTTGGTGACCGCGTCGTGCCAGGTGAGGTACGGGTCGGAGAACGCCTCCACGGCGAACGTCCACGCGCCGACCGCGTCGGGACGCACGGCGCCGAGCCAGCGGTCGGTGCCGGCCGGGCCGGGACCCATCCGCGTGAACGGGCCCTCCTTGCCTTCGGGGGAGATGAGGACCACGTTGCAGCCCATCATCGAGTGGCCCTCACGGTAGGAGACCGCGGTGACGGGGACGAGCTCACCGACGACGGCCTTCGCCGGGAACCGTCCGCCCTCGACCTGAGGGGTGACCTGCTCGATCGGGAACCGGTCCTCGGTCACGACACTCGGACCGGTGGCCGCCTGCCACGTGCCCGCGGGCGCGTCGGCGACCACCACCGGGTCGTCGGAGGCGAGCGCGGTCTCGGTGTCGGTGCGGGCGATGTCAGGCGCTGCGGGGGTCGGGGTACCCATGATCCTCACCGTATCGAATCCACGCGGGGTTGGCAGCGTTAGCGTCGTCTTCCTACGGCTCGATGCGTTGACCCTTGCCGATGACCACGATCCCGCCCTCGGACACCGTGTAGCGGGTCCGGTCCTTCTCCAGGTCGACGCCGATCTCCGCGCCCTCCGGGACGATCACGTTCTTGTCCAGGATGGCGTTGCGCACCACGGCGTGCCGCCCGATGTCCACGCCCTCCATCAGCACGGACCCCTCCACGTGCGCCCACGAGTGGACCTTCACGTTGGGCGACACCACCGAGTTCTCCACCAGCGCACCGGAGATCACGGCACCGGGGGAGATCATCGACCCGACCGCGCGGCCGACCCGCTCGCCCCAGCCGTGCACGAACTTCGCCGGCGGCCACGGGCTGTTGCCCGTGTAGATCGGCCACTCGAAGTTGTACAGGTTGAAGACCGGCTGCACGGCGATCAGGTCCATGTTGGCCTCGTAGAACGAGTCGAGGGTCCCGACGTCGCGCCAGTAGCCCTTGTCGCGTTCGGAGCTGCCGGGCACGATGTTGTTGCTGAAGTCGTAGACCGCCGCCTCGTGCTTGTCGACGAAGTACGGGATGATGTTGCCGCCCATGTCGTGCTTGCTCGACGGGTCCTGCGCGTCGCGGGTGACCGCCTCGATCAGCGCCGCGGTGGTGAAGATGTAGTTGCCCATCGACGCGAAGATCTCGTCCGGCGCGTCCGGCAGCCCCCGCGCGTCGCGGGGCTTCTCGCGGAACGCGGAGATCCGCCGCCCGTCGTCGGCGACCTCGATCACGCCGAACTGGTCGGCGCTGGACAGCGGCTGGCGGATCCCGGCGACCGTCACCGACGCGCCGGACTCGATGTGCTGGCGCATCATCTGCTCCGGGTCCATCCGGTAGATGTGGTCCGCGCCGAACACGATCACGTAGTCGGGCCGCTCGTCGTTGATGAGGTTCAGGCTCTGGTAGATCGCGTCCGCGGACCCGGCGAACCAGCGCGGGCCGAGCCGCTGCTGCGCCGGCACCGGCGTCACGTAGTTGCCCAGCAGCGTCGACATCCGCCACGTCTTGGTCACGTGCCGGTCGAGGGAGTGCGACTTGTACTGCGTCAGCACCACCATCTTCAGATAGCCGCCGTTGGCCAGGTTCGACAGGACGAAGTCGATCAGCCGGTAGATGCCGCCGAACGGCACGGCCGGCTTCGCCCGGTCAGCGGTCAAGGGCATCAATCGCTTGCCCTCGCCGCCGGCGAGGACGATCGCGAGGACTTTTTTGGCGGCCATGGTCGAGACGCTAAACGTGTCCGGCGTGTTGCGCCAGACGAACGCGATTAGTGTTTGGGTGTGCGTGTAGACCTGCTCACTCGAGAGTATCCCCCCGACGTTTACGGTGGAGCCGGCGTTCATCTGGAGTACCTGGCGCGGGAGTTGCGCCGGCTGCCCCTGGACGTCCGGGTCCACTGTTTCGGTGCCCCTCGCAGCGAAGCCGGTGTCGTCGGCTATCAGGACCCGCCCGGCCTGTCAGGGGCCAACGCCGCCCTGCGGACCATGGGCGTCGACCTTGAGATGGCCGCGGGAGCGGCCGGCACCGATCTGGTGCACAGCCACACCTGGTACGCCAACTTCGCCGGGCACACCGCCAAACTGCTGCACGGTGTCCCGCACGTCATCACCTCCCACAGCCTCGAACCGCTGCGCCCCTGGAAGGCCGACCAGCTCGGCGGCGGCTACGCGCTCTCATCCTGGTGCGAGCGGACCGCGATCGAGGCCGCCGACGCCGTGATCGCCGTGTCCGCCGGGATGAAGGCAGACGTGCTCAAGGCCTACCCGCGCGTCGACGCGGACCGGGTGCACGTCATCTACAACGGCATCGACACCGAGCAGTACGCGCCGGACCCCGGCCTGGACGTCATGCAGAAACTCGGCATCGACCCCGCCCGGCCCAGCGTCGTGTACGTCGGTCGCATCACCCGCCAGAAGGGCCTGCCCTATCTGCTGCGCGCGGCCCGGAAGCTGCCCGCCGACGTGCAGCTGGTCCTGCTCGCCGGCGCCCCCGACACCCCGGAGATCGCCGCCGAGGTCACCGCCCTCGCCGACGAGCTGCGCGCCACCCGGTCCGGCGTCGTCTGGGTCCAGGAGATGCTGCCCAAACGTGAGGTCATCCAGGTCCTCACCCACGCGACCCTGTTCGTCTGCCCGTCGATCTACGAGCCGATGGGCATCGTCAACCTCGAGGCGATGGCCTGCCAGACCGCGGTCGTCGCGACCGCCACCGGCGGCATCCCCGAGGTCGTCGCCGACCGCGAGACCGGCCTGCTCGTGCCGATCGAGCAGGTCACCGACGGATCCGGCACCCCGCTGGACGAGGCGAAGTTCGTCGCCGACCTCGCCGACGCGATGAACGAGCTCCTGGAGGACCCGGGCCGCGCCGCCGAATTCGGCCGGGCCGGACGGCAGCGGGCCCTCGACCACTTCTCCTGGTCGGCGATCGCCCAGCAGACCCTCGACGTCTACCGCTCGGTGTCGTAACCCACGCAGTGGTGCTGGACCGCCCACGCCAGGCGGTCCAGCCAGCTGTCCGGGTCGTGGACCGGGTGACCGGACCAGTCGACGCTCATCGACCGGACCGCGTCCACGTCGAGCGCCGGCAAGAGACGGCGCAGGCGCGGCGGCAGGTTGACCCCGTCGAGCTCGCCGAGCAGCACCGCGTCGTAGACGTCCTTGCCCAGCGCGGCACCCTCCAGGGTCAGGTCCTCGGCGAGCCACCTGAGCTTCCACAGCAGCGACAGCTCCCGGCTCGCCGTCCACACCGCCGTCGGCGGGCCGCCGGAGCCGCGCGGGACCGCGGTCAGCACCGGCGGCTCCGGCAGCGCCTCGTCGTAGGCGAAGTCCAGCTGGACGTCGCCGGTCAGGTCGCCGTGCCGCCATGGGATGTGGACCCGGGCGCCGCTGCCCCCGCCGTAGTCGAGGTCGTAGCCGGCGTAGTTCCAGTCGGCGTCCGGCTGGGCGTCGCCGACGTCGAGGACCGCCCCGCCCGGGGTCCGCGGCTGCCGCTCCAGCAGGTCCAGCACCGCCAGATGCGGCTGGTCGGCGGCGTCGGCGTCCACCGCGTGGACCCAGTGCAGGCCGTCCGGCGGCAGCAGGGCCCGGACACCGCCGGTGGCCTCGTCCTGGAACTCCCACGGCTGGGCACGGCCCGCGCCCTGCGTCGCCTCCGGCCAGTACTGCACCGGGTCGATCCGCTCCAGGAACGGGTGCGGGTCGCGGTCGTCCAGCCCCTGCACCGCCACGGGCCGGACGACCCAGTCGAGGTCCCCCGGCGGTCTGGCCCGGCCACCGACCCACGCCGGCATCGTCATGCTCCCGCGCAGCACCAGGGCGTCGCAGATCGGGTCGGCGGCGACGACGGCCAGGACATGGTCGAGGACGTCGCGGTGCGCGGTCAGCTGATCCATCCGGCGTCCAGGTCAGGGTTGTCGTCGACCAGCACGTACTCCTCCTCGACCTCGACCGGGGTCAGGGCCAGCCCGGCCAGCAGCGCATCGAGGCGCTCCCTGGCCTGACGCCGGTCCACGTCGTAGCACCGCTGGGTCACGAACCGCTCGTGCCGGCCGTCGTCGCGGACCCGTCTGGCGTTGCGGGACAGGTGCGCGCCGTGCGCCTGCGCCGTGCCGCGGACCGCGTCGACCTGCGCCCCGGTCAGGACCAGCTTCACGTGGTGCTCGAAGTAGCCGCCGGCCACCGGCGGGTGCCAGGGCGCCGCCTCGATCTTCACCCGGCGCACCACGAAACCGTCGGCCCGCAGCCGGTCCACGAGGGCCCCGGCCGCCGCGCGCTGCCCCGTCAGGTCGCCGCGCCCCCTGCCGGTCAGCATCGGCTGGTCGGCCGCGGCACCCCGGTCCAGCTCGATCCGCGTGTACTTCAGACCATTGCCCGCGGCCCAGTCGGCGAGGCGGTCGTCGTACACCACCGTGAGATGCGTTTCGAAGTCAGCCACGGACTCAGCCACGGACTCAGCCACGGACATGGTCCCGGATGAGCTGGCCGATCGCGTCGGCCTGCTCGACGTTGGCGAGGTGGGCCGCGCCGGGCAGCACCACCAGGCGGCTGCCGGTGATCCCCTCGTGGATGCGTTCGCCGTGCTCCGGCGGCGTCGCCGGGTCGTCGGCGCCGGCGATGACCAGGGTCGGCGCGGTGATCCGCGGCAGGTCCTCGCGCAGGTCCATGCCGCCGATCGCCTCGCAGCAGCCCGCGTACCCCTCCGCCGGGCACGCGGCGATCATCGCCCGGTAGGGGGCGACCTTCGCCGGCAGCGCCGCCCGGAACCGTGGGGTGAACCAGCGGCCGAGGACCGCGTCGGCGATGCTGCCCATGCCCGCGGTCCGGACCTGCCCGGCGCGGGCGGCCCAGCCGTCGGCGGGCGGCAGGTGCGCCGCCGTGCAGATCAGCACGAGGCGCTCGATCCGCTCGGGCGCGTTCGCGGCGAGCCACATGCCGACCATCCCGCCCAGGGACAGCCCGCAGTAGGAGGCCCTGGCGATGCCGAGCCGGTCGAGCAACGCGAGGACGTCGCGGCCGAGCTCGTCGATCCGGTATGGCCCCGGCGGCGCGGGCGAGGCGCCGTGCCCGCGGTGGTCGAAGCGCACCACGCGCAGGTCGGCGAGCGCGGGCAGCTGGGGGCGCCACATGTCGAGGTTGCTGCCCAGCGAGCCGCCGAGCAGCAGGACCGGCGCGCCCTGGGGTCCACTGGTGCGCTGGAACAGCGTCGTTGCCGTCACCGCGTCGTTGTACCACGCCACCGGCCCGGGGGACCCCGGCCGAGGTGTCAGCGTGTGAACAATGCCGCTGCGAAGACCGCGACGACCCACGTCCAGAGCAGGGTGAACCCGGCGTACCCGGCCCGGTGCAGCCGCGATCCGCGCCAGGTCGACGGCGGGAACGCGACGAACTGCGCGGCCCACCGCAGCCCCCAGAACACGCACTCGGCGCCGAGGACCGCCGCCGGGACCCGTCCGGGCGCGAGCAGGTCGGCGGCGAGCAGCAGCGGGGCGAGGCCGAGCAGGACACAGCTGACGCCGATGAAGAAGGTGTGGGTGTACAGCACGTGCCGGGTCAGCGGCCGCAGCGCCGCGAACTGGGGCCGCCAGCCCAGGATGCCGGGGAGTGCCACGTGGGCGACGCCGAGGGCGACGAGCACCGCCCCGACGAGGCGCAGCTGCAGGTCGATGGCGGTCACCGGCGGAACACCAGGGCCCTGATCAGGGGCGTCATCGTCGTCTCCGCCGCGAGGGTGAGCCGGGCGGCGCCGGCCTGCCGCAGCCATTCGCGGCGCGGGTAGAAGTGCCAGGCGCCGGGCCCGTACGCGGCGACGGTCACCGGGTCACGGCAGTGCTCGACGAGGACGAGGTGCCCGCCGGGGCGCAGGACCCGGGCGACCTCGGCGAACAGGGCCCGCCGCTGCGCGGGGACCCGCAGCTCGTGGGCGGCGAACGCGAGGAACACCGCGTCCTGCCCACCGGTCGCCGCCGGCAGCCGCCCCGGCTCGGCGGGGACCGACCCGCGGGGTGGCGGGGTGAGCTTCCGGGCCCGGCGCACCGAGCCCTCGGTCATGACCCGCGGGTCGTAGCAGTCGAGGAGGGTCGCCTCGGCCGCCGGCAGGAGCCGCCGCAGCGTGCCGCTGATCTCGTCGAGGCCGGTGCTGACCACGGCGTACCGTCGCGGCGGAGGCAGCAGGTCGAGGGCCCACCGCCAGTCGTACAGGCGGCTGCGGTCGTACGCCCACCAGGTCGCGGCGAGGCTCACCGCGACACCGGCGGCGCCGGGGACGGCGAGGAGCCGCCACGGCCACGGCAGCGCGGCCACGACGACCAGGGCCACCGCCGTGACGAGGTACTTCGGCCAGTTGTAGCGGACCATCCTGATCATCGGGCGCTCCCGTCGACGGCGCGGCGGACCCCGCGGTGCCAGCCGTAGTCGATCCCCGCGACGTGGAACGCGTGCGCGAGGACCGGTGCCGTCCCGGCGAACGGGCCGCGCTCCAGGAACGTGCACCGGCTGACCTGGACCGCGACCGGCTCCGGCACCCACGTGCTGCGGTGCGCCTTCACCACGACGATCCCGTCGTCCTCGGCGTCGAAGGTGTAGGGCAGCGGCCCGGCGAACCTGCGGGCGGCGGCCGGGTCGGCGAACGGGGAGCCCGGCGGCAGCGGCGCGGGACGGGAGGCGAGGTCGGCGGTGACGGTCAGGTCGGCGCCGCCGTCGCGGCTGTCGACGGTCGCGGTGAGCCGGTCGCCGTCGACGGTGAGCCCGACCCGGCCCAGGTGGTAGCGGTACCTGGTGAGCAGGTTGCCCGCGGCGGCGAGGGCGGGACGATCGGTGTCGCTGCGCAGGATGTACAGGCCGCGCATGCTCTTCCCGGCCGGGGTCGGGAACGTGGTGAAGATCCGGTAGCCGGTGAGGACCGCGTCGATGCCGAGCGCCGGCGGCAGCGGTGACGGACGCAGGTGCCGCGTGGACACGATGCCGATCGCGACGAACCCGTGGCCCTCGTACGTGTCGAGGGCCGGCCCGGGCGGCAGCAGCGGCGCGAGGACCGCCGGTGGCAGCGCGTACGTGAGGACGAGCGAGTGCCCGAAGGTGGTGCGCATCGGCAGCGGGTGCCGTCGCAGTGCCTGCAGCATGGTCATGTCCCCGGGACGAGGGTGAGGGGGTGGAGGCGGACGACGGCGCCCCAGAGCGGGGACCGGTCCGGGAGCGGGTCGCCGGGCAGCGGCGGTGTGTCGCGGAACGTGCGCAGGACGACCGGTCCGCCCGGGCGGACGCCGTGGGCGAGCGCGGCGGCGAGAGCGCCGGCGAACTCGGGCGGCGGGCCGTCGAGGACGTTGGAGAGGGTGACGGCGTCGTACCAGCCGCGCGGCACCGACCTGAGGTGCTCGACGACGTCGGCGTGCACCCATTCGATGCCCTCGACCGGGGTCTCGTCGGTGGAGCCGCCCAGCAGCAGGCGCCACGCCCATGGGTTGGTGGCGTTGGGGTGGCTCGTCAGGCCGGCCTCCAGGCGCCGGCGCAGGACGAGGTCCATCCTCGGCGGCAGGGCCCGCCACAGGTCGCGCCGGACCAGCCCGGCCGTGGCGAACGCGAGCCGCATCAGCGCCCTGAGCATGGGCCGGTCCAGGTGCGCCCGCCAGTGCGCGCGCTGGGCGTCGACGTCGGTCATGCGCAGGAACCTGGTCATCGCGGCGGGCCGCCAGCCGGGGACGAGCAGGCCGGCGGCGCGGCGGGCGACGGCCATGAGGCGCTCGGCGGTGCCGGTGACGGTGGGGGCGCCGGCGAGCCTGGCCTGCGCGTAGGCGAGCTGGGTGGCGCTGATGTCGACGGCGGTGACCCGGTGCCCGGCCCGGGCGAGCGCGGCGGCCGTGTCACCGGCGGACGCGATCGCCAGGACCCGCCCGGCCTGCGGGAACACGCTCAGCTCGGCGCCGGGGTCCTCGTACATGCGGCCGAACATGACCTGAGGCCCGCGCCCTACGGTCAGCCGCCCCCGCTGCCAGGGATTACGCATTCGCGGGCCGGTCGGGTTTCGGGGGCAGGAGCCAGGCGAGGGCGAGGAGGGCGGCGTTGGCGGTCAGCATCCTGCCCGGGTCGGCGATGTGGTCGGCGGCGAGGAGCAGGCCGCCGGCGTTGAACGCGACCAGCAGGACCGTCTGCACCACGGCGGCGGCCCGGGCGTGCCGGCCCGTCAGCACCCAGACGGCCAGGGCGGTCTCGGCGACGCCGATGGCGGTGAGGGACAGCATCGGCACCTCGGCGACGATCTCCCGCTGGGCGGGGTCGCCGCCGAGGATCTTGCACCACAGGCCCTCGTACAGCCACACCGCCGCGACCGCCGCCCGTGCGAACCGGACCGGGGTCACTTCGTGGCCTTCCTGAGCGTCGCCTTCAACGCGCGGCGCGCGACCGGGCCGAGGCCGTCGACGACCTCGACGAGGACGGCGAGCCGCTCCAGGGCGGCGATCGCGGCGGCCGCGCCGGAGGGGTCGACGCCGCCGAACAGCTCCAGGCCGATGAACGTCGACGCGACGATCCTGGCCAGGCCGGGCACGTCGATGATGTCGGCGACCGGCGACGTCGCGGTGATCCGGCGCAGCACCGCCTCGATCTCGGTGATCCACAGGTCGAGGCACACGGCGACGGCCGGGGCGAGCCGCTCGTCGGTCTGGGCGCCGGCGAGCAGCTGGGCCAGGATCGCGACGTTGCCCTCGGCCCGTTCGGTCAGCTCCAGCTGCCGGCCGACGTCGAGGAGCTCCCCGATGCTCGCCACCGCCGTGAACCGCTCGCGGTAGAGCGCGACCCGGCTCTCGGTCGCCTGCCGGCAGGCGACCGAGAGCAGCTGGTCCACGGATCCGAAGTGGTAGAAGACGAGCGCCTGGTTGACGCCGGCCGCCGTGGCGATCGCCCGTGCGGACGCCCCGGCGAGGCCGTCGCTGCCCAGGACCTTGATCGCCCCGTCGACCAGGCGTTCCTTCGTGTCGGCCACTGCCCACCCCCGTTCCTTGAGCAGTCGCTCAACTGCCTTATTTAAGCATTCGCTCAAGCTCCTCGGAAGTGGTGTACGTGAGACCGCCGTCACCGCCGTCGATCGTGACGGTGTCGCCGGGGCGCAGCGTGCCGAGCAGGATCCGCTCCGACAGCGGGTCCTCGACCTCGCGCTGCACGGTGCGGCGCAGCGGCCGGGCGCCGAGGACCGGGTCGTGTCCCCGCCGCGTGATGTGCCGCCGCGCCGTCGGTGTCACCACCAGCCCGATGTCGCGGACGGCGAGCCGCGACGCGACGTCCAGGACCAGGTGGTCGACGATGCCGCCGATCTCGTCCGGGCCGAGCTGGTGGAAGACGACGGTCTCGTCGATCCGGTTCAGGAACTCGGGCCGGAAGTGCTGTTTGAGCTCGTCCTCCACCTTGCGGCGCTGCAGCTCGTACACCGGGAGCGCCGAGGACTGGAAGCCCGCCTGGAGCGCCAGGTCGCGGGTGCCGAGGTTGGTGGTCAGGATGAGCACGGTGTGCCTGAAGTCGACGACCCGGCCCTGCCCGTCCGTGAGCCGGCCGTCCTCGAGGATCTGCAGCAACGTGTGGAACACGTCCGGATGCGCCTTCTCCACCTCGTCGAAGAGCACCACCGAGAACGGCCGCCGGCGGACCCGTTCGGTGAGCTGGCCGCCGTCGTCGTACCCGACGTATCCGGGCGGCGCGCCGACGAGCCGCGACACGGTCGCCCGGTCGTGGAACTCCGACATGTCCAGCTGGATCAGCGCGTCCCGGCTGCCGAACAGGAACCCGGCGAGGGCCTTGGCCAGGGACGACTTCCCGACGCCGGACGGCCCGGCGAAGATGAACGACCCGGCGGGCCGGCGCGGGTCCTTCAGCCCGGCCCGCGTGCGGCGGACGGCCCGCGACACGGCCGCGACCGCCGCGTCCTGCCCGATGAGCTCCTCGTGCAGGGTCTGCTCCATCCGGACCAGCCGGGCGCTCTCCTGCTCCGTGAGCCGGTGCACGGGGATGCCCGTCCACGCCGACAGCACGGCCGCGATGTCGTCCTCGCCGACGTCGCTGCCGATTTCCCTGCCGGTGTCGCTGCCGGTGTCGCTGCCGGCCCGCATCGCGCCGGCCTCGTCGATGAGATCGATGGCCTTGTCCGGCAGGTGCCGGTCGACGATGTACCGGTCGGCGAGCAGCGCCGCCGCCCGCAGCGCCGCGTCGGTGTAGGTGACGCCGTGGTGGCTCGCGTACCGGTCGCGCAGCCCGCGCAGGATCAGCACCGTCTCCTCGGCGGTCGGCTCCGGCACCGGGACCGGCTGGAACCGCCGGTTGAGTGGCCCGTCCTTGGCGATGAACCGGCGGTACTCCTCGTCGGTGGTGGCCCCGATCGTGCGCAGCTCACCACGGGCGAGGAGCGGCTTGAGCAGCGACGCGGCGTCGATGGCGCCCTCGGCCGCGCCGGCGCCGACCAGGTTGTGGATCTCGTCGATGAACAGGATGATGTCGCCCCGGCCGCGGATCTCCTTGGTGACCTTGTTCAGGCGGTCCTCGAAGTCGCCACGGTACCGGGAGCCGGCGACCAGCGCGCCGAGGTCGAGGGTGTACAGCCTGCGGTCCTTGAGGCTCGCGGGCACGTCACCGGCGACGATGCGCTGCGCGAGGCCCTCGACGACCGCGGTCTTGCCGACCCCGGCCGGGCCGGTCAGCACCGGGCTGTTCTTGCGCCGCCGCGACAGCACGCGGATGATCCGCTCGACCTGCGCCTCGCGGCCGACGACCGGGTCGAGCAGCCCGTCCCGTGCGGCGGCGGTCAGGTCGGTGCCGAACTGGTCGAGCACCGTCGGCGCGGCGTGCTTCGGCTCCGCGGTGCTGGACGGGTGCCCGGACAGCAGCTGGATCACCTGGGCCCGCAGCCGGTTGAGGTCGGCGCCGAGCTGGACGAGGACCTGCGCGGCGACGCCGTCGCCCTCCCGGACCAGGCCGAGCAGGAGGTGCTCGGTGCCGATGAAGTTGTGCCCCAGTTGCAGCGCTTCCCGCAGCGCCAGCTCCAGGACCTTCTTGGCCCGCGGCGTGAACGGGACGTGCCCGCCCGGCGCCTGCGCGCCGTGACCGATGACCTCCTCGACACGCCGCCGCACGTCGTCGCCGGAGATGCCGAGCGCGCCGATGCTCCTGGCGGCGACGCCGTCGCCCTCCTGGATGAGGCCGAGCAGGAGGTGCTCGGTGCCGATCGCGTTGTGGTTGAGGATCCGGGCTTCCTCCTGGGCGAGCACGACGACGCGCTTGGCCCGGTCGGTGAACCGCTCGAACATGACGATCACGCCTTCCGCCTGGTGCGGCGGGGGCCCACGCACCCACGCATCCGTTTCATCGGATGCGCTGAGTCGGAGCCTCTTGGCCGCCGGCGGAGGCGTGGGCTCCGTCGATCCGCGGCACGGGCAGGCGCGCTGCCGCCTCCACCATACCGCCCTCGCCCCCCTCCAGCGCAGCCCCCGCGGTGCGCCTGCGGCGCGCCTTCTGCGCGGCTTCTGCGCCGGCTTCTGCGGTGCGCCTGCGGGTGCGCCTGCGGCGCGGCTTTGAGCGCAGCTCTTTGAACGCTGTCTGCGAGCGCTGCCTCGGCGGAGGGCTGGAGCGCGGTTCCTGGGTCAGACCTGGAGCGCGGCGGCGTCGGACTCCTGGACCGGCAGGACGACGAGGTCCTCGGGGCGCATCGTGCGGGTGCGGCCCCGCGGGGCGTCGTCGAGCAGGACGTCGTACCCCAGCGGGGGGCCGGCCGCGCCCCACCGGGCTCCGACGATCGTGCCCTGCGTCAGGGTCCCCACCGGCCTGATCCTCGTCCCCGGCGCATGCCCGTCGTCGGCGACGACCAGCAGCGCGTCGAGCACCTGCCGGGCGCCGTCCCAGGGTGCCCGCAGCACGTACGGCTCCCCGTCCGCCCCCTCCACCGGCATCGTGAACCCGCGGCACACGAGCATCAGCCGGTCCGCGTCGTGCCGCACCGCGGGGCTGCCGTTGTCCTGCCCGTGCCGCAACGCCTCCTCGACCCGCCGCCACAGCCCGGCGACCCCGCCGTCCAGGACCCGCCGCGCGGCCCGGTCCAGCTCCGCGCACTCCATGTCGACCGCGGTCTCCTCACCCAGCTCCGCCGTCCAGGCGAGGTCGAGCGCCGCCGGCATGAGCCCCGGCGCTTCCCGCACGACCACGAGATACAGCATCGCGATGAGGTCCTCGACGCCGTCACCCGCATAGCACGCACCCGCCGGCCCCTCACCCGCCGGGAACCGCTCCACCAGGTGCGCGGCCCGTCCTCCCGCCGGCCGCGCCGCCCGCCGCGTGTCGTGCAGCTTCACCGGCCCGGGCCGGCACTCCCGCCCCTGCACGGTCCACCTCCCGGGGACCCCGGCCGGATACACGGTCCTGCCGAGGCTCGCCAGGCTCTCACCCGGCCCGACCCCGGCCCCGGCGAGCAGCCGCGCGGCCACCGAATACGCGACCCCGGCCTGCGCCGCGTGCGCCCTGATCGCCCGCCGCCGCTTCCGGTCCCGCCGCCCTCGCCCACGTTCACCCGCCCCGCCTGGCTCCGGTTCCGTGGCGTCCGGCCCGGGGGTGGGGTTGTCCGCTTCGTCTGCCATCACGAGACCTCCGGCGTCGACCCACGCTCGCACCGATCGGACGGCGGATCTCCGCCGGGCAGCCTGCACCACCGCGCTGAGTCTGAGCCTCTTGGCCTCGGGGCACGGCCGGCGTGGGCAGCCGTGTCGGGGCTCGGGCAGGCGCACCGCCCACCCTGACCATACCGCCGCACCCCCACCCGTCGCCCCCGCAGCCGTTCGCCGACAGCGGACTGAGCGACCCGCCACAACCCGGTGGATCCCTGTGGTCAGGGCAACAGGGATCCACCGGGTAGTCGGCACTGCGGGCCGCAGCGCGTCGGGAGGGCGCGCCAGCCGGCGCGGCGGAGGAAGACGGCGGCCGCGGCGGCGCTCTGGCACCCGTCGAGGGTGAGGGTGCCCCGGCCGGGTGCGCCAGCACGGATCCGTGCCTGTGGACAACCGGCCGGGGGACTTCAGAGGGTGACGAGGGAGCGGACCGCGAGGGCCGAGCCGACGAGGAGGACCAGGGCGGCGGTGCCGGTGGGGGCGAGCCCGGTGAGGCGGTCGCTGAGGCGCAGGCGGGCGGGCCACCTGTCGCGGACCCGGATGAGCAGCAGGCCGGCGGCGGTGAGGGTGGCGGCCATGCCGATGCCGTACGCGAGGACGAGCAGCACCCCGAACCACGTCCTTCCGAGCGCGACGGCACCGAGGAGCACGACGAGGGCGGACGGGCTGGGCACCAGACCGCCGGCGACGCCCATCCCGACCACCGCGAGCCGGCTCGGCCGCTCCGTCCCGCCCCCGTGCTCATGCCCGTGCTCATGCCCGTGGTCATGGTCATGGTCGTGTGAATGGCCGTGTTCATGATGGGAGTGGGAGTGCGGGCCGTGGGTGTGGGAGCCCGTGCCGTGGGGGGCGCCCCGGCGGGACAGGAGCATGGCCAGGCCGATCGCCGCGACCAGTGCGCCGCTCGTCACCCCGAGCCACCCCAGCACCGTCTCCCCGGCGAGCCCGGCGAGGCTCGTCAGCAGCAGGCCCAGCAGCAGGACGCCGCCGGTGTGGGTGAGGGTGACGGTGGCGCCGACCGCGAGCGCGTCGCGGGGCCGGCCGGCCCGGCCGGCGAGGTACGCGGCCATCACCGTCTTCCCGTGCCCCGGCAGCGCGGCGTGCGCGGCGCCGAGGGTCAGGGCGAGCAGGACGGCGAGGAACCCGACCCACGGCGTCAGCTCCCGTTGCGCGACCCACCCGCGCAGCGTCAGCTCCGCTCTCCCCGCCCAGCCCGGCAGCACCGACGGCGGCGGCGGAGCGGACGACAGGGCGGGACCGGCCGTGCCGCCGCCCGGCGCGACGTGCAGCGTCGCCGTGCGCACCGACGGCGGCGAGCTGAGCAGGTCGTCCGGGTACGAACGGAGCCCGTCGGAGGCCGAGGCGACCGGCAGCGGCGAGTCCACGAGGTGCACACCCGACGCCGCGGCGGTCAGCTCGTGCCAGCCGATGCGGTCGGCGAGGAAGTCGTTGGTGACCTCCACAGTGGACGAACCCACGACGGCGGCGGCGGACAGCGAGCATTCCAGGCGGCTGGTGCGCAGGCCCGCCGCGCCGGGGGAGTAGGCGAACGACGAACGGTCGATCGTCCAGCTGAGCGGGCGGCCGTCGACGGTGACCCGGAAGGCGGGCGCCACCGCCGTGCACGAGGGCGCGGACTGCAGCGTGGGAAGCTCGGCGAGATCCGCGACGTAGTCGACCGTGACCCGGTCGGGAGCGAGAGTCAGCGCGCCGAGCTGGTTGACGGAGAAGTTGCCGAGCGGGTGCGCGGAAGCGCCGGAGGGCCACAGGAACACGCCGGCCACGGCGGCGCAGCAGACGAGCAGCAAGCCACGCATCATGACTCCAGAGCGGCGAGTGTACGCACCGCGATCGGCGCGTCGGTCGGGGAGAACGTCGGGTTGAGCGCGAGGGCGAGCCGCAGCTGCACGAGCGCGGTGTCCTTGAGACCGGCCGCGTGCGCGACCATGCCGTAGTGGTAGGCGAGGGTCGCGTCGACCTGCCCGAGCGCGTTGGCCCGGCGGGCGAACGGCAGCGCCGCACCCGGCTCACCGGCGGCGAGGAGCGTCCACGCGACCATGTCGGCGACCTCGCCGAACTGCCGCCGGTCCCATTCGGCGAGCGCGAGCCGGGCCGCGCCGGCGGCGTCCCCGGAGGCGAGGGCGAGCGACGCGGCGCCGAGGTCGTCGGTGCCACCGTTGGCGGTGAAGAGCGCGTGTGCGGCGCGGGCCAGCGCGAAGGACGACGACGGATCCTCACCGGCGGCCTGCAGCAGGCGGGCCCGGTCGAGCAGCGCGTCGACGGTCGGCGTCCGCGCGACGACCTTGTCCAATGAGGACAGTGCGAGGGTGAGGTCACCGGCGGCCGCGTCGAGCTTCGCCTTCAGCTGCCACAGCCCGACGGCCCCGGGGTCGGCGGCCAGCCCGAGCGACACGTGCCGGGCGGCGGTGGCCACGTCGCCGGCCGCCCACGCCAGGCTGCCCAGGTGCTGGTGGCAGAACGCGACGTCCGCGGGTGCCGTGGCGGTGGACAGCGCCAGCCGCATGAGCGCGACGGCCTCGGTGCGTTTGCCGTGTTGTTCGAGGTCGTACGAGCCGCGCGTGTACGACGCGAGCCCGGGCCGCAGGTCGAGCATCCGCTGCACCGCCGCCGTCGCCGCCTCGGGATGCCCGAGCTGCGTCTCGGCGTCGGCGAGGACCCCGTATGCGGTGTCGGACCAGGCGTTGACGGCCAGGGCCCGCTCCGCGAGGGTCCTGGCCCCGGCGAAGTCGTGCCGGGCGTTGGCCAGGGCGCCGAGCCCGGCGAGCGCGTCGGCGTTGCCGTCGGGCCGGACCTCCAGAGACCTGCGCAGCGCGCCTTCGGCCTTCGGGTAGTAGGCCGGGTCGGCGCTGATCCGGGCCTGTTCCAGGTACGCCTCACCCAGGGCCGCCCACGCCGTCCAGTCGCCGGGCACGGCCCGCAGCCGCTCCTGCAGCGCGGCGAGCCGGTTCGTCGCTTGTGGACGCTCGGCCGGCGCGGCGGCGGGAGCACCGCCCGTCGGACGGCCGAGCACGGCACCCAGCCCGAGCAGCAGCGTCGCCGCCAGTACCACACCCAGAACGATGCGAACCCGCATGACTCCTCCTTGCCGATGGCGGGTGGGGCGCGCCCGTGACCAGGACGCGCCCCGGGAAACCAGGTCAGGGCTGCGGCTGCCCGCGGCGGCGCCGCCACCAGCCGACGAAGAGCAGGGTGCCGAGCCCTGCCGCGATCGCCGACGTGCTGACCGCGACGGCCGTCATGCCGGTGCCCGACTCGAACGCCGACGGCGTCGTGTCCGGCTGCGCCGCGGCGGCCGTGGCCGAAGGGCTGCCGCCGGACGTGCCGGCAGCGGAGCCGCCCTTGCTCACGGGCGAGTTCACCGAAACGCCGTTGGGCAGCGCCAGGTACGGGAACTCCCCACCGAAGGCGTTGTCGTTCGCGTCGACCTTGTCGCCCGCGGCGAGGGCCTCGACGAGCTTGCCGGTCTGCGCCGCACCCTCGACGGCCTGCACGGCGATGTCGACGACGTCGTCGGTGAGCCGCCGCCCGTTCGGGAAGCCCTGCAGGTCCCCGGCGAGGACACCGAGCCGGTTCGGCTGCGCCGCGACGGGCACGCCGAGGTTGAGCCGCAGCATCTCCGCCGGCCGGAAGTTCGCCGCGACGACGTCGGCGTTGTCGAGCTGCGAGTTCAGGTCGGCCTTGATCGGGCCGCCGGCCTTCGTGGTGATGCCGGTCAGGAAGATCTCGACAAGGTCGTTGCGGGGTGCCGCGGGCGCGGGCACCTTGTAGACGCTCTCGATGAGCTTCGGCAGTTCGGGGTCGGTGACACGGGCGACGACGGCGGGGATGCCGGCGTCCTTGTCGGGGCTGATCGAGTTGAACGCGTCCTTCAGCGACGCCGGCACGACGACCTCGTTGACGAGCGGGTTGCCCAGGCGGGACACCTGGACCTTCTCGCCGGTGACGGGTCCGACCTGGCCGGTGACGCGGGTCTTGGCGCGTTCCGTGGTCGACCAGATGCCGATGACCGGGTTGCGTTTCGCGTCGCCCTTGAGCGCCACGTCGGAGAACGGCACCTGCAGCGCGATCGAGTTCACGTTGTACCCGGCGAGGGTGTCCCGCCCGACCCCGCTCAGGTCGCCGCCGTACAGCAGGTCGAACACCCGCAGGTCGAGGAAGAACGGGTCGTCGGCCTGGCCGGCGTAGACGTTCCAGCCGCCGGGCAGCCGCTTGTCCGCCTCCGCCCGCAGCTTGCCGTAGTCGGGCATGGTGGCCTTGCCGACCCGCGACGGCGCGACCGGGGCGCCGGTGACCCGGGTCTTGAAGGGCTCCCCGTGGAACGAGGACTCCAGGGTGTACGTCTGGCGGAAGAGCAGGTTCTCGTCGTCGAGCGAGGTGACGGGGCCGTTGGCGTAGAGGAACGTGTCGCCGCCGCGGCGGTCGATGTTCTGGAACGTCCAGCGGAACACCGCGTCGGCCTTCGCGTCGCCGTCGTTGTCGACGTTGATGGTGTAGACGGCGTCGGTGGCGAAGGGGTAGAAGTTCGGGCCGCCGTCCGGTTCGGAGAACGGCTGCCAGTTGGCGATGAAGGTGACGTACCCGGCCCGTTCGGGGCTGACGAACGCGTACAGGTCGGTGTTGTCGACGGCCGGGTCGGCGGCGACGAGCGGCGCCTCCCGGTGGCTCGAGGCCGACGAGGTGCCGGGCCCGAGGCCGGCGAACGCCACACCTGCCGCCACGAGCGCGGCGGCGGTGGCGCGCCACCGGCGACCTGCCCGGGTTGGAGTGGTCATGAGGGTGGTCCTCCCGCGTCTGGAGCGGTCCTGTGGTGGACCGCCGCACGAGAGGCCTTCGCGTTCGCCCGGGTCGATGGATGGGTCGGTGTCGGCTTGGTGTCAGCGACCCATCCGGGCCGGGGTCAGCTCCGAATGCTGCCGCTACTCGCTGCCCGCGACCGGTCCGTGGCGCTCGTCAACGCCGGACGCTGCCGCTACTCGCTGCCTGTGACCCGTCCGTGGCGCTCGTCAGTGCCGGTCGCCGCGCACCCCGACGCCGCCGTAGCCGTGCGACACCTGCGCCTCATCGTCGTCTGGCCGCCAGTCGCCGAGCCACACCAGTCCCGGCTCGAGCAGGTCGTAGCCGGCGAACAGGTCCGCGATGGCCGCCGCGGTGCGAGGGACTATCGGCGCACTGGACTGCCGGTACACCTGCTGACCCTGCTGCGCGGGTGCGGCGGGCACCCCGTCGAGCGTCAGGTGCGACACGACGAGGTGGCTGCCGGGCGCGGTCGCGTCGCGGAGCCGGGCGATGAGGTCACCCGGGCCGGCCTCGTCGGGGACGAAGTGCAGGATCGACACCATCAGGATGGCGACGGGCTCGCCGAAGTCGAGGTGCCCGGCGACCGCCGGGTCGGCGAGCAGCGCCTCCGGCTCCCGCAGGTCCGCGCACGCCACCGACACCCGGTCCAGACCGTCCACAAGGGACCGTGCCTGCGCGACGGCGACCGGGTCGTTGTCGACGTACACGACCTTGCCGTCGGTCATCTCGTGCACGTTGCCCTGCGTCGGCAGGCCCGTGCCGATGTCGAGGAACTGCCGCACCCCGGCCCGCGCCAGGTGCCGGACCGCGCGCTGCAGGAACCGCCGGTTGGTCCGCGCCGCCGCCGGCGTGTCCGGGAAGATCGCCAGGATCTTCTCCGCGGCCTCGCGGTCGACCGCGAAGTTGTGGTAGCCGCCGAGGTAGTAGTCATACATGCGGGCCACGTTGGGAACGCTGGCGTCGACGTCGCCGAGACCGGTCATCCACCCACCTTAATAGGATAGGTTGCGGCGCATGCTGGACGGACTCGACGACGTCGACTGGGCATCGCTGGAGCACGCGTACGGTCCCGCCGCCGACGTGCCCGGGCACCTGCGTGGCCTCCTCGACGGCGACGCCGGCCACCGGCGCCGCGCCCTGTCGGGGCTGTACGGCGGCATCTGCCACCAGGGGACCCGCTACGAGGCGAGCGCGCCGGCGGTGCCGTTCCTCCTGGAGCTCCTGCAGGACCCGGCGACCCCGGACCGCGCCGCGATCGCCGGGCTCGTCGCGTCGGTCGCCGTGGGGCTGCACGAGTCGTGGCTGCCCGGTGGGTTCCCGATCGCCGAGTTCCGCGCCGCGGCCGTCGGCGGCGCCGACCTGCTCCGCGCCGCGCCGCCGCCCTCGGACGAGGACGAGGACGAGGACGACGACGAGGACGAGGACGAGGACGAGAACGAGGACGAGAACGAAGCGGGGGAGAGCCGCCTCGGCTACTGGGAGCGCCTGGACGGCGCCCAGCAGGAGGCGATGGCGGCATATGTCGATGTCGCCGCCTATGACGCGGTTCGTGTGGGTCAGCCGGTACTGCGGAGCCTCCTGTCGGACGGGGACGCGACCGTGCGTGCCGCCGCCGCGTTCACGCTCGGCTGGTTCCCGGAGGACGGGACCGGCAACGTCGCCGCGCTGACCGCTGCAGCGGCCGACCCGTCCAGGTCCGTCGCCGCGACGGCGCTCGTCTCGCTCGGGCTGCTCGGCACCGCGGCACCGGCGGCGCTGCGGGACACCAAGCCGGAGATCCGCTGGGCGGCGGCGACCGCCCTGGCCCGGGTCCGGGGCGCCGAAGCGGGCGAGGGGGCGGCGGCGGAGCTGCTGCGCTGGGCGGGCGGCGCGACCACCGCCCGGCCCGGGGTCCCGTTCCTCGACGGTGACCTCGCCGGTTACGCGGCCCTGTCCCTGCCGTCGCTCGGCGACGCGTACGCCGCCGCGGCCCTCGACGCGCTCCTCACCAGGCTCGGGACCGTCACCGGCGTCGAGACGCTCCCGGTCCTCGGCACCGCGCTGCGGGCGGTGTTTCCCGGCGGGCCACGGCCGGCGGGCGCGTCGCTCGACCCGTCGCAGCGCCGCCTCGCCGGTGTCCTGGCCGCGGCGCCCGCCGCATGGCAGCTCGGCGGGCGCAGGTCCGGCAACGTGACGGGGCTGCTGCGCGCGTACGGCCTGCCCGGCGATCCGGCGGAGCTGCACCACCTGGCAGAGCGCTGACCGGCTGACCCGCCCGTCCAGAGGGTCCAACTGTTGCCGTGCGGCAATTTGTTGTACGGTGGGGAAGTCGTCACCACCGGCGACCTGCTCAGCGTTGCCGCAAGCAGCGCGACCCGCAGGTCACCGACCGGGCCCGTCCAGACAGTGGCGGTCTACCCGGGGCGTGACGTCCACTCGGTCTCACCGCCGGCGCTCAAGACACGGGCGCTGTGAGCGACCTTCTGACCGGTCCTGAGCCTCGTGCGTCCTCTTCATCAGGATGCCCGCTCGTCGTCACCTGAAACGACGTCCCACCCGGACGGACCGGTCATGCACCGAAAGGCTGACCCTGCCGTGAGCATTGACCTGCACACCGACGCCACCAGCACCGGCACCACCGACAGCATCACCGTCCCCGCGCCCGAGGTCCCCGCCGCGCCCGCGCCGGCCGCCGGCACGCACCGCACCCGGGAGACGGACGCCCAGGCCAAGGCCCTGCTGTCCCTGCTCGGCGACCTTCCCGCCGGTGCCGACCGCGACCGCGTCCGGGCCCGCCTCATCGAGCTGTACATCCCCCTGGCCGAATACCTGGCCCGCCGCTTCCGCAACCGCGGTGAGCAGTTCGACGACCTCGTGCAGGTCGCGAACCTCGGCCTCATCAAGTCCGTCGACGGGTTCGACCCGACCCGCGGCGCCGCGTTCACCAGCTACGCGATCCCGATGATCGTCGGCGAGCTCAAGCGGCACTTCCGCGACAAGGGCTGGGACGTCCGCGTCCCGCGCCGCCTGCAGGAGCTGCGCCTGGAGATCTCCAAGGTCTCCGGTGACCTCGCCCAGGACCTGGGCCGCTCGCCGACCGTCGCGGACCTCGCGAAGAAGCTCGGGGCGAGCGAGGAGGACGTGATCGAGGGTCTGGACTGCGGCCAGGCGTACCGGGCGCTGTCCCTGGACGCGCCGGTCGGCGACGGCGGCGACGGCGGCGGTGCCACCGGCCTCGGCGACCTGCTCGGCGGCGACGACCCCGACATGGCCAACGTCGAGAACCGTGAGGCGCTGCGCCCGCTCCTCGCGAAGCTCCCGGCCCGCGAGCAGAAGATCATCGCGATGCGCTTCCACGGCAACCTGACCCAGTCGCAGATCGCGGCGGAGCTCGGCATCTCCCAGATGCACGTGTCCCGGCTCCTCGCCGGCGCGCTGCGCACCCTGCGCGCGTCGCTGACCCGGGACTGATCGCCCGGCACCTCCACCGCCGGCGGTATGCGGCGGTCACCGGACCGGGTGCGCTCCTGCCGGGGCGCGACCGGCCCGGTGGCCGCCGCACTGCCGTGCCGCGGCCTCCCGTCTACAGCGCCCGGAAACGGGCCGCCGGCAGCCCGCGGGCGTCGGGGTCGAGCAGCAGCAGGTGCCCCGATCGCGGCGCCGCCGCGCCCCGGCCCCGGCGGGCGCTGGTCACGGCGAGCAGCGCCAGGTCCGGGCCGGCGAACGCGCACCGGGTCGGCCGCGGCACCGGCAGCTCCACGACCCGGTCGACGGCGCCGTCGGGGGAGTACCGCACGATCCGGCCGCCGTCCCACTTGCAGTTCCACACGAAGCCCTCGGCGTCGACCGTGACGCCGTCGGGGAACCATGCCTCGTCCTCGTCGGACGCGAACAACCGGCCCGCGCCGACCGTGCCCGTCGCGGGGTCGAACTCGTACGCGGTGATCCTGCTGCGGGCCGAGTCGACGTGGTACATGGTGCGCCCGTCGGGACTCCACGCCGGGCCGTTGGACACGATGATGCCGCCGAACGCCTTCGTGACGGTCCGGTCCCCGCGCAGGCAGTAGAACGCGCCGTTCGCGCCCGACTCCGCCTCGTCCATCGTGCCGAACCAGAACCGGCCCGCCGGGTCGACCGCGCCGTCGTTGCACCGGTTGCCCGGGACGTCGGCCTCCACCTCCGCGACCACCTCGACCTCCCGCGTGACCGGGTCGACGAACGCGAGACTGTGCCGCAACGCCGCGACGAGGCCGCCGCCGGCGCGCAGGCCGACACTGCCCACTGTGGACGGCAGCCGCATCGTCGCCACGTCGCGGGTCGCCCAGTCGAGGGTGAACAGCAGGTCCCGGTCGATGTCGACCCAGTGCAGCCGGCCCGTCGCCTCGTCCCACAGCGTGCTCTCGCCCAGCTCGCACGGGATGTCGGAGAGTGTCTCAATCATCGGCGCGCTCCCTGCCGTAGGTGAAGAGGATGGCGAGGATCACCAGACCGTAGATGACGTCGCGACCGTACTCCGGCACCCGCTCCGCCTGCAGCAGGGTCACGATCGCGACGAGCGTGACGGACCCGGCGACGACACCGGCGTAGTGGCCCCGGCCGCCGAGGATGGACACGCCGCCGACGACGACCGCCGCGATCGACTCGAACAGGTACGGGTCGCCGAGCCCCAGCGATGGCTGCCCGCCGTAGGCGACGAGGGTGATGCCGGCGAGGGCCGCGAACACGCCGCTGAGCACGTACAACGCGACCGTGACCGGCCGCACCCCGACCCCGGCCAGGAACGCGGCGCGCGGGTTGTTGCCCACCGCGTACACCCGCCGGCCGAACGTCGTCAGGGTCAGCAGCACCGTCACGAACAGCGCCACGCCCGCCCACAGCAGCAGCTCCGACGGCACGCCGAAGATCCGGCCCACGACGAGCCGGCGGAGTGGTTCGGGGGCGTACGACGCGCACGAGCCGCAGGTGAGCCCCTTCGACAGGCCGAGCGACAACCCTTGCAGGACACCGTTCATGCCCAGCGTCATGACGACCGCGGGCACGCCGAGCCAGGCGACGCCGAGCCCGTTGCAGAGCCCGACGGCGGCGCCGGTGCCGAGCGCGAGGACGATCGCCAGGGGCAGCCGGCCGGACTGGCCGAGGCTGCTGGTGGTGAGGACGATCGCGGCGCCGTTGAGCACCCACGGCATCGACAGGTCGATGCCGCCGACGAGGACGACGAGCATCTGCCCGGCGCCGACGAAGCCGATGAAGCTCGCCAGGACCAGCATCGTGCGCAGGCTCGTCCACGACCCGAACCCCGGGTGGATGACCGCGCCCGTCAGGAGGATGGTGGCCGCGGCGGCGAACGCGTACAGGACCCGCCGGTGCGGTCCATCCACAAGGGACTTCACGGCGGCCCTCATGACCGCCTCCAGCGCACGAGCGTGCTCAGGCTGCCCAGCAGGACCGCGACGACCAGGAACAGGCCCTGGAACAACGACTGGTACAGCGGGTCGATCCCGGCGAAGAACAGCACGTCGATGACGAGCGTCAACGCGAACGCCCCCGCGACCGCGCCGAGCGCCGAGCCGCGCCCGCCGGCGAACGCGATCCCGCCGACGACGACCGCGGCGATCGACGTGAGGATGAACGGGTCCCCGGCGTTGGGGTCACCGGACGTCGTGGTCGACACGTAGAACACCGCCGCGAGGCCGCTGCACAGCCCCGACAGGCTGTACACGCCGACCTTCACCCGTGCCGTCGGCACCCCGACGGCACGGGCGGCCGTCTCGTCGCTGCCGACGGCGTAGACCCGCATGCCGAAACGGGTGCGGCGCAGCACCAGCCACCCGGCGACGGCCGCGCCGAGCCAGATCAGGCCCGTGGGCACGTCCGGGTCGGTGAGCACCGACCGGACCGCCGGGGAGATCTTCCCGCCCGGCACCGGCAGCACCTTCAACGCCAGTCCACTGTAGACGGACAGGGTGGCGAGGGTGGTGAGGATCGGCGCGATGCGCCCCTTCGCCACGATGAGGCCGTTGACCGCGCCGCAGAGCGCCCCGGCGGCGACGGCGGCGAGCATCCAGCCGGCGGTGACGGCCGCGCCGCCCGTCGACCCGGCGGCGACGATCGCGACACCGAGGCCGACCATGCCGCCGACGGACAGGTCGATGCCGCCGGTCAGCACGACCAGGCTCTGCCCGATCGCGACGAACACCAGCGGCAGCGACGTGTTGAGCAGCGACAGGTAGTCGAACGGGGTCGGCAGATGCCCCAGGTTGGTGGTGTACACGACGAGGTAGGCGACGGCGGTGGCGGCGAGGACCGCGTAGCCGAGCGTGGCGGCGCGTAGCTCAGACATGTTCACGCTCCCGCACGGCCGCCGCGACGATCAGCTCCGCGTCGCCGACGGGACCGTCCAGCTCGGCCGCCACCCGCCCCTCCCGCATCACCAGGACGCGGTGGCACAGGTGCGCGATCTCCTCGGTCTCGCTGCTGTACAGCAGGACCGCCCGGCCCTGCGCGGCGAGCCCGGCGACGAGGGCGTAGAAGTCGTGCTTGGTCGCGGCGTCGACGCCCCGCGTCACGTCGAACAGCAGCAGCACCTCGGCGCCGCTGAGCAGCCAGCGGCCCATCAGCACCTTCTGCTGGTTGCCGCCGGACAGCGTCCCGACGGGATGCCGGCTCGACGCCGCCCGCACCGCGAGCCGGTCCATGATGTCCCGCACCGCCGCGCGCTCGGCGGCGCGGCGCACGAACCCGGCGACGGACCGCCGCTCCAGGGTCGCCAGGGCGAGGTTGTCCCGCACCGACATCGGCAGCAGCAGCCCCTCGGCCTTGCGGTCCTCCGGCACGTACGCGATGCCGATCCCGGCCCGGATCGCGTCCTTCGGCTTCCTGATGGTGGACTCCACACCGCCGACGGTGACGTTCTGCCGGCCGGTGAAGAGCCGCAGGAACAGCTCGCGCTGGCCCTGCCCGGCGAGGCCGCCGATGCCGAGGATCTCGCCGCGACGGATCTTCAGCTCGACCTCGCCGACCCGCGCCCGCAGGGCGACGGCGTCCTGCGGCGGGGTGAGCGGGGGATAGGTGGCCTCCAGGGTGCGGCCGCTCATCAGGGTCACCGCCTCCGCCTCGGCGAGCCGCTCCCTGGTGGTGACGTGGGTGCCGTTGCGGAACACGGTGACCCGGTCGGCGAGGGCCTCGATCTCCCGCCACCGGTGCGAGGTGAACACCACGCAGCAGCCCTCCTCCCGCAGCCGCCGCATGTGCGCGGCCAGCCAGGCCACCTGCTGCTCCTGCAGCGCCGCCGTCGGCTCGTCGAGGATCAGCACCTCCGGCCGGGTGGCGAGGACCCGGACCAGCTCGACCACCTGCCGGTGCGCCACCGACAGGTCCCGGGTCACGGTCCGTGGGTCGAGGTCGTCGATGCCGTGGGTCTCCAGGACGGTTTTCGCCGCCGGTACCAGCCGACGCCGCGAGACCAGACCCAGCCTTCCCCTGGGCGGGTCCCGCAGCAGCAGGTTCTCCGCGATCGTGAGGTCCGGCAGCAGCGACAGCTCCTGGAACGCCGTCGCCAGCCGTCCCTTCACGACGACCGTGCCCCTGTCCGGTTTGACGAGCCCGCACAGCACCTTGATCATCGTGCTCTTGCCGGCGCCGTTCTCGCCGGCGAGGGCGTGGATCTCGCCGGGACGCGCCGCGAACGACGCGTCCCGCAGCGCCCGCACCCCGCCGAAGGAGCGGTCCACTCCTTCGGCGAGGACGGCGTGCGCCTCGGTGTGCACCTCGGCGCGCACCTCGCTGTTTGCCCCGGCGCGCACCTCGCTGTTTGCCTCGGCGCGCACCTCGCTGTTTGCCTCGGTCATCCGAGCTTCACCGCGAGGGTCTTGCCCGGGCAGGGCGTGCCGTCGGTGGCCGCCTCCTGGCACAGGACCACGGTCGCGTCGGGCCCGGAGTCGGTGAAGTCGGCGAAGAAGCTGTCCGGCAGGTCCGGGAACACGGTCTCGCCGACCTTCACCGTCTCCGACGTGACCATCGGGAACGGGATCGTCACGCTCGTCTTCGGGTGCTCGCCCTTGATGACGGCCCGGGCCAGCTCCAGGGAGATCACCGACAGGAACGGCGGCTGCCCGATCGACATGCCGTTCACCTTCGGCGTCGACACCCCGGCCAGGTACTTGCGGAAGCCGTTCTCCGCCTCGCCGCCGACGACGGGGACGGGCTTGTTCGCCTCGATGAACGCCTTGATCACGCCGTCGGTGCCGCCGGACACCCACACGCCGTCGACCTTCGGCAGGCTCGGCAGCTGCGCCGACGTCTGCCGCTGCGCGGTCGCCGAGTCCCACATGCCGCTGTACGTGGCGACGACCTTGATGCCCGGGTTGGCGTCGAACACCTTCTTCGCGCCGGCGTTGCGGTCGTTGTCCGCGCCGGTGCCGGCCACGCCGGTGACCATGACGACGTTGCCCTGACCCTTGAGCTGGTCGACGACGAACCGGGCGAGCTGCTCACCGAACTTCACCTGGTCGGTGTTGACCGTCAGGCCGCACGTGTTGTCCACGGTGTTGTCGAACGACACGACGACGATGTTGCGGTCGCAGGCCTGCTGGACGACGCCGTTGAGGCCGCTGGTCGACGCGGCGTTGATGACGATCCCGTCCACACCCTGCGCGATGAGGTTCGAGATCTGGCGGGTCTGGGTGGCGACGTCGTTGCCGGCGTTGAACACGCTGCAGTCGACCTGGTCCTTGTACGGCGGCATCGCGCAGGCCGCCTTGAACACGTTCTCCATCTCCACGCGCCAGCCGTTGCCGATGAACGAGTTCGACAACGCGATCTTGATCTTTCCGGTGCCCGATTTGGGGCTTTCGGCGGCGGTACTGCATGCGGCGGCCGCCGGGAACAGCAGGGCGAGCGCCAGGAGGGCCTTCACGGAACGCGGTAGAATCATGGTTGCTCCACCTTCGACGATCGGCCGTGGACGGCAATCCATGGCCGGTTGTTTGTGCTGCGATCGGCCGTGGACGGCAATCCGTTGGCCGGTTGTTGCGTTTGCTGCATTGGCGTGCGGCGGGGCGGCCAGAGCCGTTTGTCGCTCTGGCCGTTTCCTCTTTCCGGGTCTTTCCGGGTTTTCCGGGTCTTGCCCGGCGCTCGGTTCGGCGCTTTCACGGTGTTCGCTCGGCGCTTGGTTCGGTGCTTTTTGTTCGGTGCCTTGTTCGGTGCTTTTCGGTGCACCGGCCGGCCGACGGGTTGGGAGGGCCGGCCGGCGAGCTTTTCAGGTTCGCGGCTGTGTCAACGGACGGTTTCGCGGCCGCGTGGGCGGACGGTTCGCGGCTGCGTGAGCGGACGGCTCAGCGGACTGGGAGCGGAAACCTGGTGGCGTCGCGGAGCACGGCGGCGGCCGCTCCCACGACGACGACCTCGTCGATCCCGATCTCGCCGGCGACGACATCGGGGACGGCCTCCCCGGCGTGGATCGCGCGGCGCATCATCGACTGGCGCAGCGGCTCGATGAGGATGTCACCGGCCGGCGCGAGACTGCCCCCGAGCACGATCAGCTCGGGATCGAGCAGGTTGTACATGTTGGCCATGGCGACCCCGATGTGCCGGCCCGCGTCGGCGAGGACGCGGCGGCACCCGGCATCGCCCTCGTGCGCGAGGGCGATCACCTCGCCGATCGACGGCCGCCGCCCGTGGCTCTGCCACAGCTGGTCGGTGATCGCGTCCGGGTTGGCCAGGGTGTTCAGGCACCCCCGGCCGCCGCACGCGCACACCAGGCCGTCCTCGTCGATGGTCGTGTGGCCGATCTCGCCGGCCGTGCCGTTGGCCCCGACATACAGGCGCCCGTCCATGACGAACCCCGCGCCGATGCCGGTGGCGGTGTAGATGTAGGCGTAGTCCCGCAGCCCCCGCGCCGCGCCCCAGGTCATCTCGGCGAGGGCGGCGAGGTTGGCGTCGTTGCCGGCGTGCACCGGCAGCCCGAGCACGTGCTCGGCGAGCAGCCGCGGGTCGAGACCCACCCACGGTTTGAGCGTGCACGCGCGCCCGGTCAGCCCGGTCCGCCGCTGGATCGGCCCCGGCATGGCGATGCCGACCCCGATCACCTCGTCGCGCCGGAACCCGGTCTGCTCGAGCAGACCGTCGATCAGCCGGTCGACCAGCAGCAGGGTGTCCTGCGGCGAGGTCTGCTCGTCGACCTGGACCGCGTCGCGCCGCAGCAGCTCCTGCGCCACGTCACAGACGGCGATCCGCACGATCCCGTTGCCGATCTCGACGCCGACGGCGACGCCGAGCCCGCCCTTGAGCCCGATCAGGGTCGGCGGCCGCCCGGCCCTGATCTTGGTGCCGCTCTCGGCGACCTCGACGGCCGCGCCGGCCTCGATGAGCTCCCCGACGACGCTGGCGACCGTCGACCGCGACAACCCGATCTCCGCCAGGGCGGCCCGGCTCATCGCACCGTGCTGCCGCAGCGCGTGGATCACACGGCTGCGGTTCGCACTGCGTTGCGCTGATCCCGAGTCGAGCGGCGACATGCCCTTGAGTATTCGCATTCACCATGGTCCAGTCAATAGGAACTGCGGTAGAGCGCTTCCCCGACCAGACTTCCGCCTGTTTCAGGCAAAATCTCGCGCATTGGAGCTGCGATGGAAACGCACCCGGCAACGGCCGCCATGCATCACTGGATCGCCGGCGCCGCCACCGGCGACTGGTCCCGCCTCATCGACATGCTCGACCCCGCCGTGACCTTCCATGTCCCGGTCGAGGGTTTCGCCGGCGTACGCCACGGCCCCGCCGACGCCGTCCGCTTCTTCGACTGGCTGACGGCCAACCTCCGCGCGGACCTGGTCGTCCACTCGACCCTCACGGGGGAGCGGGGCGTCGCCTTCGAGGTCCAGGTGACCGGCACCATGCGCGGGGAACCCTTCACCCAGCGCCTCTGTCTGGTCTTCGAGCTCCGCGCCGGCCGGGTGACCGCCTTCCGCGAGTACCTCGCCTGGCCCGGCGGCCTGCGCTGAGTCGTGCCGTGCCGCTCACCCACACGGGTGCCCCGGGCCCCGGGTCCGCACCGGCCCGGAGTCCCGGCCGTTAGCCTCGGACGAAGGGGGTGGGCGAAATGGGTAAATCGCCGGAATTGAAGTGGGTTCTGCGACCGGACCGGAACGGCGTGCACCACGCCGAACTGGCCCCGCACGACGGCAAGGAGATCTACGCCTTCGGCGACACCGACGCCAACGGCCGCGTCGAGATCACCCTGATGGACGGCACACGCGTCCGCGCCCGGCGGGGCGAACTGATCCCCTGCTGAGACCGGCGGACCCGCCACCGCGGCGCAGGGCTTCCACGGCCCCTCCCGCCGCCCGGCGCGGTCACCGCCACCACGCTCCGGCGCCCGACCCTCAACCGGGCGCCGGAGCCATGCTGTATTCCTGCCCCACCGCTTCGCGGCGGGTCCCGCCGGGGGATTCTCACCCCGGACCCCCAATGCGCCGCGAGCGGCGATGAATCCCGACACGAACAGGGACGATGGTGGCTGCACGTCGCCCGCAAGGCGATCGACTACGACTACCTCGCCTCTACGGGAGACCCGGCACGCAGGGCGGCCTCGCTCGCACATGCTGCGCACGCAGCAGATCGAACTCACACGGCCCAAGCGACTTGCTTGACATGACTATCAAGCACCGGCCGCGTAAGGCCGAAATTGGGCGCCGGCGGGTGTGGTTACGGATCGACGCGAGGCGTCCCGACCGAGCGCAGCTGCGGGTCCGACGTCGAGCTGGAATGGCGAAGGTGTGGCTGCGATCGACGGTCGTGGTGCCGTTGACGAGGCTGGTTCAGGTGACCTGGGTCAGGTGAGGCAGGAGGCGAGGCGGGACTGCAGGAAGGCGCGTTCGACGGTGTTGTCGCACAGGGCGATCGCCGTCCGGTACGCCTCCGCGGACTCCTCGTGGCGGTCCAGGCGGCGCAGCAGGTCGGCGCGGGTCGCCGGCAGGTAGTGGTACGACGCCAGGCGCGGGTCGTCGGCGAGGGCGTCGACGAGGGCGAGCGCGGCGTCAGGGCCGTCGGACATGGCGACCACCACCGCGCGGTTCAACGCGACGACCGGGGACGGCCAGGCGAGCAGCAGCAGGTCGTACAGGCCGCGCAGCTGCTGCCAGTCGGTGTCGGCGAAGCTCGCGGCCTCGGTGTGGACGGCGGCGATCGCTGACTGCAGGGCGAAGCGGCCCGGGCGGCCGCCGCGCAGGGCGGAGCGGACCAGGGCGATGCCGTCGGCGATCTGGGTGGCGTCCCAGCGGGTGCGGTCCTGTTCCTCGAGAAGGAGCAGGCGGCCGTCGGCGGCGACGCGGGTGGCGCGGCGGGCGTCGTGCAGGAGCATGAGGGCGAGCAGGCCGCGGGCCTCGCGTTCGTCGGGCATGAGGGCGCACAGCGTGCGGGCCAGGTCGATGGCGCGCTCGACGAGGTCGGGGCGCAGCAGCCCGGGACCGGCCGGGGCGGCGTGGCCGGTGGTGAAGACCAGGTGCACGACGGTGAGGACGGCGTCGAGGCGGTCGGGGAGCTGCTCCAGGGGTGGCACACGGTAGGGGATGGCGGCCGCGGCGATCTTCTTCTTCGCGCGGGTGACCCGGGCGGCCATGGTCGGCTCGCTGACGAGGAACGCGTGGGCGATCTCCGCCGTGGTCAGGCCGCAGACGAGGCGGAGCGTGAGGGCGAGCTGCGCCTCGCGGGCGAGTGCGGGGTGGCAGCACGTGAAGACCAGGCGCAGCCGGTCGTCGGGGATCTCGTCCGGCTCCTCCGGACCGGGATCGGGCACGACCAGGAGCGGCAGCTTCGAGCGCAGCGTCGCGGCGCGCTTGTGGGCGTTGAGGGCGCGGCGCTGCGCCGCGACGGTCAGCCACGCGGCGGGGTTGGCCGGCACTCCCTGGCGGAGCCAGCCGTCCATGGCGGCGACGTACGCGTCCTGGACGCACTCCTCGGCGAGGTCGAGGTCGCGCGTGACGCGCACCGTCGCGGCGAGCACTCTGGCCCACTCGCGACGGTGCGCGTCGGCGACCGCTTCCCTGACGGCGGCCGGCTCCATGAGGACGGCTACTCGAACGTCATCACCGGGCGGACCTCGACGCCGCCGAAGCGGGCGGGGCAGAGCTTGGCGATTTCGAGGGCCTCGTCGAGGTCCTTCGCCTCGATGACGTAGTAGCCGCCGAGGACCTCCTTCGTCTCCACGAACGGCCCGTCGGTGACGACGTCGCCGCGGATGGAGGTGGCCGTCGCGACCCCCTGCAGGGCGTTGCCGCCGAGCAGCCGGTCGCCGGCCTGCTCGGAGAACCGGTTGTGGGCCTCCATGACCTCCGGGTACACGCCCGGGCCGGCGGCCTCGTAGTCGGCCTCGTTCTCGTAGATCAGGATCAGGTACTGCGCCATGGTGGTGTCTCCTTCAAGGGAAAACGTCCTCTTACACTCCTACGTCAATCGGCATCGTGCTCGAATCGACAGGCCGGGCGAATTTTTTGTACACGAGTGCGCAGCCGGCCACCGCGAGGGTGCCCAGCAGGTACCAGCCGCTGAGGGCGAGCAGGCCGAGCGACGCGGCGAAGGACACCGCGGCACACCACCACACCGGCGTCCGCCGGGGCAGGAGGCGAAGTGCGGCGGCGGCGCCCAGGACGTACACGAGGACGAACGCACCACTGGTGAGCAGGACCAGCGGGCGGGTGCCGGTGCCGGTCACCGTGGCGAGCAGCAGCGACACCCCGCCGAGCCCGGCGACCACGGCGAGGCTGCGCCGGGGCACCTCACCGGCGCCGCTGCCCCGGCCGAACCACGCCGGCAGCGCCGCGTCCCGGCCGAGCGCGGCACCGAGCTTGGCGGCGCCCGCGTAGTAGGCGTTCATGGTGCCCAGCGTCAGCAGCACAGCGGCGCCGGCGGTGAGGACCCTGACCTGGCCGCCGACCCCGCGGGCGAGCAGTTCGGCCAGCGGCGCGTCGCCGGGCGCCGGACCGAGCACCAGGATGCTGGCGGCGGCGATCCCGAGGTACAGCACCCCGACGACGACCAGCGCGATCGCCGTGGCGCGGGGAAGGTCCCGCTCGGGTCGCCGGAAGTCGGCCGCCAGGGACGTCACCGCCTCCCACCCGGCGAAGCCCCACACGAGCAGCGCCGCCGCCGAACCGACCGCCCACCAGCCGTGCGGGGCGAACGGCCGCAGGTGCCCCGGGTCGGCGTGCGGGAGCGCGGTCACGGTCGCCGTCAGCAGCAGCGTGACGAGCAGCAGGGCGAGGCCCAGCTGGAGCCGGCCGGACACCCGCACGCCCCCGAGGTTGCCGGCCGTCACCGTGAGCATCAGCGCGGCGGCGGTCAGCAGCTCCGTGCGGGTGCCGCCGCCGAGCGCCGACGCCACGTACGCCCCGGCGAACAGCGCCGCGGCCGGCGCCCCGACCGGGACGGCGAGGTAGAAGCACCAGCCGACGACCGCGGCGGCCCGGTCGCCGAACGCCTTGCGCGCGTACGTGGCGACGCCGCCCGAGTCGGGGAACCTGGCGCCGAGCGCCGCGAACGTCGAGGCGAGGGGCACCGACAGGACGATCAGGGCGGCCCAGGCGACGAGCGACGCCGGCCCGGCGGTCTGCGCGGCGAGTGCCGGGAGCGCGATGACGCCGGTGCCGAGGACCGCGCCGATGGACAGGGCCGCCCCTTGGGGCACGTTCAACATGCCCTTATTCGACATCCTGGTCTTCGCTCCGGGCGAGTGGCAGGAATGCCATCCTGGGTTAGATTCGAGACATGACCCCACGCCACGTCGTCGGCGTCGCCGTCACCGAGGACATGCCGGTCTTCGAGCTGGCGGTGCCGTGCGAGGTGTTCGGCATCGATCGCAGTGATCTGGTTTCGCCGTGGTACGAGCTGCGCTTCGCTGCCGTGACACCGGGCAGCGTCCCGGCCCGCTCGGGCCTGTCGATCGCCGCGCCCTACGGCTTGGAAGGGCTGCTCGACGCCGACACGCTGATCGTGCCGGCGTTCGCCCGCGCCACCCAGGTGGCACCGCCGGCGGCTCTCGTCTCGGTGGTGCGTTCGGCGTACGAGCAGGGCAGGCGCATCGTCGCGATCTGCACCGGCGCGTATGTGCTCGCCGCCGCTGGCCTGCTCGACGGGCGCCGCGCCACGACCCACTGGATGAACGCCTTCGACTTTGCCCGGCGCTTCCCCGCCGTGACGTTCGACCCCGACGTGCTGTACACCTGCGACGGCACGATCTTCACGTCCGCCGGCACCGGCGCGGCGATCGACCTGTGCCTGCACCTGGTCCGCCTCGACCACGGCGCGGCGGTCGCCAACGAGGTCGCCCGCCGCATGGTCGTGCCCCCGCACCGCGACGGCGGCCAGTCCCAGTTCGCGCACCCGCCGGCGCGCCCCCGGACCCCGGACGCGCTCAGCGCCGCCCTCGACTGGGCCAGGACCCGCCTCGACCAGCCGCTGACCGTCGCCGACCTGGCCCGCGAGGCCCGCCTGAGCCCCCGGACGTTCGCCCGCCGCTTCCGCGAGTCGGTGGGGACCAGCCCGTTGCAGTGGCTGCTGGGTCAGCGCGTCCGCCTGGCGCAGGAGCTCCTGGAGACCACCGACGACTCCATCGAGCGCATCGCCCACCGGACGGGGCTGGGCACCCCGGCCAACCTCCGCGCCCACTTCGCCCGCCAGACGAGCGTCACACCCACCACGTACCGCCAGGTCTTCCACCGCTGAACCCGCGTTTCCGGCGGGCGGGCGCGCCGGCTGTCACGCTCAGCCGCGGGCCAGGGTGAGCAGACGGTCGAGCACCCGGTTGCCGTCCGTGCGCACGCCGTTGTGGAGGTACTCGTCGGTGAGCCACCGGCGCATGCCGGGCAGCAGGTCGGCGGTCTCCTCCGAGAACTGCCGGATCACGTACGGGTCGTCGCCGTAGATGACCGCGGCGCACGGCACGTCGACCCGCGCCAGCACGTCGGCGTCGTAGAGGCGCGGCCACTCGTGCTCCGCGAGGATGGCCGCGACGTCGCGGTATGGTCGCAGGCCGGGCGTGTCCTCGAAATGCCAGGAATAGAGATGTTCGGCGGTGAGCAACGAGGACCCACCGGCGAAGTCGTCGGGCTGGACGCGTTCGGACGACCACCGGGTGGCCCCGCCGTCGGCGTAGCTCGACTCGTGCAGGACCGCATACATCGGGTTGCGGGCGTCGAACGGCAGCAGCGCGGCGACGTCATGCCGGAAGGCGGGTGACGCGAAATCCAGCTCCAGGACGTGATGGACGTGCTCCGCCCCGCCGTCCGTGCCCAGCTGGTGGCCGATGGTGCGCAACAGCCGCCGGGAGATCTGTCCGCCGTCGGCAGCCCGGACGTCACCCGCGTCGCAGCGGTCGAGCAGCTCCCGGAGCCGGGCCGCGTCCTGCGGATATCTGCGGTGGTAGCGCCGGTTCAGCATGCGCATCACGTCGAAGGTGGCGGAGTAGACGTCGTCGACCGGCCGGCCCACCGGCGGAAGGCCACCGGTGAACAGCACCTCGCGGAGACTGTCCGGCGCGACGCACAGGTAGTGCAGGGCGCAGAATCCGCCGAACGACTGGCCGAGCAGGCTCCATCGGCGGGCCCCCAGATGCTCCCGCAGGCATTCGGCGTCCCGCACGATGGCGTCCGCACGGAAATGCGTCAGCCGTCGCGCGTCCGCGGCGGCGTCCGGACCCGGATCACCGTAGGGGGTGGAGCGTCCGGTGCCCCGCTGGTCGAGCATGACGACCCGGAAGTCCCGCAGGGCCCGCTCGAGCCATGCGGGCGACGACGGCCAGGACGACGGCCGTGGCGCCTCGAACCCGGGACCGCCCTGCAGATAGACCAGATACGGCAGATCGCGACCGTCGGCGGCGGCGATCTCCCGCGCGTACACCTCGATGGTCGGTCCGCCCGCGACCTCATGGTCGAGCGGCACCGTGATCATGTGGTCGGTCAGCAGCACCCCAGCATCGTACGGCGAGTGCGTCGTCCTCGTCCGCCGCCGCCGCCCCCGGCCCGTCTGAGCAGCGGATGGAGATGCCGATGAGCGTGCGTCCCGCCGTGAGCATTCGGACCCGTTCAGGCGTCGACGGCCTGCGCCGCGGCGGCGATCGGCTCGAGTCCCGCGACCAGTTCGTCGAGCTCGTCCGCGCTGAGCACGTCGTACGCGGGCGCCGCGAGTTCGTCGGTGAGGGCCTCGATCCGCGCTTTGGTCTCCCGGCCGGCGTCGGTGAACCCGCCGGCCGGGTCGACGAGGCCGCGGCCGCGCAGCCCGTCGATGACGGCGTCCAGCCGTGCCTTGGGCAGGTGGTGGACCCGGCCGAACTCCTCCGCCCGCATGCCGAGGGAGAGCGCGAGGAGGACGTGGGCCTCGGTGCCGCCGATGCCGTGGGCGAGGAGGGCGGCGTTGTGACCGTCCCCGCGGTGTTCCCGCAGCAGCGTCGCCGCGTGCCAGAGCCTGGCCACCGGTTCCGTGGGCACGTCGAGTGCCCGGAGCCCGGCGTACAGCGCCCGGCCCTCGGTCGGCGCGCTGACCGCTGCCCGGGTGGCGAGGTCCGCGACCCGCACCAGACCGGGAGCGTCGGCGGAGTCGCCGAGCGTCTCCCGCAGCGCTGCGGCGCTGCCCCGCTCGCGCACGGCGATCGCCTCCTGCGGGGTGATCTTCCCCCAGACCCACGGGATGTGGCGGGCCACCTCGCCGTCGGCGAAGTTGTAGAAGACCGCGTGCACCACCCCGGCCGGCGCCGGTCCCAGCGGCGCGGCCCGGCCCGCGAAGTATCCGTCCCAGTAGTTGCGCATGCCGGCGGCCAGGAACGCCTCGTTCGGCCCCTCGGAGAAGGTGATGGCGCCGATCGGCTCGACGAGCTCGAACATGCGGTGGATCTTCGCCTGTGGGTGCGGCATCTGTCGGTATCTCCTGTGGTCGTGACGGCACCCTCATGGGCCGCCGCTCATCTCTGCTACGAACAGGGCTGCCTGGATCCGACAACACCGGTCGAGAAAACCCGACCGGCATCAGCCTCACCCCATGGCCGCGACCCGTGGGGCGGCAGACACGGACGGGCCGGCGCCTCCCCACAGAGGTGCCGGCCCGTCCGTCGGAGCCGCTGGGCCCGTGGCTGTCACCCAGCGGCGGGTTCCCCTGCCGGAGCCGGAAGCGGAGCGGGCTTGGTGGAGCCCTTGACCAGGGAGGCCAGGGCGCCGACGAGCGACATGGCGATCGCCAGCCAGAACACGATGACAAGGCCGTCGTGGAAGGGGCCGGACACCAGGTGCGGGAAGAACTCGCGGCCGGTCAGGGTGGCGGCGTTCGCGGCGGGGAGCTGGCCCAGCAGATTCGGGCCGAGCAGCGCGGCGATCGGGTTGTAGCCGAGGAACGCCGCGAACAGTGTCCCCACCGGCGGCAGGTTCGCGATCGTGTGCGCGGCCGGGGCCGGCACGCCCTGGCCCGTCAGTCCGCTGTCCAGGGTCGCGGGCAGCGAGGTGGACAGGCCCGCGACCATCAGGGAGAAGAAGACGCCGATGGACAGGACCATGCCGGCGTTCTGGAAGGTGGCGCGCATGCCTGAGGCGGCGCCGCGCAGGTGGGCGGGGACGCTGGACATGACCAGGGACGTGTTCGGCGCGGCGAAGAGGCCGCCGCCGAGGCCGTTGAGGAAGACCAGGGTGGCGAAGGCCCAGTAGCTGAAGTCGGTCGGCAGGATGAGCAGGCCGCCGAAGGACAGGGCCATGACGAGGAGGCCGGCGGCGGCGAAGAGGCGGGGGCCGTACTTGTCGGAGAGGTGCCCGGCGACGGGGCCGGCGGCGAGGAAGCCGACGGTGAGCGGCAGCAGGTAGATGCCGGCCCACAGCGGGGTCTCCTCGTAGCGGTACCCGTGCAGGGGCAGCCAGATGCCCTGGAGCCAGATGATGAGCATGAACTGCAGGCCGCCGCGGGCGATCGAGGCGAGCAGACCCGCGATGTTGCCGGAGGCGAAGGCCCGGATCTTGAACAGGCCGAGCGGGAACATCGGATCGGTGACGCGGGTCTCGATCCAGGCGAACAATGCCAGGACGAGCGCTCCGCCGAACAGGCCGAGCAGGACCCACGGGTTGGTCCAGCCCTGGGTGTGGCCGCCGTACGGCTGGATCCCGTACGTGATGCCGGCCAGCAGCGCGGTGAGGCCGGCGGCGAACGTGAGGTTGCCCCACCAGTCGATGCGTCCGGGGCGGCGCAGGCCGGTGTCGCGCAGGGAGCGGTAGGCCCAGACGGTGCCGATGACGCCGATGGGGACGTTGACCCAGAAGATGGCGCGCCAGTTCCACTCGGCGAGGAGGCCGCCGAGGACGAGGCCGATGAACGAGCCCGCGATGCCGGCGACGATGTTGACGCCGAGGGCCATGCCGCGCTGGGCGGTGGGGAACGCGTCGGTGAGGATGGCGGCGGAGTTGGCCATGAGCATGGCGCCGCCGACGGCCTGCAGGACGCGCCAGCCGATGAGCCACAGCGCACCGCCGCCGCCGTCGAACGGGTCGAGGGACAGGGCGACCGAGGTGACCGTGAACAGCGCGAAGCCCGCGTTGTAGATGCGGACCCGGCCGTACATGTCGCCGAGGCGGCCCAGGGTGACCACGAGGACGGCGCTGACCAGCATGTAGCCCATGAGCATCCACAGCAGGTAGCTGACGTTGCCGGGGCTGAGCGGGTCGAGGTGGATGCCGTTGAAGATGGCGGGCAGCGAGATGAGCACGATCGAGGAGTTGACCGTGGCGATCAGCATGCCGAGCGTCGTGTTCGACAGCGCGACCCACTTGTAGTGGGGGTGGTCGGTGCCGCTGGTCAGAGCGCCCCGGAGCGCGAGCAAGGTCACGGCGCGAGCCTTTCCAGCGCGGGCAGGGCGGCGGCGATGAGCGCCTCGTCGTCGGCGGACAGCCGCGACAGCAGCGCGGACAGGTGCGCGGCGCGCACGGCGCGGCGGCGGGCGAGCAGGTCGCGGCCGGCGTCGGTGACGCGGACGAGGACGACCCTGCCGTCGGTGGCGTCGGGGGCGCGCTCGGCGAGGCCGTCGCGCTCGAGGCGCTGCGCGAGCTGGGTCATCGCCGGCTGGGTGACGCCCTCGGCGGCGGCGAGCTCCGTGAGGCGGCGCGGCCCCTCCAGCTCCAGCCGGCGCAGTGTGGACGCGGCGGTCAGGCTGATGTCGTTGGGCGGGAGCTCGCGCCTGAGCAGGCTGAACAGTCGCTCGACCGCGGTCGACAGCCGCACGGCGTCAAGTGCCGGCGGGGACGAAAGAGGCATATCCAATTTGTATCACGCACTTATAGAAGCACGTTATGTATCAGGTCACAGGAAGGGGGCGCCGCCAAGGCGACGCCCCCCGAACGAGCCCGAGGACAGCGATCAGATGCACTTCTTGTTGTCGACGATGGTGAGCCCGTCGACCAGGTTGCCCATGCCCTCGTCGGTGGAGGCGCTCTCCACCGCCGTCAGGGTGACGCGGGTCGAGGTCTGGTTGGCGCCGGTCTGGTACCAGCCGGACAGCCGCCGCCAGGACACGTCGGTGGCCGTGTTCATGTACGCGAACGTCGAGCCGACCCCGTTGACGCTGCCGTCGTTCCTCGGCGTGCGGCCGAAGTGGATCTGGGTCGCGTCGACGTCCTTGGCGTCGGACGTGTCCCGGGCGCGGATCCAGAACGACCAGTAGATCTTCGTGTTCGGCTTGGTCTTGATGTCCTGGTAGATCGAGTTGCCGGAGCCGGTGGCGTTGAGCTCGGCGAACTGGCTGCCGAAGCGGGCCGGCACGCCGTCCATGCCGCTGCGCCAGATCTCGATCTTGCCGTCCGGGTCGTCGGTGCGCCAGCCGGGCACGTCGTCCTCGTCGAACAGCATCCAGTCCGCGCCCTTGACCTTCGGCTGCTCGAAGCCGCCGCCGGTGGTCAGCTCCTTGCACACCGCGCCGGGGCCGGCCTTGTTCGCCGACGAACCAGCCATACCGGCGGTGCCGGAGCCGCCGGGCTTGCCTGCCCCGGCGGCCGACGCCGGCGGCGCGCTGACGAGCGTCGCGAGCAGTGCGGCGGCCCCGACCACCGGCAGCATGTGGGTCTTCAACATGGTGATCCCCCTGTCCGCCACGGCTCCGCTGCCGTGGCAACCTCCGCGCAGAGCCAAACACGGTGACCTGCACAAAGGCGGACAGTTGGGGGAAATTCCGTATTTCGGGCAGACTTGTCAGCCGTTACGTCGTCGCGGGCTTGGTCCTACGGCGCAGGTACAGCCGGACGAGCGGCTCCGCGGCGCGGGCGGCCAGGGGCCCGGCGATGGCGAGGATGAGCACGTACGCGGCGGCGAGGGGGCCGAGTTTCGCGTTGGTGCCGGCGGCGACCGCGAGGCCCGCGATGACGATGTTGAACTCGCCGCGGGGGAGCAGTGCGGCGCCGGCCCGGACCCGGCCGGTGATCGCCACCCCGGCGCGGCGGGCGGCGAGCCATCCGGTGGCCATCTTCGACATGATCCCGGCGAGCGCGAGCAGCGCCGCGACGCCGAGGACCGGCGGCAGCGCCCGCGGGTCGGTCTGCAGGCCGAAGAAGACGAAGAACACGGCCGCGAACAGGTCCCGCAGCGGGGTCAGCAGCTCCCGCGCGGTGTGCGCGAGGGGCCCGGACAGCGCGATGCCGACGAGGAACGCCCCGACGGCCGCGGACACCTGCAGCAGCTCGGCGACGCCGGCGACGAGCACGGTGAGGCCGAGGACCTTGAGCAGCAGCACCTCGTCGCTGTCGGAGGCGACGAACCGCTCCACGATGTGCCCGTAGCGCAGCGCGACGAGCAGGATGGCGCTGATCGTCGCGGCGGCGATCGCGAGGGTGGCGGTGCCGCCGAGCAGACCCACGCCGGCCAGCAGCGCGGTCAGGATCGGCAGGTACAGCGCCATCATCAGGTCCTCGAAGACCAGCAGCGACAGCACGACCGGCGTCTCGCGGTTGCCGAGCCAGCCGAGGTCGCCGAGGACCTTCGCGGTGATGCCGGAGGAGGTCACGTACGTGATGCCGCCCATCGCGACGGCGGCGACGGGCCCCCAGCCGAGGATGAGCGCGGCCGCGACGCCCGGCGCGGCGTTGAGCACGAGGTCGATGATGCCGGCGGGCGCCGAGGAGCGCAGCGTGCCGACGAGCTCCGGAGCGGTGTACTCCAGGCCGAGCGTGAACAGCAGCAGGATCACGCCGATCTCCGCGCCGGCCGAGATGAACTCGGTGCTGGTGGTCAGCGGCAGCACGCCGCCGGCGCCGAACGCCAGCCCGGCCAGGAGGTACAGCGGGATGGGGGAGATCGAGAACCGCAGGGACAGCGCGCCGAGCAGGCCGAGGGCGAGGATGACGGCACCGAGCTCGATGAGGATCGTGTCGTGGTGCACGGGCGGCCCCTATCCGTCGGTGAGGAGCGTCGCGACGCCCTCTGTGCCGGCGGCGGTGCCCACCACGACGACGAGGTCGCCGGCGCGCAGGCCGAAGTCGGGCCGGGGGCTGGTGTGCACGTCACCGCCGCGCAGCACGGCGACGATCGACGCGCCGGTGCGGGTGCGGGACTGGGTGTCGCCGAGGGTACGACCGTCGTACGGCGAGCCGGGCGCGATCACCAGCTGCTCGGTGACGAGCCCGGTCACCTGCCGCTGGAGCTCGGCGAGGTGCTCGACGATGCGCGCGGTGCCGAGGTATTCGGCGACCGCGTTGGACTCCTCCGCGGACAGGGCCACGGAGACCACGCTGGTATCCGGGTCTTCCTTGTCGTAGATGACGAGGTCGCGCCGCCCGCTGCGGTGGGAGACGATGCCGATGCGGCGGCCACGCGCGGTGGTCACCACGTGGCTCGTGCCGATGCCGGGGAGGTCGGTGCGCTCGACGTTCATACCCCATCGTACCGGGAAACGATCAATGCCAGGGGGTCAGCGGCGCAGCGCCTCGCCGAGTTCCTCCGTGGTGCGCACGAGGTTCGCGGCGATCTCGGTGGCGTGGTCGTCGGTGAGCCGGGCGAGCGGCATCCCGATGCTGATCGCGTCCCTGGTGCCGGGGACCGCTGCCGCGACGCAGCCGACGCCGGGCTGGAACTGGCCGCGTTCGTACGCCCAGCCGCGCGCCGCCGTCTCGGCCAGCTCCTGGAACAGGGCGGCCCGGTCGACCACGGACTCGCTGGTGTGGGCGACGACGCCGAGGTCGAGCAGGGCGACGACCCGATCCCGGGGCAGCCCGGCGAGGATGGCCTTGCCGCCGGCGGTGGCGTAGGCGGGCATCCGCCGGCCGACCGCGGAGCCGACGGTGTCCTGCGGCGCCTCCCGGCTGGCGATGCAGACGATGCCGGGCGGGTCGAGCCGCACCAGGCGCACCGCCTCGTTGAGCCGGTCCCGCAGCTGCGCCAGGAGCGGCGCGGCGAGCCGGACGGTGCGGTCGGTCAGCAGGTACGCGCTGCCCGGGCGCAGCGCGCCGACCCCGATCGCGTAGCTGTCGTCGGGCTCGGCGTCGACCCAGCCGCGCTCGACGAGGCTGCGCAGCCTGCCGCGGAGCACCCCCTCGGGCAGGCCGAGCCGGCGCAGGAGCGACTCGAAGGTCACCCGGTCCGTGGCCGCCGCCAGCTGCTCGAGCACGTCGAGGGTCGGGCTCTCGTCAATCATGGGCATCGGCTCCGCGTTTCCCATCCGCACGACGTCCAAACATCTCAGCCGGAGTTTTTCTTCACGAGCGGAAACGGCAGCGTCTCGCGGATCGTCCGGCCGGTCAGCAGCATGACGAGCCGGTCGACGCCGAGGCCGAGCCCGCCGCTGGGCGGCATCGCGAACTCGAACGCGTCGAGGAAGTCCTCGTCGAGCGACATCGCCTCGGGGTCGCCGGCGGCGGCGCGCAGCGACTGGGCGGTCAGCCGGGCGCGCAGCTCGACGGGGTCGACGAGTTCGGTGTACGCGGTGCCCAGCTCCATCCCGAACGCGACGAGGTCCCAGCGCTCGGCGAGGCGCGGGTCGTCGCGGTGCTGCCGGGTCAGCGGCGACACGTCGACGGGGAAGTCGGTGTAGAACGTGGGCCGGACCGTGGCGCCCTCGACGAGGTGCTCGTAGAGCTCGAGGACGAGCTGGCCGTGCGTCCAGGCCTCCTGCCACGCGATGCCGTGCCGGTCCGCCAGGGCCCGCAGGTCCTCCGGCGCGGAGCCGGGCGTCACCGCCGCGGAGACGGCTCGCGACACCGCCTCGTACACCGGGACCACGGGCCATTCGTCGCGGAGGTCGACCTCGACGGGCCCGCGGCGCAGCACAGGACCGGGACCGGCGGTCGCGGCGGCGAGGATGAGCTCGCGGGCCAGGACGCGCATGGTCGTGTAGTCGCCGTACGCCTCGTAAGCCTCCAGCATCGTGAACTCGGGGTTGTGGGTGGCGTCGACGCCCTCGTTGCGGAAGTTCCGGCCGATCTCGAAGACCCGTTCGACGCCGCCGACGGCCAGGCGCTTGAGGTACAGCTCCGGCGCGATCCGCAGGAACAGCCGCATGTCGTAGGCGTTGGAGTGGGTGACGAACGGCCGGGCGTTGGCACCGCCGTGCACCCGTTGCAGGACCGGGGTCTCGACCTCGACGTAGTCGCGGCCGTGCAGGGCGGTGCGCAGCGCGAACCCGACGGCGGAGCGCAGCCGCACCATCTCGCGGGGCGTGGCGTTGACGATCAGGTCGACGTGCCGCTGCCGGACGAGCGCCTCCGGGTCCGCGAGCCCGCGATGCTTGTCCGGCAGCGGGCGCAGGCACTTCGCGGTCAGCCGCCAGTCCTCGGCGAGCACGGACAGTTCGCCGCGTTTCGTCGTACCGACGCAGCCGCGGACACCGATGTGGTCGCCGAGGTCGACCGTGGCGGCGAACGACGGGTCGCCGCTGATCATGACCTGCAGGTCGCCGGACCAGTCGCGCAGCGTGACGAAGCACAGGGCGCCGTGGTCGCGCAGCCGCACCACCCGCCCGGCGACGCTGACCAGGTCGGCGGTGCGGGTGTCCGGCGGCAGGTCCGGGTGCGCGGCGCGGATGCCGGCGAGGTCGTGGGTCCGGGCGAACCCCGGCGGATACGGGTCGACGCCGTCGCGGCGCAGCGCGTCGAGCTTGGCCAGCCGCACCCGGACCTGCTCCGGCAGCGGCTTCTCCACCGGCGGCGCCTCGACCGCGATCAGCTCCCGCGGCCCGTCGTCGGCCGGTGGCGTGCCCCGCCGCAGCAGGGTCCGCAGCTTCGGCACGACCAGGAACCCTTCGGCGGCCGCGGACGCGAGACCGACCTTCGCGAGGTCCCGGACCTCCTCGAAGCACAGGAACCGCGGCAGCCACTGCGGGTTGTACTTGACGTTGGAGCGGTACAGCGACTCCAGCTGGAACCAGCGGGACGCGAACAGCAGCAGCGCCCGCCACAGCCGCAGCACCGGCCCCGCCCCGATCCGCGCGCCCTGCTCGAACACGGCCCGGAACACGGCGAAGTTCAGCGACACCCGGTCGACGCCGATCCGCGGCGCCTCCCGCATGAGCGTGGCCACCATGTGCTCGACCAGGCCGTTGTCGCTGGCCCGGTCGCGGCGCATCAGGTCCAGGGACAGCCCGTCGTCGCCCCACGGCGTGAACGACAGCAGCGCCACCTCACGGCCGTCGCGGTCGTGCGCCTCGACGAGCACGCAGCGGCCGTCGTTGGGGTCGCCGAGCCGGCCCAGCGCCATCGAGAAGCCGCGCTCGGTCTCGGTGTCCCGCCAGCGGGCGGCGAGCTCGATGATCCGCGCCATCTCCTGTGCGCCGATGTCGGCGTGCCGGCGGATGCGGACGGTGTACCCGGCGCGCTCGACGCGGTGCACGGCCTGCCGGACCTGCCGCAGCCGGGGTGCTTCGAGGTCGAAGTCGTGCACGTGCAGGATCGCCTCGTCGCCGAGCTCGATGACCCGCAGCCCGGCGCGGGCGTACGCGGTCGCGCCCTCCTCGCTCGCGCCCATGACCGCCGGGGTCCACGCGTAGTCGCGGGCCTCCCGCAGCCACGCCTCGATCGCCGGCGGCCACGCGTCGGGCTCGCCCAGGGGGTCGCCGCTGGCGAGGGAGACGCCGAAGACGACCCGGTACGTGACGGCGGCGCGTCCGGTGGGGGAGAACACGACCTCCTTGTCGCGGCGGGTCGCGAAGTAGCCGAGCGAGTCGCGGCGGCCGTGCGCTGCCAGGAGCTGCCGGACCCGCCGCTCCTCGTCGGCGTCCAGCGAGGCGGTGGCCCGCTGGGAGCGCAGCAGCGCGAACAGCGCCGCGAACAGGGCGACGGCGCCGAACGCGCCGAGGATCAGGTTGACCCAGCCGGGGACTCTGCCGTGCCGGCCGACGTCGAAGCCGAACGCCCCGCCGAGGACGGTCTTCGCGCTGTACGCGAGGCGTCCCGCCCCCGGGCCGAGCGACCCGGGGAACAGCTCGACGAGCCCCCAGCCGAGCAGCGTGAACGCGACGAGCAGCCCGCCGAGGGTGGCGAGGGCCTTGGCGAGGCTGGCCCGCTGGACGCGGGCGGAGAACCCGGCGCGGGCCAGCCACAGCAGCGCCAGCAGCACGGCGGTGATGAGCACGTTGGCGAGGCCGGCGGCGGCGCCGTGCCACGGCAGCCGCAGCTCCCGCGCCTCCTCGCCCCGCTCCGCGCCGCCGAGCAGCACGAACACGTCGAACAGCACCTGCGCGCCGAGGAACAGCAGCAGCATCCAGTAGGTGACGCGTTTGCGGTTGTGCACGGCGGCGGCGAGGGTGGCCAGGATCGCGGCGTAGCCGAGGTTCGCGGGCGCCGGCAGCAGCAGCGCGTCGACGGTGACCCGCACCGGGTGGACCCGCGAGCCGAGCGCCGCGGAGACGGCGGCGACGGCGCAGAGCACGGCCACGGCCAGCAGCCCGCCCGCGAACCAGTCCGGGAGCCTGTCGCGTAGCGTCTTCACCGGCACATCATCGCGTGCCTGGTTTCAGAACATCCGCACCGGGTGATGATGGCTGCATGGACGACATCACCGCGCTCATTCTGGACGATCACGCCGCGTTCCGCCGGGGGTTCGCCCGACTCGACGACGCCCGCGGCGAGGAGCAGCTCACCGCCGTGTGGGAGGCCCTGGCCCTGCACCTGGAGATCCACGCCGAGGCGGAGGAGCGGATCCTGTACCCGCATCTCCTCAAGCGTGCCTCGTCCGGCGAGGCCAGGGACGAGGCCAAGGAGGAGACCGACGACGCGATCCGCGACCACAACAAGATCCGCGACGCGATCGAGGCGGCCCGATCCTCGGCCGTCGGCACCGACGGCTGGTGGAAGGCCGTGTGGGAGGCCCGCACCGAGAACAGCGAGCATCTCGCCGAGGAGGAGGACGAGGTGCTGCCCGACTTCCGCAAGCACGCCGGCATGGACCTGCGGGTGACGCTCGGCGCGCAGTGGCTGACGTTCTACGGCGAGCACCCCAGCGGCAAGGGCCTCACGTTCCGCGACAAGGACCCGGAGCAGTACATCCGCGACAACAGCTAGGCATATCGGGTTTCGAACCGGGGACCTACCGGCGCATGACAACTGTGCTGATCACCGGTGGTCTCACCGGCATCGGACGGGCCACCGCCGCGGCGTTCGCCGGACAGGGCGCGGACGTGGTGGTCGCCGGCCGCCACGACGCGGAGCTGCCTGCCGGCACCGTCTTCATGCACGCCGACGTGCGGCAGGAGGACGACGTCCGGCAGCTCGTCGACGACACCGTGACCCGCTTCGGCTCCCTCGACGTCGCGGTCAACAACGCCGGCACCGAGGGCAGCCCGGGCACCGTCCTGGAGCAGGACGCCGACACGTACTCGAGGACCTTCGACACGAACGTGCTCGGCACGCTGCTGAGCATGAAGCACGAGCTGCGGGTCATGGAGGAGCAGGGCCACGGCAGCATCGTCAACGTCTCGTCCGTCCTCGGCCATCAGGGCGCGCCCGGGTCGGCGGTCTACGTCGCCAGCAAGCACGCCGTCGACGGGCTGACCCGGTCCGCGGCCCTCGAAGCGGCCGGCAGCGGCGTGCGGGTCAACGCGGTCGCTCCCGGGCCCGTCCAGACGCCGATGCTGCAACGGTTCGAGGCGAACACCGGCGCGACCGATCTCATGGCGGGGGTGCCGCTGGGCCGCCCGGCCACCCCCGACGAGATCGCCAAAGCGGTGCTGTTCCTCGGATCCGACGCCGCCAGCTTCATGACCGGCGAGATCATGTACGTCGACGGCGGCGCCTCAGCCCGGTAGCTCACCCGGTAGCTCATGGCCGTGGCGGACGAGCGCCGCCTCGACCGCCGCGCAGACCTGCTCGACCACCAGCACCCGGGCCGTGGGCTTGTCGTCGCCGGGGATGACGTGCCACGGCCCGGTCGGGTGGTCGGTGCGCGCCAGCATGTCCTCGACCGCGCGCTTGTACGCGGGCCGCTTCTCCCGGTTGCGCCAGTCCTCGTCGGTGAGCTTCCACGAGCGCAGCGGGTCGTCCTGCCGGCTCTTGAACCGGCGCAGCTGCTCCTTGCCGGAGATGTGCATCCAGAACTTGACGAGGACCATGCCCTCGGCGGCGAGGGTCCGCTCGAACTCGGTGATCTCGTCGTAGGCGCGGGACCACTGCTCCTGCGTCGCGAAGCCCTCGACGCGTTCGACGAGGACCCGGCCGTACCAGGACCGGTCCAGCACCGTCATCCCGCCCCAGCCGGGCAGCACCGGCCAGAACCGCCACAGGAAGTGGTGGCGTTTCTCGTCGTACGTCGGTGCCGCGAACTGCGCGACCCGCACGTGCCGCGGGTCGAGGTGGTCGACGAGCCGCTTGATCGAGCCGCCCTTGCCGGACGCGTCCCACCCCTCGAACACCACGCACAACGGCGGCCCCAGCTTCGTCCGCTCGCCGCCGATCTGCCCGCCGAGCGTGAGCCGCAGCCGCAGCAGCCGCTCCTGGGCCCGCTCCAGGCGGCGGGCCGCCTCGTCCCTGGGCAACGTGTCGTCCAGGTCGACCTTCGCCAGCCGCTTCATGCCTGCAAGCCTCGCACGGCTTCGCCTGGTCCGCGTGATGTGCGCAACGCAGTTCCTTTCCACGCGCGCGGGTGCATCGCAACCCTGAGGTGGGACAGTGTTCCGGTGAGCACGAAACGGGCACTGCGGATCGCCGTGCTGCTCGTCGTGCTGGGTGTGGCCGTGTTCACGCTCAAGGACAAGGTCCCGGACCCGGGGCAGATCGCCGGCACGATCGCCTCGGCGAGCCCGTGGTGGCTGGTCCTCGCCGCCGTCGCCGAGCTGACGTCCCTGCGGCACTTCGCGCTCCAGCAGCGCCGCCTCCTGGCCGGCTTCGGGGTGCGGATGTCGGTGCCGCGCGCCGTCGCGGTCACGTTCACCCGCTCGGCGATCTCGTTCAGCCTGCCGGCCGGCTCGGCGATGTCGGCCGGGTTCGCGTTCCGCCAGTTCCGCACCGCCGGCGCGACCCGCCGCACCGCAGGGGCCGTGGCCGTGCTGTCGTCGGTGCTGTCCGGTGTCGCGCTGGTGCTCATGTACGGCGCGGTCGTGCTGATCCCACGCGGCGGCGCGACCGGCAACGCCGACACGCTGGTGCTGGTCCTCGCCCTGCTGGCGACCGGGTCCGTGGTGTTCGGCCTGGACTTCCTGCTGTCGCGCGGGACCGTGCCGGCGCCCGTGCGGCTGGAGCCCGACGAGGAGGCGCGCCCTGACGGGCTGCTCGGGCGCGGCCGGGCGGCGGTGGCCCGCACCGTGGCCGACCTGCGCCGCCTGCCGCGCCGCTCGTGGGTGCTGTCGCTGATCCACGCCACCGTCAACTGGGGCCTCGACTTCGCCTGCCTGGCCGCGACGGCCGCCGCGTTCGGCATCGACGTGAGCCTGGTGCGGCTGGCCACGGTGTACCTGACGGTGCAGCTGGTCCGGCAGGTGCCGATCAGCCCCGGCGGGATCGGCGTGGTCGAGGTCGCCCTGCTCGCCGGCCTGGTCTCCGCCGGCGCGGGGCACGACGCGGCGACCGCCGCGATGCTGGTCTACCGGCTGCTGTCCTGCTGGATCATCATCCCGCTCGGCGCGCTGACCTACGCCACGCTGCGCCGCCGCACCTCCCCCGCGCCGAAGCCGGCGCCCCGTGCACCGTCCCCGGTCGCCTAGCTCACACGGATCTTTCAAACTTCACAAGGTCCTGTTAGGTTCGGTGGCGTGCCCGCACCGGACCGCCTCGACCTGACCCTCCGCCTCGTCCGCGGTAGCGGCCGGCTGACCCTCGCCGACCTCGCCGACCGCCTCGGCGTCTCGGAGATGACCGTCCGCCGCGACCTCGACCAGCTCCAGAGCCACGGCCTGGTCCGCCGGGTCCGGGGCGGCGCCGTCGCCCTCGACGTGCCCGCCGACGAGGCCGGCTTCGACGTCCGCGCCCAGTGGCAGGCCGCCACCAAGGCCCGCCTCGGCGCGGCGACCGCCGCGCTGATCGAGCCCGGCGGCACCGTCCTGCTGGACGCCGGCACCACCACCGCCGCGGTCGCCGCCGCCCTCGCCGCCCGCTTCGGCGCCTCGTCGCCGCCCTTGACGGTCGCGGCGCTGAGCCTGCAGGCGGCGGTCCGGCTCGCCGACCAGCCCGGCATCCGGCTGATCGTCATGGGCGGCGAGTCCCGCGCCGGCGAGCGCAGCCTCGTCGGCCCCCTGGCCCTGAGCGCCCTGGACCAGCTGCGCTTCGACACGTTCGTCATGTCGATCGGCGCGGTCCACCACGACCTGGGCTGGTCCGAGTTCGACCTCGACGACGCCGCCGTCAAACGCGCCGCGCTGCGCCGTGCCGGCCGCACCGTCGTCGTCGCCGACGCCACGAAGCTGGGGGTCCAGGCGTTCGCCCGGGTCGCCCCCCTCGACGCCGCCGACACCCTCGTCACGTCCGGCGTCACGTCCGGCGTCACGTCCGGCCCAGCCGGGTCGGACGGGGCCGCGGCGGAGACCCTCACCGCGCTGCGTGCCGCCGGCGTCGACGTCATCACCACCGACAACCCTGAGGAGCCCTTGTCATGATGATCCTGGTAGCCGGCCCCTACCGCTCGGGCACCGGCGACGACCCCGCGCTGCTGCGCGCCAACGTCGACGCCATGAACGACGCCGCCGTCGGCCTCTTCCGCGCCGGCCACCTCCCCGTCACCGGCGAGGCCCTGGCCCTGCCCCTCATCGAACGCGCCGGCTCGGCGGCCGTCGGCGACCCCGTCTTCGACGAGATCTTCCACCCGATCTCCGCCCGCCTCCTCGCCCGCTGCGACGCCGTCCTGCGCATCGGTGGCCCCTCCACCGGCGCGGACGAGATGGTCGCCCAGGCCCGCACCGAGGGCAAACCCGTCTACACCTCCGTCACCGACATCCCCGCCCCGTGACGGTGCCGGGTGAGGCCGCTCAGGCGGCGCGCCGCGACATCCGGCGCAGCAGGGCATCCGGATCCAGGGTGACGCCGACCGGCTCGGTGAGCGTGAGCGTCTCGCCCGGCCCGACCTTCGCCTCCTCGGCATACTGCCCGCCCTCCAGCCGGTGCAGGCGCATGGTGACCGCTCCGGCCGGGTCCTGCTCGACGATCAGATACCACGCGATCCCCGCGGCCGCGTAGAGCGGCAGCTTCACCGTGCGGTCCACGCCCGCGGTGCTCGGCGAGGCGATCTCGACGACGAGCACGACGTCGGCGGCTTCGATCATGTCGTCGTCCCCGTCGACGTCGGCCACGACGATGTCCGGAATGAAGATGCGGCCGGAGCCGAGCCGGACGTTGACCGCCTCGAGCATGAGCAGGCCGGCGTCGGTGGCGGGCCCGTCGAGCGCGGTCGCCAGCAGCCAGGACAGCCGCTGGTGTCGGTTTCTCGGTGCCGGGCTCACCAGCAGACTCCCGTCGAGCAGCTCGATGCGATGGTGTTTGATCGGCTCGAGGGCGAGATAGTCGGCCTCGAGCCAGGGACCCTCATGGTCGAGCGGGTTGAAGCTCATGAGGTCACGCACCTTCCGTCGGCTGCTGCCATCAGGCTGCCACGCGGCGGGGCCATCGACGAGGCGCTCGCTCAGAAGGGTCATGCATTCACCCTGCCACATAGCCGCTTAAGAGTACAACTTGATCGGTGTTTCAGCGCGAATTGATCGGACGCTGGTCCCGGTCGGGGCGGGGGACGGTGGCGAAGGTGATGAGTTTGAACCAGGCGGGGACGCCGCGGCGCAGGTCGGGCGGGCCCTGGATGGTGACGGCGCCGGAGCGCAGGGCGTCGGACCAGTCGAGGTCGCCGAGCCAGACCTCGGTCATGCTGCGCAGGTCGGCGGTGACCTGGAGGGTCACGTCGAAGCCGGGGTCGGCGTCGCAGACGTCGGCCTCGGTCGGGGTGAGGACCAGCCACCAGGTCCGCTGCGACGGGGGCACGGCGGGGAAGTCGAACCGCACGACCGTCCGGCCGGCCGGGACGGCGTCGTGGTCGACGCGGCGGTGCATGTCCCACAGCAGGAGCTTCGGGTCGAGGTCGCGGTCGCCGAGTTCGCCGATCCAGCGGATGCCCCACGCGCCGAGCGCGGCGACGATCGGGGCCAGCTCCCGGCCGGCGGGGGAGAGCCGGTAGCGGACCTCGACGCCGGACTTGTGACGCTCGGCGACGCCGGCGGCGACGAGGTGCTGCAGGCGCTTCGACAGCAGGGTCGGCGACATCCGGGGCAGGCCGCGGCGCAGGTCGTTGAAGTGCCGGTCGCCGCCGACGAGCTCGCGGACCACGAGCATGGTCCAGCGCTCGTCGAGCAGTTCCATGGTCTTGGCCACCGGGCAGAACTGGTAGTACGACGCACCCATACACGCACCGTAAGCGCCGGGCGGGGCACGGCGCCGGGTGGTGTCGGCGAGCCGACCGGCCACGCTCGCACGGTCCGGGCCCTGACCGCCCCCTGGACCCCGTAGTCGGGAACCGGACCAGTACAGATCTTGTACTGGTCCGGCCCGCCGGACCGTTCCTACGGTCGAGACATGCAGACCGAAGCCATGACCGCCGAACAGGCCGACAAGGCACTGAAGAGCAAGCACCGGGTGATGTGGGCGCTGGGCGACTACGCCGCCGTCGCCGCCGACGTGATCCCGGCCCTCGGCCCCGTCCTCGCCGGGGCGATCGGCGCGGGACCCGGCGTCCGGGTCCTCGACGTCGCCGCGGGATCCGGCAACGCGGCGATCCCGGCCGCGCTCGCCGGCGCCGACGTCGTCGCCACCGACCTCACCCCCGAGCTCCTGCGGATCGGGGAGCGGCTCGCCGCGGCGCGGGGCGCGACGCTGACCTGGGAGACCGCCGACGCGGAGGCGCTGCCGTTCGAGGCGGCCGCGTTCGACGCCGTCATGTCCTGCGTCGGGGTGATGTTCGCCCCGCACCACCAGGCCGGCGCCGGCGAGCTGGTCCGGGTGTGCCGGCCCGGCGGGACGATCGGGCTGGTCAACTGGACGCCGGAGGGGTTCATCGGGCAGATGTTCGCGACGATGAAGCCCTACGCACCCCCGCCGCCGCCCGGCGCGCAGCCGCCCCCGCTGTGGGGCAGCGAGGCACACGTCCGCGACCTGTTCGGCGACGCCGTCACCGACGTCGTGGCGCAGCGGCGGATGCTGCGCGTCGAGGCGTTCCCGTCCGCAGAGGCGTTCCTGGAGTTCTTCAAGCGCACCTACGGGCCCACCATCGCGGTGTACGCCGCGAACGCCGGTGACCCAGCGGCGGTCGCCGCGCTGGACGCCGCCCTGCTGGACCTGGCCCGGGCGCACGACCTCGGCGGCGGCGCGATGGAGTGGCAGTACCTGCTGTACGTGGCCCGCCGGGCCTAGACGAAACGCTGGCGCTGCCGGCCCAGCCCGTCGATCGACAGCTCGACCACGTCGCCGGCGCGCAGGTACGGCTGGCCGGGAATGCCCATCGCCACCCCGGCCGGCGTGCCGGTGTTCACGACGTCGCCGGGGCGCAGCACCATGAACTGGCTCAGGTACCAGATCAGGTGCGGCACGTCGAAGATCATGTCACCGGCGAGCTCGTCCTGGCGGGGCTCGCCGTTGACCCACGACCGCAGCCGCAGGTCCGGGACGGCCAGGCCTTCCGCGGGGACCAGCCAGGGGCCGAGCGGGTTGAAGGTCTCGCACGACTTGCCCTTGTCCCACTGGCCGCCGCGCTCCAGCTGGAACTCCCGCTCGGAGACGTCGTTGCTGATCGCATACCCGGCGACGCAGGCGGGCGCGTCGGCGGGGCTGTCGAGATACCGGGCCTGCCGGCCGATGACGACGGCCAGCTCCACCTCGTAGTCGGTCTTTACGCTGTTGCGCGGGACGCGCACGTCGTCGTCGGGGCCGACGACGGTGTCGGACGCCTTCATGAACACGACCGGCTCGGCGGGCGGCTCCGCGCCGGACTCGGCGGCGTGCGCCCGGTAGTTGAGGCCGATGCAGACGACCTTGCCGGGCCGCGCGACCGGCGCGCCGGTGCGGGCAGGGGGGTCGGCCAGCGCGGGCAGGGTGCCGGCGTCGAGGGCGTCGCGGACCCTGGCGATCCCGTCCGCCGCGAGGAACACGCCGTCGATGTCCGAGGTCAGCCGCGACACGTCCCGCGGCACGTCCTCGGCGTCGAGCACCACGGGTCGTTCGGCACCGGACGGTCCAAGCCGGGCAAGTCTCATGGGCTGCCACGGTACGGACGCAGTGGCCAAGTGGTCAAGCCAATCCTGCCACCGCGGCGATGCGTTCGAGGTGGGCCGTCATCGCCGTCCGCGCGGCGTCGGGGTCGCCCCGCTCGACGGCGTCGACGATGGCCTCGTGGTCGTCGGCCGTCCGCCGGCGAACCCCGGGTCGCTCCGCCGTGATCGACCGGCTGGACCTGCCGAGGCCGGACAGCGACTCGAGCATGGCGGCCAGCAGCGCGTTGCCGGCCGCCTCGGCGATCAGCCGGTGCAGCACCAGGTCGGCCTCGACCTGGTCGTCGCCGCCGATCGCGGCCCGCATCGCGGCGGCCTGCCCGGGGGTGGCCCGCTGCGCGGCGAGGGCGGCGAGCGCGGGCTCCAGGAGCAGCCGCGCCTCGAACAGCTCCCCGATCGTGCGCTCGTTGAGGGCCATCACGAAGCGCATCGGCTCCAGCAGGGCCGCGGTGGACAGCGCCGCGACGAACGTGCCGGCGCCGTGCCGGCTCTCCAGGATGTTGAGGCCCTGCAGGGAGCGGATCGTCTCGCGCAGCGTGGGCCGGCTGATGCCGAGCAGCTCGGCGAGCTCCCGCTCCGGCGGCAGCCGCTGCCCGGGCGTGAGCCGCCCGTCGACGATCATCTCCTGGATGGCGCGCGCCGCGTCCGCCGCCGCCGAGGTGCGCCGCAGCTTCACGAAGTCGGCCCCGCTCACCGCCCCCACGCTACGGCACCCACCTTCCGCGTGCCTCCCATGATCTGTGCCGACACGAAGCCCGCGGCGGGCGGCGGGTCAGGCAATGGTGGCGACGGTGAAGGTGCCCGGGTCCTTGCCGGCCCGGGCGACCGGGGTGCCGTCCGGGGACCAGATGGCGGAGCGGCCGGCGGTCTCGGTGTAGCCGTCGCCCGTCGGGCCGGCGAAGCTGGCGAACGCGACCCACACCCCGTGCGCCACGGCGATGCGGGCGCCGCGCTCGGCTTGCTCGTCGGCCTCCTCGGCGGACCTGCAGGTGCCGGCGAGATACGCGTCGATGCCGAGCGCCACGGTGTCGGCCTGGTGCCGCGGGACGCCGGTGTCCTTGCACTGGGCCAGTCCGAGGCGCCGGCCCTCGACGGTCACGACCGCCGGGCCGGCCGCGGGCCGGAAGCGGCGCCGCTCGTGCCCGCCCAGGTAGACCTTGCGGTAGGCGACGGTGACGGCGCCCGTGAGGCCGTCCACGGCGAGCATCCCGATGAACGGCCCGCCGTCGCCGTCGACCGGGGCGCCGGCCAGCGCGAGGGTGCCGGTGTCCCGGCACGCGGTGAGCAGCTCGGAAAGGGCCTCGTGCTCCGGCGGCACGACATCCGCGTCGAGCTCGTAGCCGGTCAGGGACAGTTCGGGGAACACGACGACCCGCGCGCCCGCCGCGTGGACCACGGCGGCGTGGGTGGCCGCGTTGGCCGCCACGTCATAGGCGTCGCATTCCGGCTGCGCGACCGCGACGGTCAAGGGCTCCCGCATCCATCGATCCTAGACGCCGGGCAGGCTGCCCCGGGGCCCGTGACGTGCGCCGGTCGGCGGCCCGGACCTGCCGGTCGGCCGCGGACCGTCCCACGCCATATATCTGACGATCATCGATGTCGTTGGTTGGCTGCGAGGGTGTCGTATCGCATGGGCGACCACGCCTGCATTTCCTCGACGTCCGGTGGCGCGGCACCCGCCTGCTGAGCGGTCACCGGCGGGGCGGCCGCGACCGGCGGGCCGGCGTCGAGGTCGATCACGGATCCACGGTGGAGCCGGACCTGCCCGACGGAATCAGTCAATTGACGCCCCTGAATGCATGGGTATCCCTCGCTCATACCCTCGCACTTCGATGCGACCGTCGCCGATGGGTGCCGCGGCGATAGTGTGCGTTGTCAATATCATCACGGGCGGTCTGCCCGCTTCCGGTCGCGGTCACCCCCGTCCGGTGCGGCAGGCCGACTTGAGGAGGCTTCATGGTGCGAACACGCCTGGTCACGACCGCGGTCGTCGTCCTCGCCGCGCCGGTGCTCGTCGCCCTGCCGGGCTCCCCGGCGTCGGCGGCCCCGGTCAAGGCGCCTGCGGCGTCCAGTGCGAGCAAGACGTCCGACACGCGGCACATGACCCGCACGCAGTTCACGTTGGACGGCAAGCTGGTCGACACGTCGAAGATGGCGAAGCCGGCGCAGAAGCGCTCGCTGGCGGCGGGGGAGACCCCGGCCGTCGGCACGGTCCGTCAGTGGCTGGGTTCGGACGACTACCAGGGCCGGCTGTACCGCAAGGACTACGTCCTTCGTGGTGCCGGCGAGCACATCGAGGTCTGGGTCGCCGTCGACACCTCGTTCCCGGCGGGCGACTGCCGTAACGCGGTGCCGAACACGACCACGGTCACCGACGAGCAGGTGGCGAACTTCATCCACGAGTTCGACACCAACATGTACCCGAAGGAGACCGCGGCCTTCAGCACCCCGCCGAACCGGGACGGCAGCAACGCGCTGCTCGGCCCGGACGCCAACGGCAACGGCGGCGTGTACACCGGCGGCGGCGAGAAGACCGTCACGCTGGTCGACAACGTCCGGGACGACAACTACTACACGTTCCCGGCCGCGACGACCTACATCGCCGGCTTCTTCTCCACCCAGTTCAACGAACTGTTCGACCGCAACGTCATGACGATCGACGCGTTCGACTGGGAGCACCGCACCGGTGCGAACCCCGTCGACGCGCCCTCCAGCGACGTCTGCACCAGCCGCCCGGCGCGCCCGACCCTGTACGAGGGCACGTTCGCGCACGAGTGGCAGCACCTGCTGCTGTCCTACGTCGACCCGAACGAGACGACGTGGCTCAACGAGGGTCTCGCGGACTTCGCGCAGACGCTCACCGGCTACGTCGACGGCACCAAGACGGTCTACGACAAGGGCGGCGACAGCCACCTGTACTGCTTCCAGGGCTACGGCCCGGTGCAGACACCCTTCAACCCCAACCCCCGCGACTGCGGTGGCTCCCAGAACTCGCTCAACCTCTGGGGTGAGGGCGGCAGCGGCGCCGGTGTGCTCGCCGACTACGGCAACGCATACCAGTTCCTGCTGTACCTCTACGACCACTACGGTCAGGACATCATCGAGAAGCTGCACCGCGACGCCGCCCTGCAGGGCATCAAGAGCGTCGACGCGGCAGTGAAGGCCGAGGGCGCCAAGGACGCGTACACGGTGCTGCACGACTACCAGTCGTCGGTGCTGCTGGACAAGCTCCTGGACGACTCGCGCTGGAGCCTCGTGCTCGGCGCCGACAAGTCCAAGGTCACGTCGAAGAGCGTCCGCTCCTCGGTGAACCTGGCGAACACCCAGAGCTACAGCGTGCCCGGAGCGGCCCCCAACGGCGCCGACTACGTGCTGCTGCAGAAGACCGGCACGGCCATCAAGGGCAAGGACCTGCGGTCCCTGAAGTTCACGGGCGCGGCCCAGCTGCCGGCGGTCCCGCTGGCCTGGACGCTGGTGAACAACGACCCCGACCGGCCGGGCAACTCGGTGCTGTTCTCGGGCAACGCCAACAACACCGACGCCACCGCGGTCATCCCGGTGACCGTCCCCGCCACCAACGCGACGCTGGCCTTCCAGGCGAAGTACGGCGCCGAGCTCGGCTACGACTACGGCTACGTCGTGGTCTCCACCGACGGTGGCACGACCTACGCCGCGATCCCCGGTGACAGGACCGTCGACGCGCCGCTCGGGCCGGGCCTGAACGGCACGACGACCGGGTTCGAGCCGCACAGCTACGACCTGTCCGCGTACGCGGGCAAGTCGATCCTGCTCGGCTTCCGCTACGTCAGCGACGGTGGTGTCAACGAGGGCGGCCTGCTCATCGACGACATCAAGCTCGGCGGCACCACGCTGAGCGACGGCTCCAGCCTGGCGCCGTTCGACTCGCCGACGGAGATCCAGCCGGTCAAGGTCAAGAACTGGCACGTGAAGCTCGTCGGCATCGACGAGGGCAACCACTTCGCGTGGCAGCTCGAGTTCACCGGCAAGAACAGCATCCAGCTGAACTGGATCCAGCTGGCGCTGCTGTCGCTGTTCCCGAAGGTCGTGGCGGTCGTCGCCTACGACGAGCCGACGGAGCAGGTCCAGCAGTACGCGCCGTACACCCTCACGGTGAACGGCGTGCTCCAGCCGGGCGGCAGTTCCTGACGCTGCGGTGAGCAAAGGCGGGCGCCCCTGGTTCACCAGGGGCGCCCGTCGCGTTGTGCGCCGTGATCCGGAAGACCTTGTGCAGTCATAGGTCAATGCCGGTGAGTTAAGCGTTCAGGGTGATGGATGGGGCTGGATGGTGACCGTGAAGGTTGCTGTCCAGCTTCGTTGTTTGCGGCCGGGTGGTTTGGTGGTGCGGTCGCTGATGCGGTTGCGGCGGTTGGGGAGGGTTTGTTCGAG